>JAVBNH010000029.1:0-23853 GCA_031551635.1 Oscillospiraceae bacterium | reverse complement strand
CAGCAAAAGTGTAATTAATTATTTGTCTGCGTCTTGCAAACAGGCTCATTCGAATTTCTCTTTTTAAATGAGGATTAGTATTACAAGGATGCCGACGCAGACGGGCTGCCGCCCGTTAAGGAGAAAGACGCAGTAAAACACAAAAAAGACCGTAAATATACATTGTTTTTTATCAGTGGTTAGTATAAATATAAGCCTGAAGGCGGGGAATATTTTGTACAGGGAATTATTGCAGCAGTGGTGCGACTGTCTGATTGAATATCAGCTAAAGGGTATCGGAGATTTATTTGACGGCGGCTTTATCTGTCCGGCTTGCAAGGGCATTCACGGGCGCAGCGCCGACGCGGTTTATCCCCTCTTGTGCGCGGCTGAGCTTTTCGGTGAAAGCAAATACATAACCGCCGCAAAAGCTGTCATGCGCTGGCAAAAAAATATGCTCTGCGACGACGGCTCAATTTATAACGACCCGAATTCTGTATGGAACGGGATTACTGTTTTCGCCTCAATCTCCCTGTGCTCAGCGCTGAAATATTACCCTCATCTTTTGGATAGTGAGACAAAAAATGAGTGGGAGACAAGACTCTCGGGCATGTGTGAGTGGCTTTATATGAACCTTCACCCCGGGAAGCTCGACCCCTCAATCAATTATATGGCTGCCAACGCCGCGTCAATGGCAATGGCGGGAAATTATTTTTCGAATGAGAATTATAGACTGCGTGCTAGGGAACTTTGCCGATATATGCTTTCCCATGTGAGTGAAAACGGATTGATTTACGGCGAGGGTCACGGCAGCGAGGAGGTCAGCGAAGGCGGCTGCCGCCCGGTTGACATCGGCTATAATATGGAGGAAACTCTGCCGTCACTTGTAAAATACGCTCTCGAGCTCAACGACAGCGATTCACTCGAAAAAATCAAGGAAATAATGCGCGCTCACCTGCCTTTTTTACTGCCGGACGGCGCTATTGACAACTCCTTCGGCATTCGCAATAATAAATGGACTTATTACGGCAGCCGTACCTCTGATGGTCTACAGGGCGCTTATGCCCTGCTCGCGAAGGATGAACCGGTTTTCGCGCGGTCTGCGTTTCTCAGTACAAAACTGATGACTGAGTGCAGCGGCGGCGGTCTGCTTGCCGGCGGCATGCAATACACTGAAAACGGCGAACCTCCATGCATTCATCATACCATTACCCATGCGAACGCAATAGCCGCGGCTATCACCCACGGTATTGAAGAAGTTAAAGATATGCAGATGCTTCCAAATGAAAAAGACGGAAACGAAACAAAGTTCTACAAGGAAATAAACACCTACAGAATTAAACGCGGAAAAATGCTCGCGGACATTACAGGCTATGACCTGAAGCTCGAAAACGGTCACGTTTCCGGCGGAGCTATGACACTGCTGTATCACGAGAAAGCAGGCGCTATTATTGCCTCTTCGGTGCTTGAATACAGGCTTGTTGAGCCTAACAATATGCAGCTTCCGCTGTTAAAAAAGAGACACCGTCCCCTTGTCGCGCGGTACGAATTTTATGAAGGCAAGCACCTTTTTACAAATGTTTACGATAAAAAAGCGGAAATTTCAATTGAAGAGCATGAGAATGAAACCGTGGTGCGCGTAAAAGCGAAGCTCTTGCAAATGCAGCAAAAAAGCCCCGAAAAAGGGGCTGAATGCACTTTAATATATTACATTAGGGAAAATGAAGTTGAAATAAAAGGCGAAATAAGCGGAAATAAGCAGAATTTTATTTTGCCGCTGATTTCTAAGAACGTAAAGCTTGTCACAGAAAACAAATATCAAACAGATAATATATTTTTCCTCACCGCGGGTTTCAGCGCGACGGAATATACTATAGAACCCGATGATAGCGGCGCTTTCAAGGCGGTAATACAATTAATATCATCTTAGCTTAATCATTGAGCATAACGGCGAAGGCGTCATGGCGCTTGAGCCGTTTAATTTTGCTTCCATAAAACATTTCGCGCTCAAAATAGGGTTTGTGCGAAGAAATTTTATCGGGCTGACCTTCATCAGATGGAAAAGAGCCGTGGCGCTTGAGGCGAGGTCATTGCATTTTCCGCTGCAATAGACCATGTTTTTTCCAAGTCTTGCCTCGAGTGAGCCGTAAACCTCATCTATAGCACAGTGACCGCTGAGAAAAACAGGACCCTCAAGTGAATTAATCTCTCTCATGTCGTGCCCCTTACCCATAACGACCTGAAAGCCGCCCCTGCCGCCGAAATCATAGGCGAGTGCCTGAAGCAGCATAAGCGGATTATTCTGGCAGCCTTCCTTGCAGCAACGCGTTTTGCCCTTAATAATTTTAATGTCGTCGGGAAATATCTGCGGAATATCCCAATCGTATTTTTTGTTATAAGCAGAAATATCGCCGTCAATAACAATGTCTTTAAGGCTTTCAACACCGTCCGAAAGATTTTTTTCGACCGCCAGGCGTAAATGTGTCACTTCATCGAGATTCATCCCGAAAAGCTTCGCGCCTACAATATCTGTCGCAACGACATTTTTACCTCCAAGAATTACTCCAAAGGGCATAACAGTCTCGCAGGCAAAAGCCGTAACGGGATAATGACCGTTTATTGTGGCTTCAATACCCTCAATCATTGTAAAATCAGGGCGGATATACTGAAGAACATCGACAAGCTTATATGGCAGATTAAAATTATGGTCAGCACCCCTCGAGACATGTGCGGGAAAACCCCACTGGTTTTTGACACCGAGGGTAACGCCTGCCATAGAATGAGTTTTCAGCTTTGGCAGACTGATATAAAGGTTTGCATCCTTTTCGGAAATGAGATTTTTTATAATAAATTTCGGCATCTCAAACTCTGTACCGTCATAGCCGTCCTCTTCTTTTTTTGAAGAAGATTTACCTATAAATTTCAAGGTCTGAGTCTTATCCTCATCGAGATACACAGGAATCGCTCCGGTTCTTTTGCAAACAGCCTTATAGCCGTTTATTTCAAAAACCATCCGTGTAAAATTACTCTGGGTGCAGTTTTCAAAAAGAAAAATCCTGTTCGCGCCGTTATTTTTCCAATAATTAATAACCGCCTCAACAAACTCGGGACGGGTGTAACAATAGGGCTGAGCGTCAACGGCATTCGGCTTGAGATAAACATCTTTGCTTGACTTAAGAAGGCTTTTTCCGCCGGCTTTATCGAATATATTTTTCACAATAGAATTTATTTCATCGCATTGCCCCCGCGAAAGCGGCAGAAATTTTGTCATCGGCTCCTTTTGATGCACAGCTTTAAGGTGCTCAACATACACTGTCGTCATATTCATTTCCTCCTCTGCTTATAATTCCATTATTACCTGAATATATTTTAATTATAACGAAAAATGATACATTACTACAAAAGCAAGCCCAAAATCCCCATTGAAACCAACAGTTTCAAATGGGGATTTGATTATAAGGTGAAGCCTTATCCGACAGCCCTATACCCTGTCTCCTAAACCCTATAGCATCCAGCGTCTAGAATCCAGCATCTAGCGTCTAGAATGCTAAATCCGCGAGCTTGATAACTCTCGAGTCGTTATAAACCTTTTGCAGAGCCGCCTTTGAGTTGTATTCCTCGCTGTAAATATTCGTCACGCCGTAGGGCTGGTCATTCGGGTCAGCCTGAACCACCATGTTTCTCATCCATGTCGCGAAGCCGAGCCAGACAGTGTTATTTTTAAAAGCCTTGTCAATGTCGGGCAGAACGGAATTTTCAGACATCATAATCATCTTATTGTCAGCGAACTGTGCGTGATACTTGAAACGGCTCGAGCGCGCGGGGTCAATTGGATAGAGCCATTTAATGTCGTTCGGGGTGTAGGGGTCATCGGCAATAATGTCGCATTTGTCGTCGCCGACATACCAGTCAGCCTTCTGAGCGTTGAAAACCCAAATAAGGTTGTCAAGTCCGTGATATTCTGTCAGGCGCTCATAAAGAAGATTATAAAGCTCCTTATACGCGTCCTTGCCGCTCGCGCCCCACCAGAACCATTCGCCGCCCGCCTCATGAAGCGGTCTCCACAGCACCGGTACGCCTTCATCCTCAAGAATTTGGAGCTGAGCCGCGACCGCATCTATATCAGCGAGCAGCTTTTGATACATGGCTCCGCTTTTATTTTTAAGCGCATCCGACAGCACAAAATTTGTGTCCTCCGCGTACATTGTCGCGTCCCATCTGTTGTCGTCAGTAATGGGTATATTTACATCCTTCGCAACCAGCCAGTGCCAGCAGAAGGTCACGATTCCGCCGCGCTCGTTCCAGTCGATTGCCTGCTGTGTCACATAGTCATGCCAATACTGTGGAAATTCGCAGCCGGTAAAATCAAGCCCGATAACAGCCGGAAGCTTATCACCGATAACGCTGCCAAGCGCGACAAGCTCATTTGACTTCAATGCGGTTATCTCGCCGTTGTCGCCAAGGAACTTTTCGCTTGAATAATCCTGATAGGAGTCAATATACTGCCCTGAGAGTATTTTTTTGCCATAAATACTGCCAAGGTATTCCATAAGCTCCCGAACCTCGGGAATAGCATTCTCGTTTACAGGCTCGGTAACAGGGTTTTCATAAAATGATGAATCAATATTTTTGAGCACACTTGTGGTCACCATACCCGTCGAGAGAAGCGAAAAGAAGGGGAAGGTGATGAAGATGATGATGCTTTCAATGATTGAGATGAGTTTTTCCATGAATTGCCTCCGTTTATTTAATCTTTATCGTAAATTGTCTTGATATCCGACAGTTCAGAAAGATGCTTTTCGAGCATAAAGCGGGCAAAAAGCGATAGAGAGAGCCTTGTCGCGCCATTATATCTGAAAGCCGTCTCGACTGCCATGATGAGGTCGAGGTAGACACGGTACATGAGAATCCTGATTCTGTCGCGGTTATTGAGTATAAATTTTTTACCCGTGACACTCTCATAGCCCTTCAGCAGAGCGGTTTCCTTTGTAATATCCTGCTTGAGAAAAGTTGGACTCGCGACAAACTCCGCAAGCGGGTCGCCAAAAAACGCCCGTTCATGGTCAATGAAGGCCTCAATTTCGTATTTTCCGTCTTTTTCCGCGACAAAAATATTTTTTTCCCAAATGTCGAAATTCACGAGAACAGGGCTGTGAACCTCCGCGAGGTGCTTCCAGTTCGGCTCAAAGGTTTTCAATACACGCCTGTAGGGCAGGCGTACGCCCGCTTCCTTGCCGTCACGAATAATATCGTTTATGAAGGCTTCAAATGCATCAGCCCACCACTCATGATGGAAGCTCTCATCAGACTTTATATAGCCGAAATAGTTACCCTTGATAGTGTGCATTTTCGCCATATAAGCGCCGATTTCTTCCTTCAGGGAATCAATAACCGATGGCGCAAGCAGCTTTTTCATATCAAAATAGGTTCTGCCGCTCAGCTTCTCCATGAAGAAATAATCGCTTTCGCAGTGCTTGTGCGTGAAGTCAGAGTGTATCACCCTCGGCACAGGGATACCGCTGCGCGCGTAGATGCTGCAAAGCTGAACCTCCGCGCGCATTATATCCTTCTCATATGTGAGAACCCTCGCTCCGGCTTTCGGAGCGACTTTAAGCACCATATTTTTTGGCTCGGCGGCGCAAGAGGGCGAAAGATTGATAATATAAGCCGCGTTATACATACCGCCTGTAAGCTCGGTAACGGCTAATACCTCCGCGTCCTCGCCGAAATTTATCCTGACTAACTCCTTTACCTCGAAATCGGTCAGCCGGTGTTTGCTTTTACTTCTCATACTCGTTCTCAGGCGTAGGTAAATTCAAACTGCTGCTGCCAGCGCGCATCAATCACCGCGTCAAGCTTAACTAAAGTCCAGGTAAAAGTTCCGGAAATCTCAACCGGCTCCTGAATGTCTAGCTTTGTGAGGTAACCTTTGTCATTGATTGACGCAGTAAGCGTTCCGCCGGGATATGTTACATTGGCATTATTGAGGGTGAAGGGCTGTATGCTTTCAGCTGTAATGTTGACCGTGTCCATACACGCGCCGTGGTGAGGAGCCTTGTAGTTGAGCTCGTTACCCTTTTCCTCAACTATTTTTATGACAATCTTCATGCCGTTGCCTTCTTTTTCGCAGGTGGCTTCCTTAACGCCCTCTATAGTCAGATTGCTCAGATAGGTCTGCTTATCGGGAGGCAGAAATTTCGCCAGGGTGTCGGCGGAATTAGCCTTGTCCGTTCCGTTTAAGAAGGAAGCTGTTTTCTCTCTCGGGTAGTCGTTCGGCAAAATAGGGTCGGCGACGGCTTTAGCGGGCGCGAATGAGATAGTCCTGATTGAGGAGGTGGTTCCGTCAACCTTTTTAACGGTTATGTCGCCGGTATAAGACTTTGTGTCGTTGGCGGCTTTGTTGTAGGCTGCGAGTATTGCCGCTTTTTCCGTCGGGAGATTCCCCGCGGGAGCGGCTGTTGTTGTCTGTGCGGCGGTTGTGGCTGTAGAAGCCGTAGTCTGGGCTGTGGTATTCGCTGTAGTGGTGCCTGAGGGTGCGGTGGTGTCGGGAAGTGTTGTCGCGCCGGGCGCTGTGGTGGTCTGACTCACGGTTGTCGCGGCGACAGTCGTCTCTCCGTCAATGTCATTTTTACAGCCGGCAAGGGACAGAAGCATTGCTGAGGCGAGTAAAACAGAGATGATTTTTTTTACGCTTTTCATTGGTATAACTCCTTTATAAAAACTTAATCATTAATAAAAGTATAATACAGATTGGCTCATTAATCAAGAGTATTCATATATTAAATACCATGTGTAGCTCATCGGCGGGAGCGTCAATGTCAGTCTCGCGTCGGCGTTTGAGTCAATGTCCAGTATCTCCTCGCTGTGTGCTTCCTTTGAAAATATTATTTTTCTGTCCGTTTTTACAGCAGCATATTCAAGAACACCGGTTTCTCTTATCACCTGAGCCGTGCCATAACCCGTCACTTTTTCGGCGGTAAAAGCATTTTCGTCATTTGAAACAGGATAAGGCGGGGGATAGTCGCCGTAATTCGGATTTTTCACCTCGGTTATGCCCGTGCCTTTTTTCGCTGTAGGAATATATTCGCATGAGGAAAGCCCGCTGTAAAAAAGCGGGACCGTGATTGTTTCTCTGATTTCGCGGTCGGTCTGATTGAATACGGCGAGGATTCCTCTTTCCTTCCCATGGGGTATAACATTGAGTATAGCGTCAAGCCCTGTCGTCCTCTGCGGATTATTTTCGTCCATTACAGGCGGCAGAAAATGCACGGTAATTCCGTTTAAAATATGCATATAGCACTTGTAAAAAGAAACCCATTTTTTGAGCATTGCTTTGCTTTTTTTGCCCTCAAAGAGATATTTCCCCCTGAAGCAGGGCAGAACTCCGCTCATAATATGCTGAAAAACAGACCATTCATAGTCCGCTAGGTTTTCCTCAAGCGGCGCGAAGGACGCGGCTTCCCCGCCGCCGTGATAAACCTCAATGGGCAAAAAGCTCCAGCCCATGGAGGGGATTTTGTTAAAGGTACCTTTATAGTTATATATCCTTGAGGAAATAAGCTGCTCCTGCCGCGGCTGCGAAAACGCAACCTCCTCGTAGCCAATGCCGCACTTATTCACACCGCTGAGATAAAGCCAGTCCGGCGCGTTTATATAGACATCGCGCTCTTTGAATTTGCGCATGACCTCGACAGTCGAGAGCCTCCATTGCCAGTAACGGCTGTCACTCAAGCCTCTATGCATGTGTGTATGACTTCCCTCGCACTGATAGAAGTGATAAGGGCCGTCAATTTCTATGGCGTTCGCTCCGGTTTTATCATAAAAATTAAATATGCTCTGCCAGTATTTCTCTGACCATTCGCATGCGAGACAGCGCATGATTCTCGTTTTCGGGTCGGCAAAGACATTACACTCGTCGCCCTTGACCTCGCGGTAGTCCTGAACAATAGCCAGGGTATACGCTCCGATGTCTATACCGTTTTCGCGGGCATAGGCGTAAGCTTCCCTATGCTCTTCAAGGTATTCCTCGTCGTCCGATTCGGCATTGACCGCGCTGCCGAAGGACTGGATAAGCATATCAAAGCCGACTTGTTTCAGGTGGTCAACGGCTTCTCTGATACAGTCCGGGTCGTCGGTGAGGGTGTGGAAAATCAGAGGGGAATGCAACACCCACGGGAACAATTGACGGTACATCTGCTTGACCTCAATCATTTTCCCCTCGTAGCCCCCTGCCATATGAAGAAGCTCATAGCCCCAGATACCCTCAAAAACCTCGCCGCTTTGAAGCACCGCGTCCGGTCCGACATCAAAGGCGAGGGTAAAGCCCGCCTCGTCCTGATGAACAGAGGCGACGCGGTTATTACCAAGCCCGCAGCCGCCCGCGTAATTCGTCTCGCCGTAAATCATGGGTGAAACACCGCGCCGCAGAGAAAGCGCGTCAAGCTCATATTTATTAACGCAGATTTCCCCACCGCTTTTATTGCGCACAGTAACATTTTTCGCAATAACCGGCATCAGGTCGTAAATTTCATAACGAACAACCATATCAATTCTGTCGTTTTCATAATAAAGCTTCACAGCCTTCCCCGCCGGAGGATAAGAAACAGGCTGAGTTGTATAGCTTTTATTGGTAAAATCCAGCCTTTTGCATACCTCGCAAAGCTCGGTGCGAACAAAGCTTATATTTTGTCCGGGAATAATTTCACAGCCGTCGATAACAATCACTGCGCGGCGGTCGCTGTTTTCAATGAATTCGGTTTCTGTAATTCTATTATAAAAGGATAATGTAGCAGACGAGAAATCAACAGCTCTGCTGATATACTCGTTTGAGAGATTGATTTTGCCGCCCTCGATAGCTATTTCCGCCTTTGTCGAAGGCGCTTTTAATACCCAGTAATTCATTTGCTAAACCCGCTCAGCCTGTCAAACACCGGCCAGCAATCGTCCGCGTAATATCTGTGCGGACCGTCACCTATAACAAAGGCGCAGTTGTCCGGCACGCCGGCGTACTCATACATCTCTTTTGTCAGCTCATATGTCTTTTTAACCGCGTCTATGGGGAAAATCCTGTCGTTCTTGCCCGCCACGATTATGTATTTTTTTGGCGCGATAAGCAGTGCGAGGTCGCCCATGTTAAAATATTCGCGGATATGAGGCACAAAATTACATGAACAGTGATGAATATTGGCAATTGAGTCGTCATAGGTGCAGACAGCGCAGGAGGGCATCACGGTATTTAACCTGTCCTCAAGGCAGCCCGCGTAAAAGGTGGTTGTACCGCCGCCGCTGTTGCCTGTCAGGGCGATTTTGGAGGTGTCGGCAACAGAGAAATTCTCCTCAATAACATCTATAGCCCGCATAACGTCCCAAACTCTCTCGGCGACGGTTGTGCGCCCGATAAGCAGAGCCGCCATAGTCGAGCAATAACAGTTCGGGTCGGGGGTTCCGCCCGCTTCGCCGAAATTCCTCTGCTCGATAACCATCGCGCAGTAGCCGCGGTCAATCGCCTGCAGAGCGTAGGCGTGGTCGGTCTGGGTGATATGCTCGAAGTCCTTTTCATATTTTATCGAGCCGATAGAAATATGCATACCGCGAGAATGCCCCTGAACACAGATAACAACAGGCAGCTTTTCGCTTTTTTTCTCATTCGGAATGCAGAAATGCCCGGGAACAGTAAAGCCCTCCTCGCTCTGATATGTGAAGCGGATATTGAGGAATTTATCGTTTTGTATCTGACTTTCAATATTAAATTTGAGGTCACATTTCGCGAATTTATCAAGCCCCGTGAGCTCGATTAGCTTTGCCCTCGCTTCCTCCCTCCACTGCTCAACCGATGCACCCGGCTGATACTTCATGGAAGGCTCAAGCCCTCTCATCAATTTCATATTATACTCATGCGGTGTGACAAGCTTGCTCAAAAAAATCATTCCTTTTTATGTTTATTTTATCTCTGTATCATTTTCAGCGGTTTTCATTTCCTGTCTTTTAAGTCTTTTCTCGGTCAGCTCCTTTGTAATATTGCTCATATATTCGCCCTCAAGCTTATACTTGTATTTATGCACAAGGAAGGCACATACAAGCAGAACCGGGGGAATTATATACATCACAAAATTTATACCGGCAACGGCTTTTGCGCTTGGCGCCACAGTCGCGTCCGCCTTAAAGCCGACTATCGAGAACACCGAGAACATAATCAGCGACTGAATGCCCTTTGCGATTTTGCTCAGGAAGGTCAGCATTGAGAAGATTATTCCCTCGTTCCTCTCGCCTGTTGACCATTCGCCGTAGTCGACAGCGTCCGCGAGCATAATGCCCTGCATAACGTCCATGCAGCCGTAGGTGATATAGGTTGTGGCGGCGGCAATTATAAAAAGCGTCAGATTTCCCGGGCTGAGCTTATTAAAAAGCATCATCAGAATATAGCCGAATATCGGCGTGAGATATGCTATAAAGCTCATTCGTCTGCGCCCGATTTTGCGTGATATAGGTGAATATGCGAACAAGCCGATTCCCCTTGTCGCACTGATTATTGTTTTAAATTTCCCGAACTGCTTCTCAAGCTTCAGCACATATTTGAAATAGAAAAGTGAAACCTCGTCCGTGAGATTACAGGCAACATTGAAAAGCACCATGATTATTACGATGGTCAATGCCTGTTTATTTCTGAATAGAATTTTAAATGCCCTAATGAAAGAGAATTTTTCTTGAACCGTCAGAGAAGTGACATGCTCCTTAACGCTGCTCACACAAACAACTGTCGTGGCAATGTAAGCTATGCCCGACAAGATTGCGAAAAATAAAAATCCCTTGGCATTATCGCCTTTTCCGAGCTTCTCAACAATATTAAAAGTGAAGTTGCCGATTAAGCCCCCGACGGCGCCCATAAGACGCGGAATCAGCGCTATTACGCCCCTCTCCTTCTCGTCAAGAGACAGCGCAGGGATCATCGCCCAATAGCCCACGTCAATCATGGTAAAGGTCAAGTCATAAAGCAGGAAAGAGGCGGCAACATATATGTATTTGGCGACCTGACCGAGGGACGGATTCCAAAACAGGAAAACCACGACAATTGCGTTTGTTATCGCACCGGCTAAAATCCAGGGGCGGAACTTGCCGTATTTAGACTTTGTGTTGTCAATGAATTTGCCCATCATCAGGTCGTTGACGCCGTCCCAGATTCGCGCGGCGAAAAACATTATCCCGAGAAATTTGCTGTCAATTTTCTTTGTCTGCATCAAAAAGTCGGAAAGAAATCCAATCATACTTGAGCTGACATTTTTGCCTATAGGCCCCACGCCGAAGGCTATTTTTTCACGCCAGGATACCTTCATTCCGGAAACCGCTTTCTTCATTTAATCACCCGACAAATTTATTATTTATATATACAATACCATATCACTAAAATCCGTTCAATACCTTTTAAAAAAATAGGTGAATTTTATTAAAAAAATATGCTTCACGTTAAAATATACGCTACACATACTTGACTATTAATGGAAAAATAGTATATTATAGTAAAATAAGCAAAATATAGTAAAGCTTCTGAAGAATGGTTAGAGATTGGACTGATTTTAATGCTTGACGGGAAACTTGAACAGCTGCTGCAGGATTATGAACGGTTTATCGGCGAGAAAAACACTAAATCCTCCTTTTATAACGGTATTTATGACAGGTACATCAATCCTGTGCTGAGCGCCGCTCATGTGCCGCCATATTGGAAATATGACTTTGACAGTGAAAAAAACCCCTTCGTCATGGAGAGGTTGGGTGTCAACGCGGTGTTTAATTCCGGCGCTCTGTATAGGGGAGGGAAATATTATCTTGCCGCGCGGGTTGAGGGCAATGACAGGAAGTCTTTTTTTGCCATTGCCGAAAGCGACAGCCCTCTTGACGGCTTCCGCTTCCGTGACTATCCTGTTATTTTACCCGACACCGAAAAGGACGAGACCAATGTCTATGATATGCGCCTGACCGCCCACGAGGACGGCTGGATTTACGGCGTTTTCTGCAGCGAAAGCAAAGATAATTCGACCGCAGAGCTCTCTGCTGACCTCAGCGCGGCTAAGGCTGAGGCGGGAATTGTGCGCACGAAAGACCTCAAAAACTGGGAACGCCTGCCGAACCTAATTTCAACCTCTCAGCAGAGAAATGTTATACTTCACCCCGAATTTGTCCGGGGACAATACGCTTTTTATACTCGTCCGCAGGACGGATTTATCGAAACAGGCAGCGGTGGAGGTATCGGTTTCGCATTGTGCGAGGATATAACAAACCCTGTTATAGGTGAGGAAATCATCACAAGCCGCCGCAAATACCATACGGTGACTGAGGCGAAAAACGGCGGCGGCGCGGTACCGATAAAGACCGAAAAAGGCTGGATTCACATTGCCCACGGCGTGAGAAATACCGCCGCGGGACTGCGTTATGTCATTTATGTTTTCGCGACAGATTTAAATGAACCCTCAAAGGTTATCGCTGAGCCTTCGGGCTATTTCATCGCACCGACGGGTGAGGAGCGTGTGGGCGACGTGTCCAATGTCACCTTCACAAACGGCGCTGTCGTCAATGAAAAAGGCGAGGTGTATATTTATTACGCTTCAAGCGACACAAGGCTGCATGTTGCTTCAACTACTCTTGAAAAGCTGATTGACTATACCTTTAACACACCCCCTGACGCCCTGCGTACAGTCGATTGCGTAAAACAGAGAACAGAGCTTATTAAAAATAACATTGCGATAATGAACACTCATGCGGACGAAAAAAGAAAAATCGAACAGGAGTATCAAAGCTGGCTCATAAACGCTCATAAAGACGAGGCGCTCATGTGCGCTCTGCGATCGATGAGGGATAATTATGCCATCAAGCAGGACAGCTTTTATATGAATCTCGAGTTCGGCACCGGTGGTCTGCGCGGTATTATGGGCGCGGGGACAAACCGCATGAACCTTTACACCGTCGGCAAGGTCACACAGGGGCTGGCAAACTATATTTGCAGAAAAGACAAAAAGCCTTCTGTCGTAATCGCATATGACACAAGGAATAATTCGAGTCTGTTCGCGCGGCTGTCCGCTGAAATTCTCAGCGCGAACGGCGCAGAGGTTTATCTTTTTTCAAGTGAACGCCCGACGCCGATGCTCTCCTTTGCCGTGCGCGAAAAGAAGGCAAGCTGCGGCATTGTCATCACCGCCAGCCATAACCCAAAGGAATACAACGGCTACAAGGTTTATGGCAGCGACGGCGGTCAGCTCACCGACGACTTCGCGAACGCCGTGCTTTCGGAAATAAATGCCCTCGATATTTTCAAAGACATTAAGTTTACAGTGGAAAACAATGCGGTAGCAGGGCAAATAAATCTGATTGACAGCGAAATTGACGACATTTATTACAAAAAAGTCGAAAATGTCGTGATGCGTGAAAAGCTGATTAGAGAAAAAGCCTCACAGCTTAAAATTATATACACACCTATTCACGGCAGCGGAAATATCCCTGTGCGCACTATGCTCGGAAGGCTCGGTTTTACCGCTCTGGAGGTTGTTGCCGCTCAGGAGAAGCCGGACGGCGACTTCCCCACAGTCAAAAAGCCGAATCCGGAAGAGTCTGAGGTGTTTACCCTCGCTCTGCGCATGGCACAAAGCCGCGAGGTTGACCTGATTTTTGGCACAGACCCTGACAGTGACAGAATCGGAGTTCTCTCAAAGAACAAAAACGGTAAATTTGAGGTGCTGACAGGCAATCAGACAGGCGCTCTTTTGTGTGAATACATCATTAAAACACGCCGTGAGCTAGGCATAATGCCGAAAAATCCCGCCGTAATAAGCACTATAGTCACAAGCAGCATAAAAAACATGATTTGCGCTCATGAGGATAACAAAATCGAGTGCCGTGACCTTCTCACCGGCTTCAAATACATCGCGGAAGTAATTGGTGAATGGGAAAAAAGCGGTGAATTTGATTTTATTTACGGCTATGAGGAGAGCTTCGGTTATCTCGCGGGTGATTTTGTACGCGACAAGGACGCGGTCATCGCCGCTGTTCTCGTTTGCGAAATGGCTCTTTACTACAAAACTGTCGAAAATAAGACATTGTATGAAGCATTGCAGGGAATCTATAAAAAATACGGTCACGCTGAGGATTTGCTCATTAACGTAACCATGCCCGGCAAGGATGGTAAGGAAAAAATGGCAAAGCTGATGGATAAGTTAAGGGGCGATTACAAAACTCTTTTTGAGGGGCAAAAAATCGCTGTTTTTGAGGATTTTAAATGTTCAAAGAGGGTTTTCATTAATGAAGGACGTGAGGAAAAAATCGACTTGCCCTCCTCGAATGTGCTAAAATTCACCTTCAGTGACTCCTCTTGGCTGGCTCTGCGTCCCTCCGGAACCGAGCCGAAAATCAAGCTATATATGTGCGTTGTCGCTGAAAACAGGGAAGCAGCCTTGCAAAAAGCGGATGCGCTTAAAAATACCGTGAAAAAAATAATCCCTGAAGCAGAAATTTAAAAAAATTAAATTTATACTTCAGGAATCAGATAACAGGATTGTCGGAATAACGTTGCGTAATTACAGTAAAGGGGAATATAAAATCAAAAAATGAATATTCGTATAATCCTCAGTTATGTCGGTCACATATTGCGGCTTGAAGCGATTTTGATGGTGCCCGCGTTGATTATTTCGCTTGTGAAATCAGAAAGCTCAAGCGCGATTGCTTTTGTTTTTACGATGGCTTTTGTTTTCATTGTCGGGCAGATAATGATTATGATAAAGCCCGTCAAGAGAGACATTTATGCCCGGGAAGGCTTTGCGATAGTCGCCTTCTCGTGGTTTTTCATGTCCCTTTGCGGCGGTCTGCCTTTTTATCTCAGCGGTAAAATACCTAGCTTTATAGACTGCTTTTTTGAGACAGTCTCAGGCTTTACAACAACCGGCGCAAGCATTCTTCGTGAGGTCGAATCGCTTCCGATGGGTCTTGGCTATTGGCGCTGCTTCCTGTGCTGGATAGGCGGCATGGGTGTGCTTGTTTTTATCATGGCTGTGCTGCCCGCAAAAAGGGGTGAGGGCGGCTCACTGATGATACTGCGCGCGGAAAGCCCGGGACCCCAGCCAGGGAAGCTTGTTCCAAAAATGATTAAAACGGCGCGCCTGCTTTACATAATATATCTCGCACTGACAGTGCTGCAGATAATATTGACTGTACTGGGCGGCATGCCGCTGTTTGACGCGATCTGTCACTCCTTCAGCACTGCAGGAACCGGCGGATTTTCGGTTAAAAATGCGAGTATCGGAGCCTATAACAGCGCTTATCTTGAGATTGTTATTGCAACCTTTATGCTGCTCTTCGGCATTAATTTCAATGTTTATTACCTTATACTGATGAAGCAGTTCCGCTCCGCTTTTAAGAATGAAGAGCTCAGGGCATATCTCGGGATTGTCGCCTTTTCAGTGATTGTAATAGCTGTGAACACATTTTCCATCTTCAACCATACCTTCACCGCGTTGAGGCACTCATATTTTCAGGTTGCGTCTATAATAACCACAACCGGGTTTTCTTCCACCGATTTTGACATATGGCCTGAGTATTCACGCAGCTTTCTTGTTATGCTGATGATGATAGGCGCGTGCGCGGGCTCGACTGGCGGCGGCATCAAGGTGGCAAGAATTGTCATGCTGATGAAGTCCTTCCGCGTAAATATTCAAAAGCTGATTCACCCGCGCAGCGTCAAGGTTGTGAAGATGGACGGCAATGTTATAGACAAGGCGACGCTGGACGGGGTAAATGTTTATCTTACCGTCTATATTATGATTTTTGCCGCTTCAATCAGCGTTGTCGCTATTGACAATTTTGACCTTGTAACGACATTTTCGGCGGTCGCGGCATGCTTCAACAATATCGGTCCCGGTCTGTCTATGGTTGGCGCGGCAGGTAATTATTCGGGATTTTCGGACTTAAGTAAACTGGTTTTGTCCTTCGACATGCTCTTAGGCAGGCTCGAAATCTTCCCGATTCTCATGATGTTCGTACCGGCGGCATGGAAGAAGGCGAGGTAAAGTTTGAAAAACTTGTTTTTCAAAAGGTTTTGTGCCTTTTAAGCAAAACAAAATTAGGATATATAAGCTCGTTATCGACTGAAAGGTATGGTCATAACGATGATTTCATCATCGTTTACAGGAGATAGGGTTCAGGAGATAGGGCGTAAGGCTGGTTTATAAGGCTACACCTTATAAACCATTTTATTTTACACTTTATCTAAGATATAATCATTGTTAATCGGCAGAACAGCATTATTATCTCTTTTCTCATCCTTGCCGATAAGCGAAAGCGCGAAGCCTTTAATGTCTCTCAGCTCGCCTCTTTTTGCCCCGAGCTTTTTTTCGAGTATTCGCGTCAAAGGCTTCAGCCGTTTCAGCAACGCTTCAAACGCCTTGTATTGCGGGGTTTCGCTTGTATACGGCTGATCGCCGATAAAAATATTTCTCACCAGCTCCACCGCGAAATCTTTTAGTAAAATATTTTTTATTGATTGGTCAACCTTTATAAAAAACAGTCTGCCGAGTTTTCCCAGCGTTAAAGTCTGTAAAAGCCTTCCTAAAAGCTTTACGGGAATTTTAACAAGCAGTTTACTGCCGTCAATACCGATTTTTCGCGCGAAATAGTCATAATCGTTAACCATCGCATCTATTGTGTCTGTAATCATGCGGTTAAAGCGCCACTCGAAATACTCCCGGGCATTCATACCCTTTTTATCATAATCGAAATCATCAATCGTGGAGGAGGTAATTTCTATGCGATTATCGTTGAGGAAGGTGACCTTGCGAATTGAGCAGGGACAACCGACAAAGGAGCCTGTGCAAATGTCATAAAGCTTATTGCCGTTTGGGTGATTATATGTGTTCAGGCTCTGCATATGCATATGACCGGTAAAAATCAGCTCAAGACCACTCTCGCAAAGCATGTCCGCGACCTCCCTGCGTCTGCCTATTGTCGCGTCTGAAATAAAATTCATTATAGGCGAGCCGGGCAGAATAGGATAGTGGCACATCGCGAAAATATAGTCCCCGCATTCACGCGCCTTTAAAATCTGCTCTTTTATCCACTCTGTCTGTTCCTCGTCAAAGCCGCGTTCACCCTGTCCCGGCGCGTCGCAGTTGAGAGCAAGCAGCCGCAGTCCCTCAGTCAGTCTCGCGGTATATGAGAGCGTTCTTCTGTGCTCTGAAATCACATCAGCAAAACCGAAATCCCGGTATAAATCATAGAGCTCCCCGCGGCTTGTGCCCTCAACAGGGACAGTTTTATCCCCTATATATGCAACCGGGCTGTCATTATAATCATGCCCGGCGGTTATCACATATATCTTTTTGCCCGCTTCACGAAGGCGGTAAAGCTTTTTGATAAATTCTCTGTGGCTTTCCTTTTCGCCGTTGAAAACGAGGTCTCCGGGAATTATTACCGTGCCGGTTTCGCGCTGTGAGGCTAAAATATCAAAACCGGCGTCAATAATAGCGCCGGTTTCAGCAATGCATTTCTGGTCGGTCAGGCTGCGTCTTTCATAAGCTTCGCCGCTCGCGCCGAGAGAATTTTCAAAATAATGCGTATCGGTAATGACAAAAAATGAGAATCCGTCTTTATTGTTTTCCATAATGTCATCCTTAACTTATTGTCGCAAAGGCAAAATTTTTATATCCGAAAGGTGAAACAATGACATTTTTCAGATTTTCACTCTGCAAATAAATATCATCGGCGAAATAGATTGGACAGACTGCCGCCTCTTCAAAAAGCAGCTTTTCGCATTTATAAAACAAGTCGTATCTCTTGTTTGCGTCTGTTTCCTTTCTTGCCGCCGTCAAATCCTTTTCATACTGCGAGTCAGTCCATTTTGAATAGTTCATGTTGTTTTTGGACGAAAAAATTTCGAGCATCGCACTAGGGTCGCGGTAATCGCAGAGCCAGGATGATTTCATGATTTCAAATTGACCGTTATCAGCTCTCAGAATTAATTCCGCGGCTGTATAATAGTGAATTTCTAGCGTAACTCCAAGCTCAGCCCACATTTTTTTGACAGCCTCGGCAATCAGCTCGTTTTCTGTGGTTTTTTCGCAGCTGAAATTAATTTTCGCGAGATTTTTTCCCTCAGGATAGCCCGCTTCTTTTAGGAGCTTTTTCGCTTCCAGGAGATTTTCCTCATGCTTCGAGCCGTCGATAAACTGCCCTGCCTTCGTCCTGTAATCAAGCCCCGCGCCGTCACTCATAAGCCCCTGAGGTAACACAGAGAATGCGGGCTGATTAATGCCATGGCATATTTCGCGGCTGATATAATTCCTGTCGATAGCGAGACTAAGTGCCTTTCTGAGATTTTCATTGTTCATAGGTCTCTTGCTTGTATTGAAAATAAAGAAATAAATCCCGAGCTGATTATCTGTATGAAAATACGGCTTTTCCAACAGCTCCGGCAGCTTTGTCGCGGGAATTGTATCCGCAAACATAATCTCACCGGACATATAAGCGTCATAATCCGAATTTATCGCGGGTTTTATAAAATTAATTTTTTCTGTTTTAACCTCCTGTGCGTTTCGGTAGCTCCCGTTTTTAACAAGTGAAATCATCGAATCCTCGGTTATTTCGCTGAGCTTATACGGTCCGTTGCCAACGCAGGAATCCGCTCTCACTGACCAGCCGCTTGCTGAAAAATCAACCATATCCCTCTTCACGGGACAAAAAATCGGCAGAGTCAGCAAATCAGGCAGATAAGGAGTGGGCGCGTTTAAGGTCAGCACAAGCGTTCTCGCGTCAGTAGCCTCAAGCTTCAGCGAGCCGTCCTTATTTTTATCAAAGGTCTTGAAAAGATAGGCATAATTCTTGGTGGACTTCGCCGCGCGGTTCCAGCTGTAAACAAAATCCTCGGCGCTCAGCTCGCTTCCGTCGCTCCACTTAAGGGACTCTCGCAGCTTGAAGGTATAGCTCAGACCGTCTGCGCTCTTTGTAAAGCTCTCCGCCTGCGCGGGAACAGCCTGTTTGTCTGCCGAGAGGGTGAATAGCCCCTCAAAAATATGCAGAATCACGCTCCCCGTACCGATATTGTAATCAGAAACAGGGTCGAGTGTTTTTGTCGCGCTGCCGATACTGACATTCAAGGCGGTTTTGTCTGTGTTATTGACGTTCGGAGTGTTTGGTTCTTCCGGCTTTTCGGAGCAGGATGTAAAAAGCAGAGCTAAAACAAGAAAAAGCGAAAATAGCGTTAAAATATATTTTTTCATCAAAGGCTATAAGCCCCCTTTGCTGGATTCTGGATTCTGGATTCTAGATGCTAGATGATGGTTAAGGCATACCGTTTTAATATTATTCCAAATTTTTCTATAAGTCAATCTAAACGTTGTAAATGTAATCGTTTTGTAATATTGTCAGTCTACAGACGGCACACTATTGCCTTTTGAGGGTGAAAAACGGCATAAAACTGAATAATTTTGGAATAAATTAAGATTTTATTAATATTTATCTTGACATACTATAATAAAAATATTAAAATATCAAGGATAATGCGATTATATGCGAACTGATCGTGTTATTGAAAAAAATTTGAAGGGGATAACCCCGTGTGCGGGCGGCTGCGCCTGCATTATGTCAGGACGCCGGGAAACAGATGCCGATATATGCAAAAGGATTTGCTTTCCTGATGAATCGATATTAAACAAAACAAAAATAAGGAGGTGCGATTACACTTTTGAAAGACTTTTTACCGATTATTATTGCTGTTGTGGCTGTGATACTTATAATTGTCGCCGAAATTTTAGGCGAAAAAAGAGGCAAAAAGAAAGCCGAAGAGGCTATCGGCTCCGCAACAGATGAAGCTAACAGAATTGTCACGCAAGCGTTGACAACGGCAGAGCAGAAAAAAAAGGAAGCTATTCTTGAGGCTAAGGATGAAATTCACAAGCAGCGTTCGGATGCTGACAAGGAGCTGCGCGAAAGAAGAAGCGAAGTTCAAAGACAGGAACGCCGTTTGATTCAAAAAGAAGAATCCCTTGACAAAAAAATCGAGCAAATCGAGAAAAAAGATGAGACACTGCAGTCGAAGCACAAGGAAGCTGACGCTAAGCTGGGGGAAATTGACAGTATAAAGAAAAGCCAGTTTGAGATGCTTGAACGCATTTCAGGGCTTACCAAGGACCAGGCAAGAGTTCACATTATCGAATCCCTTGAACAGGGACTGGTGCACGAAAAAGCGGTTAAAATTCTTGATTACGAGCAAAAGACCCGTGATGAGGCTGATAATCTCGCAAAGGAAATAATTTCACAGGCTATACAGCGCTGCGCCGCAGACCACGCTTCCGAGGCAATGGTTTCGGTTGTTAATCTGCCGAACGATGAGATGAAGGGAAGAATCATCGGACGTGAGGGACGCAACATACGAACACTCGAAACAATAACAGGCGTTGACCTGATTATAGATGACACACCTGAGGCTATCACTATTTCAAGCTTTGACCCTGTCAGGCGCGAGGTCGCCAAGCTGACTATCGAGAAGCTCATTACAGACGGAAGAATTCATCCCGCGCGTATTGAGGAGATGTTTGACAAGTCAAGGCGCGAGGTTGAAGCCTCCATCAAGCAGGCCGGTGAACGCGCGGTTATTGACGCGGGCGTAAACGGCGTGCATCCTGAGCTTGTGAAGCTACTCGGAAGACTTAAATACCGTACAAGCTACGGTCAGAATGTCCTTAATCATTCCCTTGAGGTTTCTTATATCGCAGGCTTAATGGCTGCAGAGCTGGGCGCTGACGTCAAAACGGCGAAACGCGCGGGACTGCTGCATGATATAGGCAAGGCGCTCGACCATGAATTCGATGGTTCGCATATCGAACTCGGTGTTGAATACGCTAAGAAGTATAAAGAAAACGATGAGGTCGTTCACGCAATCCACGCCCACCACGGCGATGTTGAGGCAAAAACTATTGTCGCCTGCCTTGTTCAGGCATCCGATGCGATTTCAGCCTCAAGACCCGGCGCCAGACGCGAGAACGTACAGAACTATATCAAGAGGCTCGAAAAGCTTGAGGAAATCGCGACAAGCTTTGACGGCGTTGAAAAATCCTATGCCATTCAAGCGGGGCGCGAGGTACGCATAATGCTCAAGCCCGATGTCATTTCAGACGACCAGATGGTTCTTGTTGCCCGCGACATCGTGAAAAAAATTGAAGACGAGCTTGAATATCCCGGTCATATTAAGGTACATTTAATCAGAGAGAGCCGTCTGTATGACTATGCTAAATAGTTAAATTAATAATAGGCAACAGATATTAGCTTGTCTGTTGCCTGAGTTTTTAATTTTCTGAGAGAAACCAGAGGTAACGCATAATGATTAATGTTTTGGCAATCGGCGATGTTGTCGGCGACGGCGGCTGCGCGTTTCTGCGAAAAAATCTGCCCGCCTTCAAAAAGTATAAGTCGGTTGACATCTGCATTGCCAACGGCGAAAACTCGGCTCAGGGTAACGGCATTTCACCACATTCCGCCGAAAATCTTTTTGACAGCGGTGTAGACCTGATAACCACCGGCAACCACACCTATCGCCGTTCTGAAATTTATTCCTATCTCGACTCGACTAAAGCAGTGATACGCCCGGCAAATATTCACAGGGACTCACCCGGAAAAGGCTATTATATAATAGATAAGGGGCGTTTTCAATTCGCTGTGATAAATCTGCTCGGGCGGGTGAACATGGAGCCCTGCGACAATCCTTTTGACTGTGTTGACGGCATACTGCGTGAGCTTGAGGGTATTAAATGCATTGCTGTCGACTTCCACGCTGAGGCGACTGGCGAAAAAAGAGCTCTCGGCTTCTATCTTGACGGCAAGGTCAGCGCTTTTTTCGGCACCCACACCCATGTGCAGACTACCGACGCGTATGTGCTGCCGAAAGGCACGGGTTATATAAGTGATCTGGGCATGACCGGTCCGATTAATTCTGTTTTAGGAATTAAACCGGAGCTGGCTATTGAAAAAATGCGGACAGGGCTGCCTGTTCGATTCGAAAATCCTGAGAGCGAATGTAAACTGGAGGGGTGTCTCTTTGAAATCGACAACAAAACAGGCAAAGCCTTGTCCTGTGAGCTTGTTTCAATCAAATAGAAGGAAAAAAAATATCTGCATTATACTTATCGCAGCAATGCTTTTCCTTTCCTCCTGTGAAAACCCGAATAAAAACGAGCAGACAACTCAAGAAGTAACTGCTGCTGAATATGTTCAGCCGAAGCAGCAGATAAAAATCGGTTATACAACCACCGATTCGCTCAACCCCTATTTCGCAGAAACGACTATGAACACTAAGCTGACTGATTTGGTTTTTTCAAGGCTTTTTACTCTTGACGACACCTATAAGCCCACGGGTGACCTCGCTTTGGAGGGGGCTGTCGAAGGTCTTGAGGTCGAGGTTATTCTGAAGAATGGGCTTTCTTTTTCCGACGGAAGCCAGTTAAGTGCCGAGGATGTCAGATACTCTTTTGATAAGGCAAAAAATTGCCCCCAGTACAAGGATAAGCTTGCGAACTTCGCCTCCTGCACTGCCGAAACTGCCCTCACGCTGAAGTTGAGCCTTTATAAGCCAGACGAATACTGCCTGAACCTTCTGGATTTTCCTGTCGTAAAAACCGGAACAGCGGAAAACCGAGAGGATATAACCACCGGAAGCGGAAGCTATTTATATATAATTGACGCGCAAAGCGGCGAGATTTCGCTCTTACATAACAAATTCAGCATTAAACCCCTGCCCGAAATCGGAAAAATAAAGCTTGTTGACATTGACGACACCTCGACACTTGCTTATAAGCTGGAGACCGGTGTTATTGACTCCTATTATTCCGATTTGAATAAAACAATGATAAACCGCCCCTATGCCACGCTGATTCCTGTTTTTTCGAATAATTTCCTCTTTCTGGGTGTTAATAGCTCCAACGCTTCTCTATCCTCAGCGAAGCTTCGCGCGGCGCTCTCGCGCTGCATAAACAGGGAGGAGGTCTGCGAATCGGCTTACCGCTCCAATGCCCTCCCCTCCTACAGCGTTTTTAATCCGAAATGGCATATTTTCGCGAACTCTGTCACCGATTTTTCCAGCCGTGACCTTAACTATTCCGCCGCCATAACAGTTTTTGACGAGCTGGGTTACACAAATATCACCTCAGGCGGGATTCGCTCAGGAAATATCGGAAGGCTTTCCTTCAAGCTGATTGTAAATGCTGAAAATGAATTTAAAGTCGCCGCGGCTGAAATAATCGCTCAGTCCATGAAAAAAGGCGGCATAAATATTAATGTGACTCGACTCTCTGAAAATGACTTCAGAACCGCAGTAAGGGACAACGCCTATGATTTTTATATAGGCGAGGTTAAAATCCCGATGAATATGGATTTTTCCGCAGTTTTTACTAAAGGGGCAGCAGCATCCGGCGGCATAAATGAAAACAGTACAATTTTCGAGTCATTCAGCGACTACTCTAATAATACCTTGACGCTTGAGGCGTTTGACTCGGCTTTTCTGGAGCAGATGCCTGTTATTCCGCTTTGCTATAAAAATTCATTGCTTTTTGTCAGAAAAAGCATAACCGCCGACATTCGCGGCGCGGTAAACGATATATTCGCAAGCATAAACACCTGGAAGATGCCTGCACCGGAGAACGAAACCACCGCTGTGTCGGTTCCGGACAGTGAGGTAATAATTTAGATGCTGGATGCTGGATTCTGGATGTTGGATGTTGGTCGCGCTTTGGCTGATATGTTTAATAAGTCATTATGCCCGCGGTGATTATAATATTAATCATCTGTACACTGTAAATAAATCTGCGTTTACCTAGCATCCAATGTCTAGCATCTAATGTCTACCATCTAGTATCC
>JAVBNH010000010.1:0-143517 GCA_031551635.1 Oscillospiraceae bacterium | reverse complement strand
CACCAGCCTGTACCTCAACGCCTTTCTGCCGACCTTTTATTTATGTATTTAAGCAAGCTCGATAAGCTGCTGCGCGCTTATCGCATAGTTTTAGTCCCGTCTCTCGCACCAACTAGACCGCTCTTTTGCGGTCTTTTTTGTATGATATAGCTAGCTCGCCATGCTACTTCGCGCATGACGAATAGTTCTAGTCCCGTCTCTCGCATCAGCAGCGTGACACTGCACCCAATTCGCGCACTCACTTTTGTGGGTGCCGTTTTGTTTTGCTCACGCATTTTATCTTACATCTATTTCATTTTGCAAAGACAAACAAAAAATCTATCGATGTATGTTAGCAGGTTTTTTTATTCTGTTTCTTTACTTATCAAAAAAATTTCAAAACACTATTGACACATGCTACTTATTAGTATATAATACTAATAAGCTCAATTAATCAAAGGGATAGATTTTTTATGAATAAGCGCAACACCGTTCAGCGGGCATTGGTTCTTGAAACAGTTAAAAGTCTGCAGTCTCACGCTACGGCGGACGAGGTCTATAACTCAATTGTTGAAAAACACCCTGATATCAGCAAGGGTACGGTTTACAGAAACCTGAACCTGCTTTCTGAGATGGGCGAAATCCGAAAACGCGAAATACCCGGAGGAGCTGACCGCTATGACCATTTATGCCATGACCATTATCATGCCAGATGCATTTGCTGCGGGCGTGTTGTAGATGTGGATATGGATTTTATCGCTGAGCTTGAAAAAAAAATTTTGAATACCAACGGTTTTGAGTTTACCGGGCATGATGTTATCTTTAAAGGTTTTTGCGATGAATGTGTTTCAAACAGACAAAAGGTAAATTTGAAACACAATGAACATTAAACATTCAAAAACATTCCCGGTTTAATTTTGCTTTTTGCTCCTGCCGTGAGCGGAATATATTTGCCTGAGCATACAAAAACGAATTTTTCAGGAAAGAGCAAAGACAAGTGCGCATGCGGGGCACAAAAAAACCCGTAAATATATTATAAGGAGAAAGACAATGAAAAGCTTTACAACACTGGATTTACAATATGCCCACAGATTTTATGGTTTCAAGGGCGAGGCTCAGTATTTGCACGGTCACACGGGAATATTGACTCTTGAGGTCGAGGACAGCGTTAATATGGGCGTCAACATGGTGTTCCCATGTAACGAAATAAAAAAGACCGCCTGGGAAGTCTTGCAGAACTTTGACCATGCACTTATTTTAAGAGAGGATGACCCCCTTCTTCCCGCGATTCTGAGTGTTTATGACGAACAGGGCATAAGGAACGGAGCGCCAACAAACAAACAAAAAGGTCCCGCATTCAAAACAGAGCTTGCGACAGCATATCCCGAATGCCGCCTTGTCGTCACAAAAGAAACGATGACGGTTGAGGGAATGATAAAAATCGTTTATGATTTACTCAAAGATAAGCTGAATATCGTTAAAATCACTTTCACAAGCGGAGTAAACGGCGCGACAGAGGAATATGAGCCCGGTAAAGAGCTTGACCGCTGCCCCTTATGCGGAATCGCTTTGAATGAAAACGGAGTATGTCCGAAATGCGGATACAGAAAATAGTTTGACTAAAACCAAAATAAACTCTCACGGCAGGAGTTGAAATATTTTAAAAAGTACAATTTTAAAAAAGATTGGTTTTATCATTCAAGTATTTTTATAATAAAATTAACACTGTAACTGATGATAATATTACTTTGAAAATATCAAAACACTTCAAGGGTGACAAAATATATCTGTCTTACTATGTCTAAAATATTCCCTCGAGAAAAACAATCGAATAGCTCGGCGCAAGTTTGCTCGAGATAGCCGCAATTCCGAAAAATTACTTCTTCTAACGCGAAGGTATTGAAATTTATTGCATTTTCCAATTATCCATAAAAAAGGCTTCTTATACCAATCTTCATTAAAATAGTTGATATCTATCGTGACTTCATCCGAATGCCTTTTTGCATTCGGCGTCACTCAGATATCGCATTTTTAATGGGAGATTGGTATTAATTGTAGTCTTTTTTTCATTACTACTGGACAGTATGCTTAACATATATTATAATATTGTATAAATTATGTTGAAAATAAAATGAAAGGTTTGTATTTTTATGAGTGAAAAAACTGCTCTGACTGCGGGGAAGGAATTTTCTCTTTCCACAAAATTAACCCTTACGCTGATGGGTGCGCTGCTGCTTGGGGGAATGTGGCGCATTCGCGGCGATGCGGGTTTCGGTTCCTTTTGGGGAATGCTGCCGGTCTCGCTGGTTTTCTTTCTGTTCATCATTTCGTTTCTCGGCTTCCGCAAAAAGTTCACCTACGACATTCTGCCGTGGATGGTACTCTCAATACCACTGACAATCAATGCGTGGATGCCCATCATGAGCCTACTGCCCGGAACCGTTGAGTCTCCAGGCGGTGGAATTGAGAATTACAGCTATCTCAATGCGGTATTCCTCATTTTCACGACAGGTTTCGCATGGATGACATTCCTCGGATTTTTTATCGGTATCACGCTCAGTCCTCGCAGGTATTCGGCGGCGAACCTGCTGAGCATCGTCGCGTTATATTTTGTAGTTATGTATGCTTTCAGGCTGTTTCTGGCGCATTATATGGCACTCGTTCTCTCACCGGAAAGCGTTGATTTATTCGCGAGGGGCTTGCTTGAAAAAGGTGTAAGCGAAACGCCGATGCAGTTTCATATGCACAATTATTTAAAATTCAATGATGCGAATAAGGACTTTATAGGCGGTAGGCTTTATTACAATATCATCGCATCCTTCTCAAGCGCAGTCGGTGCTTTGAGCGTCAGCGCCTTGCTGTTTTTCGGCTTCAAGGACAGAGGTGCGGCAAAAAAAATGCTTTCAGTGCTTTCAATTGTCGGCATAGCCTTTGTCGGCGCAGCACTGCTGCGAGTACTCGCAAGTAACGGTTTCAGAGGGAGTTTTGATTCCTCAACTTTGCCAGCATGGTTCATGCGTAATTTCTGGGGCTTCTGTGAATACTCCGTCGGCTTTATCGCGGGTCTCGGGATAACCGCCTTTCTTGTTTTCAGGAAGCGCGCGCCCCTAATGGGTGAGACTAATGTCGAAAACAAGTTAAAGCCAAGCTCGAAAAATAAATACTGGTGCTTTGCTTACCACATGTTTGTCACCTGCACATTTATGCTTGCGGCAAGTATAATCCGCCCGATTGAAAGCAGGATAAAGGACTCAACAAACAACGCGGTTTCCGAATCTACCCTTCTATTGATTATGGTTCCGGTATTTCTTTTGGTTTTCGCACCGATATTCTATAGAAATATCGTTAAAAAAGAGCTTGGGCGTCCTTTTTCGATGGATATTCAGCGTTTCGCGATTATTGCCGCTCCGACGACACTTTTTGTTTTCACATTTACCGACCTCATTATCGGCTATTCTTTCTGGGAGGAGCCGCCTGTAAGACCCCTGCACCTGCTTGTCAGCATCTCTTTTGTGTTGGTTTGTGTAGGCTACCTGTTGCAAAGAAAAAAGCTTCTCGCCTTAAAATAAAATAAAAATATATTTTGTAACTCTACACAAATATTGCTTATCAAATTTGTACAATATAGTTCTTTATTCGACAACAGAAATGTTAAATTTTACTGTAGACAAAATATATATTTGGTGATAAAATAATATATATAACATATTCATATCACAAAAATATCATACGGCGCTAAGGAGTAAAGTTTAACAATGAATACGAATCAAGAGGTTTTTGATTTACGGCAGGCACAAATCCTTCTTACAGAAGTCAAAATGAAGAAAGAATTGAAGAGCATTAAACATCAGATGCTTTTCACCGGTTTTCTTGCGCTTTTATTCATCGCACTGATTGTTTTTTTCGCCTTTAACGGTCAGATGTTTTTACTGGTACCACTTTTCTTTATAGCGATATTGTGTATTCTGGCATATTTTCAGACCTTCAAAAAATTTAAGAGACAGGCGCATGCGTTAAAAAGGAAGAATTAATATTTATTTAAATAAAAACACATGCCCCGGTACAGCTGTATCGGGGCTTTTGATCTGTTTTTATATGGATAATCTAACGTGGGCTTGGCTTGCCAAGCCCACAACCCAAGTCTTGTTTTTTATTGAGCTCTCAGCTCACTAAGGTACTAATCCGCATTAAAAAGCGGGGTAGAAAAGTATCGCTCTCCTGTGTCCGGAAGGATTGTTACCACTGTTTTCCCTTCCCCGAGCTTTCGCGCGAGATTCAGAGCAGCTGATACATTTGTCCCGCTCGAGATTCCGCAAAGAATACCTTCAAGTCTCGCGAGATTTCCGGCTGTCTCTATAGCGTCGGAATCGCTTACTATATGAACATGGCTGTAGATATTGGTGTTGAGGTTTTTCGGAATCAAGCCGTCACCGATTCCCATTTGCAAATGTGTTCCGATTGTCCCGCCCGCAAGAATAGCAGCGTTTTCAGGCTCAACCGCCCAGATTTCGATTTCAGGATTCTGAGCCTTGAGCGTCTCACCTATTCCGCTTATAGAGCCGCCGGTGCCGACACCTGAGCAAAAACCGTGGATAGGTCGCCCCGCCTGCTCGAGAATTTCGAGAGCCGTACCATATTTATGAACAAGCGGATTTGCGGGATTTTCAAACTGCTGGGGAACAAAAACTCTTGAATCCTCCGCCTGAATCCTGAGCGCAGTCGCCAGACATTCTTCTATACATTCGCCGATGTTGCCGGCGTCATGGACAAAAATCACCTCAGCGCCGTAGTGCTCCATAATTTTTTTCCGCTCCGCGCTCACTGAGTCGGGCATAACGATTTTCACTTTGTAACCCTTAACTGCACCGACCAGGGCTAAACCTATTCCCTGATTGCCGCTTGTTGGCTCAACGATAATCGTATCCTTATTGATAACACCTCTTTTTTCCGCGTCGATTATCATGTTGTAAGCAGTTCTTGTTTTAATTGAACCTCCGACATTCAGACCTTCAAATTTAACAAGAACCTCCGCCATGCCTTTCTCAACCATCTTATTCAGCTTAATCATAGGGGTATGCCCGATTGTCTCCAGAATGTTCTCAAATACCATTAAATCCACTCTCTTTTTTATTTTTTATTGGGTTTATTTAGAAAAATCAAATTTTATTTTTTCAAATGGCACTTCCGATTTTAGGGACCTCATTGAATTATTGTACTCAAAGTTAATGCTAAGTGATAACCGGTTCAAGGGTCTGTATGAGACAGTAAAACAGTCGCCGTCTCTTTCCACATCAATTAGAGCAGAGGTAATTTTATATTTTTCAATAGGTATTACCGGCTTCAGATTGATGCTGTTTGCAGAAAATTCAAGACCGAGAATTTTAAGTAAAGAATATTGCTGCCACGTGTGGGCATGAAGATTCAAGACAGGAAAATCTTCCCAGTCAACGCCTACGGTCAGCTTAAAGCGTTTCTCAGTCTCGCCGGTATACGGATTTTTACTGTTCTGTGTTCTGCCGGGATATTTCGCGTATGAGGCGTTGTGTGAATCCGGACCGCTCCAGATGCCGTACCAGATTTCGGGGTATGCTTCAGCTTGAGCGGTTCTCATATTTTTCAGCCACTCCTCAAAAGCCCATTCGCCGTTTACCTTGCTAAGCGCCCAGACAAGATAACCATTAATGGCAGGCCAGATTCCGCCGTTTTCGAGCACTCCGGAGTCAAGACCAATACTGTTTTCGCTTTTTTGCGGATTGTGGCTGATTAGAGAAGCACCGTTCGGATTATCAAGGTGTTTTCTAATGTTTTCACAGAGAATTGCGCTCATATCACCGTCAGCCGCACCTGTTATAATTGCCCATGGCTGCGGCTCGAGCCAGAGTAAATCCTCGCCCAGCCAGCCGATTTTTTCCCCAAGATATGCCCTGCGGAACCACTCTCCTGTCCACTGCGCCGATACCGCTTTTTTCATGCTCTCAGCCCATGCAAGGGAAAACTCCGCATCCTCAGTCTTCCCGATTGCCGCAAGCATATCACCGAAAATCCTGAAGGAATAGCAGGCAATCGTTGAATTAAGCATGGATTCGCCGTTTTTCTGCGCGTATGCGGTCAGGTGAAGGGGGACTCTGCCGTAAACCGCCTGATCGTTCCAGTCACCGGTGCGCATTCTCATCAATCCGTGTTCGCCGAGACCTATGTCCTCTATTGCATATTTATACGCCAGCATCACACCTTCAAGGACGGTTCGTCTGACAGAATTCCTATCAAGTTTTGTTGTATATTCATATTTTAAAAACTCATAATCCCTTGTCGCCAGCACATATTCACCGACATAGGAAAGAAGCATCAATTGCAAATCCGAGGGAACCATACCCGCGGCAATCATCAGTCCGTGTCCGTGCGTCGCATAGGGCAGCTCTCCTGCTTTCGACATCTCGCGCAGGGTAAAAAGAATGTGCTCTCTCGCGATTTGCGGCTCGGTGTAAATAAAGGAAAGGCTGTGTTGAAGCTGGTCGCGGGGCGCTCCTTGCAAACCCATGAGATACTGATAATGACCGCCCTGAGAGAGAATGTGTGCGGAAAAATAATCGTTGTAGCTCATGCTCGAGCGAAGATAATTGTTGTGCCACATGAGTTCCCTGTCAACAAAGGTATCCTCGGGAAAGGTGATAGCTATGCGGTCATTTTTCCACTTGCTAATTGTTTCAAAGAGCAGAGAATCCTTGTCGCAATTGCGGTATTTTTCGAGAATCGAATCTAATGAAAAACCGGGCGCGTCATATGCATAAATATAATAAAGCTCGCGGCTCTCCCCTCCTTCAACGGTTAAATCACTTCGCAGCATTAGCATGCTCACATTGTCATTAATATTTTGATACAGTTTACCGTTAAAATAATCGGGGTTTTCCGCCCCGCCGCTGCCGAAAAAGCTCCTCGCGTTAGTCAGCAGAGCGGTGTTATTGTCACTTAGTGAAGAAAAAACAACCTTTGGGGGCAGATAATCCACTCCCGAATTGTTCTTATTGTTATAAAAACGCTTACCCATAGCTCTGAAAATCCCCTGTGCAACGCTATGAGAGAGCTTTAAGGGCAAAGATTCGCGTTCATATTTTCTGCTGCACGAAACACCACCGGGAAATTTTTTTATTGTTTTTTTGAAGCTTTTGTCAAACTGCCGCCTGAAACGGTTCACATTCGCGGTGTTGAAGGTCAACTGGGCAAGGCAATAATGAGTAAATGTCATCTGGTACATATCGCTCGCGAGGTACTCGAACCAGCTGTAGTTTTTCGCTTCTCTTGAAAGATTAATAATTCTTACTTTTTTTATAAGCACAGGGTCATCGCCGTAGGGGGCGAAAACGACTTCCTCAACTGTTGAGGATTCATTGCTTTTCACCTTGCGCATATACCCCGCGCCGAATTCCCGGGTCATTTTGCTGCCGTTAAAATAGGTGCTCAGATAACCGCCGTCATATTTCAGATAACCGAAGCCACCGCCGTACTGAAAGGCTGGAGGATTATAGTCATTGAGAAATTTTGCGCAGCCCTCGTCCTGACGAATTCGGAAATAGCCGAAATTACTCAGCACTGCCGTAATTCTGTCATTTCCAAGCACAAAGGTATGGTTGCGCCTGTCAGTCCAAGCCTCATCAGTCATAGTCAGCGCGGTTTTATCGTTTAGTTGATCGCATTCATACAAGTACGCCGGAACATCATAAATACCATTAATCCATTGACCAAAATATCCGCTTCCGGGTGCTTTCATAGCTTACTCACTCCAGTTTTTTTTATTAGGAATTAGGGATTAGGGACTAGGGACATATCAGGAGGTAGGGTTCAGGAGACAGGAGACAGGTAATATTTACATCCAATCGGGTAAAAAGAAGATAAAAGCATTAATCTATCTGCTCGACATTCATTATTCATTATTCATTATTCTCTAGCCCCTATCACCTTTTCAGGGTGCTTCTTAATATATTCATTTGTATAAATGTGAAATGGTTCGGTTATTTTGCGTTCCATGCGCCTGATTTCTGACTTGCAAGTGGTGACGCATAGCCCGCAGCCAAGACATTTGCTCTCGTCATACTGCGGCTTGCCGTTAACCATTTTTATCGCGCTGAGTTGACAGCGTCTTTCACAAATTCCACAGGAGGTGCATTTTTCAAGGTTTTCCTGCACACATACAAAACCGGACGCCTTAACCATCGGGATATTATAGCGGCATTTCAGGTATATCGGTACGCATGCTTTATTGTCACAATTGCACAACACATACATTTTTCTGCCCTGAGGCGCGGAGACGCACATAATCTGATGCACAAGACCGATGTCCTCGAATTCCTTGAGTTTTTTCAGCACATCGTCGGCGACCATAAAGCCTGTATCAGGGTATTTCGTCACCGTGTCGTCAAGCGAGGCAACCTCTGAGATGAGCATGCATGTTGCTCTCGGTACACCCTCGTCCGCCCGACGGAAGGATTTGCATGAGCATGGCCATATCTGACCGACTTTGGCGCGCTTAACAAGCTCTACAATATTCTCATAAGGCATGACCTCAACACCTCTGCCCAGAGAATTTTCAACAGGTACCATAAAACCGGCGTAATAATTTGTAAAGCGGTCATAGAGCTTTTTAGCGGCGGGACCGAAACGTTTATCTTCGGTCATTTTTCCCCACCAGAGAAAAAAATCGAGAGAGCGAACCTCGCATTGGTTGCCAAAGTAATCAACTATCTTATAGTCAAGCTTATCAAGCCATTTCGGCGATTTACTCGAAGGATAATCGTGTTTTTTAACTTCCCTTTTCTTTTCATACTCCCTTCCTTGAACTATATGCCGCTGCTGCTCAAGTTTTTCCTTCCAAAAGCCGCTGGAATTGAGAACCCAAAGCTTATGCAGCCCGGAAAACTCAGGATGCTTTTCGTAAAAATGCTCTATATAAGGATCCTGACAGCTTGCGAGCAGGTGAAAATCCTCAATTATAGCATTTAATTTTTCCTCATCGAAATTTTTATATTTTACCTGAGCAAAAAATTCCTGCCGCCTCTTATGCTCCCAGCTTTTCGCGACAACAGCGAAAAAAGCGGTAATCTCCGCCATAACAAGGATTTTGCTGTAGGAGAGCTTAAGCTCACCGTCCTTATCTGTTAGTTTTTTATTTTTAATACTCATATATTTCTCCTTTCTAATAAAAGGAATTTTTACTTATACCAAAACCCGAATCCATTTGCCGGAGCGGAAACGGTGGAGGAAGTAAATTGTTTTAACAAAATCCTCGCTTATATACATTACCAGAATCAGGATTTGAAAATCCAGATGCAGGAAAAAAGCAGAAAACGCGACAATCGGAATCCCCCAGACATAGAGGGCTATTGAGTCCCAGATAAGCCCTATCAGAACGTCTCCACCGGCTCTGAAGGTACCGACAACGAGCATGTAGGGAATCATTCTGATGCTCACCCAGCAGCCGTAAACCAGAAGAATATTGGCTGTCATCTGCCTTGCGCCTTCGGTTTCAATGGGCAAGACCGACAGAATCGGATAACGCAGCAAAATAACAACCGTTCCGACAATAATCCCGATAAGCGGCGTCATTTTTACAAAACGTATTGCTGTTTCCTTCGCCTCTTTCAGTTTTCCTTCACCGATTAATTTTCCGGTCATAATCGAACAGGCGTGACAGATTCCGACAAAGAAAACAAAAGCGACTTGCTCAATGGACGCGAAGGTTGTGTAGGAGGCGTAATTTTCACTGCCCTGCCGCGCCAGAATCATGTTATAAACATTGGTTCCGAACGCCCAGAGCAGTTCGTTCAAGAGCACAGGGTAGGCTATTCTAAAGAATTTTTTAACAAAATCCCTGTTGAAGCCGAAAAGCTTTTTTAAAGGAGCGATAATCACGCTCTTTTTTCTTATTGCGAGAATTATAAGCATCAAGGTCTGCACAAGTGTCGCGATAACTGTCGCGGTAGCCGCGCCGCGTAGCCCCATGGCGCTGAAGCCCAGCTTACCGTAAATGAGAATATAGTTAAGACAGGTATTGACTACTATTCCTGAAACTGAAGATATAAGTGGAGAATAAACATCCTCCATTGCCCGCAGCACGCCGCCCAGCAGACCAGTGAAGGTTATGAAAACGCCGTAAAAGCTGACTGTTTTGAGATACTGAGCGCCTAAGGTTATTACCTCAGCTTCCGAGGTGAATAGCCTCATCATCTGCTCAGGGAAAAGAAAAGCTGAAAAATTAAAAACCGCACCTAGCAGTAATGCACATATGACCGCCAAACCGAAACTGTCACGGATTTTCTGATGCTCCTTCGCGCCCCAGAACTGAGATACAAGTGTCGCCGCTCCGGAGCAGATTCCAAACATCGTCACATTCAAAAGAAAATTCCAGCGTGTCGCCACCCCCACAGCGGCAGTTGCTGAGTTCCCGAGGGAGATAACCATCGCGGTATCAATCAGATACGCGCAGGAACTCAATAGGTTCTGAAGAGCGATTGGCAGCGCAAGCTTCAGCATTTTTGTATAAAAACCGTCCTTGTTTTTAAGCATAAATTACCTTTCAGAAATATATTTAACCCAGACAAGCATACTCGCGGTGCGGATATTTGCAAACTGATAATATGGCTTATAGCAAAATCTCTGTTTATTCATTTTAACCGTTCCCTGCATATAGAGAGAATCATACTTTTTGCTCGAGAGCTTGAAGCCGTCGGCTAGTATCATCGGCATCTCGGGATTATCAGTTTTCAGCTCGAAATCAGGCTTTTCGTAATCGACAAAATACGCGTTCAGATTGTCTGTGTTTTCAACACTTTCAAGGCAATAGACGACAGGACCGCGCATAAGCGCAAGCTTGCCGACATTCGCACTCACAAGCGGGTTGCAGCTGACAAAAACAATGTCCAAATCAAACTCGAGCTCGAATGTGCAAAAATCATCGTCAATTTCGATTTTTAAATAACGGCTGTCTGTTTCGTGCGACTTCACACCTGCAAGTGAATAACGCTTACACCAGCCGGGGATCCTCAGATAAACTGTTTTACCTTTTGCACCGCAAATCTCAAAGCTTATATGCGGCTCAACAGGATAGAGGGTTGTCTGCTTGATTTTCACCGCATTACCGCCAATATCGAATGCGGCTTCACTGTTCATGTACTGATGGATATATATTTCGCTGTCGGAATATGAATGAATAAAGTCGGCGATTGACGCGATAAATCTCGTTACATTCGGAGGGCAGCAGGAACAGTCAAAATGCTCCTTGCGTTGCGTTATCGGAAAATGCTCAGGTTCTCTCGAAATAGAGACATTTCTGTTTCGCTCGCGCAAGTTTATCTCGAGCGGGTTTTCATAGAAAAAGCTCTTGCCGTCAAGAGAAACACCGGATAAAAAGCCGTTGTATATCACCTTTTCGACAATATCGGCATATTTCGCATCGGGCTTTAAAAGCAGCATTCTGCCCGCGAAATAGGCGAGAGCAATGGCTGCGCAGGTCTCGGTATAGGCACGGGAATTCGGGAGGTCATAATCAACGGTGAAGGCTTCACCTTCCCTTGAGGAACCAATTCCGCCAGTTATATACATTCGGCTTGAGACGATATTATCAAAAATCGCGTCACAGGCATTCATAAGCTCCTTGTCATTATATTTCCTTGCGATATCAGCCATGCCGCTATATAGATAGCAAGCTCTGACAGAATGCCCTTCGGCAGTCCTTTGTTCTCTGACAGGTTTATGGCTTTGATTATACATGGGGTTACACCAGTCGGCAAGCTGCGCTTCCTCCGGGTTATTCCCGCGTTCATCGATAAAATGCCTGCTGAGCTCTAAATATCGCTTCTCATTTGTGGCTTCATAAAGCTTCACCAGTGCAAGCTCGATTTCCTCGTGACCCGGTGTCATAAATTCGGTTGACTTTTCGGTGACGAAACATTTTTCAATATAATCGGCGTAGCGGCACATAGCTCTCAAAAAGGCGTCCTTGCCTGTCGCGTAATAATAAGCCACAGCCGCCTCCATAAGGTGTCCGGCGCAATAAAGCTCGTGAGCGTCGCGCCTGATAAAGCGGTTTTCAGGCTCAACTTGCTGAAAATATGTATTGAAATAGCCGCTCTCCTCTTGATTTTTTAATATGAGAGAAATAAGCTCCTCAGCATTTTCCGTGAGCTCCCTGCTTTTTTCGCTGCCTGGGTCCTTTTCAATTATATAAGCGACGCTCTCAATCCATTTCGCGACATCAGAATCCCAGAAAATATGCACACGGTATCCGCAGGAATCAGAATAATTGAATTTAAAGGCTTCAAAACGAAAGGTTTCCTTGAAACGCTCGCGAAGTGAAAAAATTGTTGTTTCCCTATTGATTTTTTGCCGCTCAGCCCAGAAGCCGCCTGTAATATCAACATTTCTGAAGCTCAATGCTTTATAATTTTTCATATATATGACCATTCCTTTCAGTCAATATTTAGCTAATGTGTCCTAAATTAATTTTGCTTAAAAGGCACAAAACCTTTTGAAAAACAAGTTTTTCAAACTTATACCCCACTTACTTTAATAAATTTTTGATAATTTTATTCTCCGAAACAAATAAAGCCAGTAAGACTTTTATTATATCAAACGGTAAAAAAGGCAGAACTGTTGCGGCAAATGCGGGAATTAATGCTGTTGCTGTCATTTTCATAAACCATAGTAATCCTGTGAGATAGCAAGCGCTTAGCCCGATAATGCACCCGATAAATTTCAGAGCTTTGATATTTATCGCTTTTTTTGTTTTCGACATAAGCTTAATACTGAATGAACAAAAAAGCGCACAGAAAATATATCCGATTATATAACCGCCGCCGGGCGACAAAATAACCGCAATTCCGCCCCTGAAAGAAGAAAAAACAGGCAGTCCGACTGCCCCTAAAAGGCAATAGACCGAAACAGCCGCAAAACTGTCTCTCAGCGGTAAAATGAGAGACAGGAGAAAGAGGCAAAGCATTGACAGGGTTATCGGTACAGGGGTAAAGGGCAAGGGTACCGCAATTTGCGAAAAAGCACATAAAAGCGCGGTAAAGAGTCCGATATTAGCTAATGATTTAACTTTTTCGCTGTTTTTTCTTCTCAAAATCTATTCATTCCTTACGTGGGCTTGGCTTGCCAAGCCCACAACTCAAGGCTTGTTTTTTATTGAGCTTTCAGCCCATTAAGGTACTAATAAATTGAATTATTTCCGTTTAAACAATGCGAATTCTCTTTTCAAGCGGTTTATGCCGTAAGCTTTATAGAACTTTGCGTCAGTGCGTTTACCCTCGAGATATGTAATCTTCGAACGCGCGTCATCGACATTTGTAAAACGGTAAAGTTTTTCACGTTTTTCGAGAGCGTCATACATTTCGCTTGCGGCTTCAAAAAGATTTTCTGAAGCGGAAGAAATAGCAGAAATTATGATGATATTTTCGTCGGCGGGCAAAATTATTTCAGTACATTTTTCCTCAAGAGTAATTTTATATTTGAAAAAATATGCATGCTTCGCGTAAACATCCCCTTCGGGAGAGTGCATATGTGTAGCATTCCATGCAAGCACATCCCTTTTAATATGCCCGCACTCTTCAAGGGCAGCCATGTCCCATATTCCAACGCGCTCAAACATATCTGCAATTTTTAATTTAATTTTATTGCCGCCTGCAGTGAAAACAGCTTCCCTGTCGCTGCCCAGAGCAGCCGCGACGATATAAATTTCTTTCGCGTTCTCATTTAGCTCTATTTTCTGAGCCTTGCAGCGAACGGCATTCATTTCGTCTTTCGAAAGGAGAAAATCATGTGTTCCGCTGTGAATTTTTTCAGGAATCAGCTCCCGGGGAACAGTCAGATTTTTCATTTCGCCGTCAAATAATATACCCTCAGTTTTTTCGCTGTTAGATGAAAGGATGTTGGCGTTATATGGCAAAGATAGTGACATAAAAGTGTTTTTATGCGGTTCGTCAAATACTTTGCAAGGTGTCAAGGCGAAGGTTTTCACCGAAAATGGCGGCATATCAAAATACAGTTTTCCGTTATCAAGCTCTAAATCCTGTATATGCTCCTCGCTTGCGAAAACCTCCCTCGCGCTTATAATTCCCCCCGCAAAGGATAAACAGCAGTTTTTAGTGTCTTTTTTTATTGTCTCGTTCACTCTGACGATGATTTCGTCACTGTTTACAGCCTTTTTAACAGCACGGATTATAACATTGTCGCTTGATATTGAACACAGCGAAAAATCCATTAATTTACCGCTGTGTTTTCCGCTGACAAAAGCCGATAAAGGCTGGTTAAAATTCTCAGCGTTAATTATTGTCCCTGAAGTAACCTTATTCTTGTGGGTATATATCGCGAAACCGAAGCGGTTCAGTCCGATTTCGAGGAAATTCTGCCTGCTCTCCTCGCGGTAGCCCTGCTTGGGTGTATGAATGGCAGTCAACCTTAGCATATTGTCAGAAGGTTTATCCCAGCCAGTTTTCGAATCGCTGAAAACCGACACCCCAAAGTTACCGTTTTCATCGCTGATATCAGCCCACATCTGTGCAGGAAATTCATAGAGAAGCTTTGTATCGTTCCCTCGCTCGATATACCCCAGTCCCAAATCAAACGCGGCTTTTTTGTTGCTGACGCTCACAGGAAATTCAACCTTGAGCATACGCCTGAAGCTGTGCCAGTCAATTTCATTCTGCACGCTGAGATATTCGCCCATATAGTCGAGCGAAATAAGCTGAATAAACTTTGACCTGCCCGCGAATTTTGTCACCTTTAAGGTGACCCTAGCTGCGGTGTCTTCAACGATTTCAAATATCGGCGAAGCAGCATAAACAAGCGGCTCACTCATCATATCCGCATATGGCATTTCCCAAGCGGAATAATAAGCGCTGCCCTTATACTTATGTACGGCAAGCCTCACCGGCTTTGAAAGTGCCTCAAAACCGAGTTCCTTATCATATATGCTCGAGATGTCGCCGTTTTCATCAACGGCTATCCTATATTTTTTATTCTCAAGTGAATTTAAAGTGATTTTAAGTTCGCCGTCTGCTTTTATTTCCTTTTTTGAAAATTTGACATCATAAACCGCCAGCCCACATGAGGGTACGCTCGCGCTGAGGACAATGTCAACAGAATTCTTTTGTGAATTATATTCAACTATTCCTGAGGGAATTATGTTCCCCTGAGCGTCACAAACCTCAAGAGATTTTATCTCAACCGAGCTTTTATCCAGCTCAATTCTCGCCTTTACACTCTCTGTTCTTAAGCCTTGCGACTGAACCGGATTCGCCACGACTAGAGGTATACCCTTACAAAAAGAGGTATCAAGCAGCTCTGATATACGCTCAGCGCCAGCCCGATATTCCTCCGAAAACTGATTAAGAGAAAGCATCAGGTCGTTCCAGTTGCGCTGATAGCATTTCATGCGCGAGGTGCCGGTTATGTCGTCATGAAATTGGTGTGCGATTATCCTTTTCCAGGCTGTGTCAAGCGTATTTTCGGGGTATTCATGTGAGCAGAGCATCGCAGCGGCATTTAAGCGTTCAGCGGCATTCGCCAGCTGCTCGCCCTTCCTGTTCCAGCGCTTGCTTATTGCCCTCGAAGTGTAGCAGCCCACGCCGTGATTGGTTGAAATAAGCTCGTTGTCAAAGCGAGGCATTCTCTGCTTTATATTCTCAGGCAAATATGTCTCAATATCCCTGAAAATCCTGTCGGAGGAATCGGAATAGACATCTACCTCGACAAAATCGCTGTCATTAGCTTCGGCGACAACCGCGAGAACGGATTTTTCCGCGGGCGCGCCGCCCCTGTCACCGACACCGTGATAGATAGCTGTGAACGGTAGATTGTACCGCAGAATATTCTCCCGCAGCTTCATTTTAATATGATGAAATTGTTTGACACTCGGCAAAGAATGCGAATAATTCATGCAGTCAAGCGCGGCATAGATATAGTTGCCATCTACCCCGTACCATTTACCAAGGTCAAAAGGCACATGATATGCAGAGCTCCAGCAGAGCTTCTGAGTCGAAAAACCTAAGAGGTTCGCGTGCTTCGCAATTGATGGCAAAGCGTATCCGAAACCGAAGCAATCAGGCAGAAAGATATCAAGGCTCTTTTTATTAAATTTTTTCAAAAAATAACCGTTGCCGTAAAGAATATTTCTGAAGAGTGCTTCAGGTGAAGGTATATTCATGTCGCCGTTTTCATAAGAGCTGCCCGCGACAAACCAACGCCCTTCGTCTATGTACTTTTTAAGCGTTTCAAAATCCTCGGGGTAGTATTCTTCAATCAGCTCATAGCGGTAGCTGCCTTCAAAGTTGAATTTATAATCGGGAAATTTTTTGAAAAGCTTGAAATTCTCTTTTAAGGTATTCGGTAAATACTCGGCAATAGTCGTCTCAAGCTCCCAGTTCCAAGAGGTGTCAAGGTGCGCGGTTGCAATAGTATATACTGCAGGTTTTATCACTGCTTTATCATATATCATATTATAAGCCTCCCCATTTTCTACAGTATATAGTAAATCCGCGTCTATTACAACAATTTTTACAGTATTGTTAAATATTTATTTTAAATATTGTGTTAGAATAATTGGGATTAAATTGAAAATCTTCAGTGTTAATGAAAGGGATTATAATATGGGAACAAAAAATTCTGCTTTTAAGAAAAAATACAGAAAGCGTGTTGACAGATTAAAGGAAAATAAAATTATAGCTTATTTCATCAGAAATAAATTCTGCTATATTTCAGCCTTGATTGCAGCGGTGATTATATTTTTCATTTTTGTCGCCGATATTTCGACGAAGGACGGAGGACCCCACAAAATCTATCCGTTCGGTATCCATACCGTTCTGAGAATTGACCTGTATCACCAATACGGTCCTCTGCTCGCTGAGCTATATGAAAGAATTGTTAACTTTGACAGTTTGCTCTATTCATGGTCAAGCGGTCTTGGCGGAAGCTTCCTCGGGAATTTTCTAAACTATCTCGCAAGCCCCTTCTCGCTGTCTATTCTGCTCGTCGGTCACAAGCAGATGCCTGAAGCTATCGCGATGATAATGCTTCTCGCCGCCTCCTTCTCAGCCGGAACCTTCACCTACTACCTGAAACGCTCTCAGGATAAGCATAGCATTGTAACCGCCGCCTTCGGCATTCTCTACGGTCTGTGCGGCTACTATGTCGCTTTTTCTTGGAACATCATGTGGATGGACGCTATGGTAATTTTCCCGATTGTCATTCTGGGTGTTGAGGAAATTATTAAAGGCAAAAAAATGCGCACTTATATTTTCGCAATGACCTATGCTATGTTCACAAGCTACTACATGGCTTTTATGATTTGCATCGCATCCGCTCTGTATTTCTTTGTTTATTACCTTTCTCACAATACGTTCTCAGACAAAATCAACCCCCTTCTCGGCAGACCGCTAACCAGCACAAGCTTTTTTAAGATTCAAGTGAAAAGGCTTCAGAATTCGAAGTTTTTCAATACAGGCTTCAAATTCGCCGCTTCCTCCCTCGCTGCATTCGGCATTGTCGCGGTTTTATTCTTCCCGCTTTATTTCATTCTTGAAGCGTCCTCGGCAACAGGGCATTCATTCCCGACGACTCTTGAAACATTCTTCAAGCCCTTTGACTTCCTCGCGAATCATTTTGCGGGTGTGACGCCGACTATCTGGAGCAGCGGCGACGATGTGTTCCCGAATATTTATTCCGGTGTGTTGACACTGGTGCTTGTCCCGCTGTATTTCTACACGAAAAAAATATCTCTTCGCGAAAAGATGGCGACTCTGTTCCTTCTCGCGTTTTTCTTCTTCAGCTTCAACACCAATATTCTGAATTTTGTCATGCACGGATTCAAAAATCCGAATGACCTGCCGTTCAGATATTCCTATATGTACTCCTTTTTTATCATTGCCATCGCGGCGCGCGCATTTACCTTCCTCTCGGAATTTTCCGGCAAGCATCTGCTGACTATAGGCATTTCCCTGCTCGGCTTTGTCGTGCTGGTTGACGAAATCGGCTCGAAAAATGTCACAAATACTGTGGTCTGGACTACTATTGCCTATGTTGTTGTTTATGTGCTGATTCTCACCTTTATCAAGAATCCGAAGTATTCCGCCTATTCCCTTTCAAGCCTGCTGATTTTCGCCGTTTGCACGGAAATTGCTATTTGCGACACTCAGCATATTTACATCAGTGTCAGGCGTGAGGACTATGTCGGCGATTATGACAGCTTCCAGGATGTCAGAGCAAGGGTTGACGCGAGAGAACCGGAGCTATTGTTCACACGCAGCGAGCTCACAAATCAAAGGGCGCGCATGGACAGCTCGTGGTATTATTTTAACGGTATTTCAGTCTTTTCATCAATGGCATATGAAAACGTCGCGAAAATGTGCAAAAAACTCGGAATGCGCAGCAATAATATAAATTCTCAGGTGTATTATCCGCAGACTCCGGTTTATAACAGCATGTTTGCTCTGCGCTATTTGTACGACAAAAACGATTCAAAGCTGATGCCATCAAAAACAGAATTCTACACAGAAATAGAAACAGGCGAAAAGTTCACCGCCTACAGCTACGACTATTATCTGCCCATTGCTTATGCTGTAAATCCCGAGGTTTCAAGCGACTGGAACATCGGCAAGGTTGGAACAGACGGCGAATATGAATTCGCTGATTTCAACAGTATCAGCCCGCTTGATATTCAGGAGGATTTCTTTTCTCTCGCGACTGGTGTTCAAAATGTTTTTGACCCGCTTGAGATGAAAATAGAGGATTTTGTTAACTGCAAGGATATTGCAGGCTATAAAATAAGCGACCCGAAGTTGAATTATGAGCTTAAGGACAAGGCTAAGGATGGCTCGTTCACTTTGGTTGTAGACGTTCCGAAAACACAGAATGTTTATGTTTACGGCTCCTCCGGTCAAATTGAAAAAGTCACCTGCAACGGTAAGGATTTCACGGTTAAATCATCAGATTCGTATCTGTTTGACGCGGGGCTGCGCGAAGCCGGTGACAAGCTTGAGCTGAAGGTCAAGCTCCCGAAGGACACGGCGACAGGCAGCATCAATATTACTGCCGTGGGGCTTGACGCTGATGCCTTTAAAGAAGGTTATAAGAGGATTGAAGCCAACGGTACTTTTGAAGTTACTGAGTTTAAAGAAAGAAAAATCACAGGCTCAATAAATGTATCCGGCGACAATAAGCTACTTTATACCTCCATTCCATATGACGAGGGCTGGAGCGTGAAAATTGACGGCAATAAGGTTCCGGTAAGCGAATATAAAAAGGTCGCGAATGCCCTGCTTGCGGTCATGATACCGGAGGGTGAGCATACTGTTGTGTTCTCATATTTCCCGAAGGGAATGACTCTCGGCGCGGGTGTTTCAGTGCTGACAATTGCTATTCTTTACCTTTGTTATCGCATGCTTAAGAAAAAGGTTTTCGTTTTCAATCCCGCTTATGCTGATGACGGCTTTGTGATGCTTGAGGATGAGCCGATAGCGGAGGATATTTTACCGGACGGTTTTACTCAATCGGAGTTTACCGAAATGCAGGAAAACGGAAACTCAGGAGATATAAACCAATAGAAGTATAAAGCCCGTGTTTTAATAAATGCGGGCTTTCATCATAAAAAACAAAGGAACTGTATTATGCATACTGTTGAAACTAATCGAGTGTGTGAATTTTCTTTTAATGCCGCAGGTGAAGACTTATTCGCAAAAATTGTATCCGAAACAGGAGAAGCAATGACTCTTCCCTCCTTCACCGGGGGCGACGGACGCCTGCATTTCCGCTTTTCTTCAAGCAGCCCCGGAATATTCAAGGCTACATTTTTCTATTCCGACGGCTCAGACAGATACCCCTGCAATGAGAGCGAAACGATTGAGGTTATCAAGTATAAAGGTACAAACCCTCTTTATATTCACGGCGCACCGATGAAGAGAAAAGAGAATAAAAAATATCTCGAACACCTTGACGGCGAACCTTTTTTCTATTTTGCTGACACCTGGTGGATGGGGCTGACGACAAGGCTCTCTTATCCTGACGGCATTGAAGAGCTTTCCCGCGACAGAGTGGAAAAGGGTTTTACTGCCGTGCAAATTATCGCGGGGCTCTACCCCGACATGGTTCCCTTCGACGAACGCGGCGCGAATGAAGCCGGTTTTCCGTGGAAGGAGGACTACAGCGAGATAAATCCCGAATATTTCGATGCGGCTGATAAAAAATTAACGGCAATTGTTGAGCGTGGTCTTGTACCTGTGATAGTCGGAAGCTGGGGATTTTTCGCCTGCGATGAATATGCCGGTGTTGAAGTTCTCAAGCGGCACTGGAAAAACCTGATTGCCCGTTACGGCGCATATCCAGTTATTTGGTGCGTTGCGGGCGAGGCTAATATGCCTTTTTATAATGCTAAACTTGATGACAGAGAAGCATACTTTGCGAAAAGCCGCGCCGACTGGAACGAATTAACCTGCTTTGTGAAAAAAAATGACCCCTTTAACAGGGTTGTTACGATTCATCCCACATCCTTAGGTCATGAGCAGTTAGAAGATGAGAGCCTCTTAGATCTTGATATGCTTCAAACCGGTCACGGCAGTCACCGCTCACTGGTTCCCAGCATGAAAATGGTACGGGACGCTGTTGACAGAAACGCTATGCCGGTTATTAATTCGGAAGCCTGCTATGAAGGCATCTGCGGCGCGAGCCATGAAGAAATTCAGCGTTACCTCTTTATGTCCTGCTTTATGAGCGGCGCGTGCGGTCACACCTACGGCGCGAACGGAATCTGGCAGTTTAACTCGCCCGATAAACCTTATGGAGTATCACCTCACGGCGCGACATGGGGCGACACCCCTTGGACAGAGGCGTATAAGCTCCCGGGAAGCAGGCATATCGGCAACGCCAAACGTTTTATCATGAATTATGACTGGTGGCGTTTTGAGAGGCATCCCGAATGGGTCGAGCGCCCGTGCACATATGAGGACACTGACGGAGCTTTTTGCGTAGGTGTTCCCCGCGAGGTCAGGATGATTTTCATCCCCGGCTTCGGTGGAAATATCTGGGGAAGAACAAAGCTTTTCGCGCTCGAAAAGGATGTTTCATATACGGCGAAATATTATAATATGCTGCAGAATGAGACGACTGAGCTCGGGAAGGTTATTCCTGATGAAAACGGCGAATGGCTGGCTCCTAAGGTTGATAAGCTTCAGGACTGGATTTTACTTTTGCAGGCTGAATAAATTAAATATGATTGGAGAAATATAATGAACATACGCTATGCTGTTTCAAAGAATGAATATTCCCGCATGAACACCTCAGAGCTCCGTGAAAATTTTCTTGTTGAAGATTTATTCACCATTGATAAAATCAATATGACCTATTCGCATATAGACAGGATAATAGCAGGCGGAGCAATGCCTGTAAACGGAATACTCGAAATATCCGCCGCGCAGGAGCTTGCATGCGAATACTTCCTTGAGCGGCGCGAAATGGGGATAATAAATATAGCCGGAGACGGCACGATAATTGCGGACGGACATGAGTATAAAATGAAGAAATACGATTGCCTCTACCTCGGCAGAGGAACAAGGGAAATAAAACTGCGTTCGGACTCCCCCGCCGCGCCTGCCGCGTTTTATATTAATTCAACCCCGGCTCACAAGGAATACCCGACGACGCATATTCCAAAGGAAAAAGCGGTTCAGGTATCTTTGGGCTCAGGTGCGGACTGCAACGAAAGGACTATTTTCAAATACATTCTGCCCGGTAATGTCGAAAGCTGTCAGCTTGTTATGGGGCTGACAATTCTCGCCGAGGGCAGTGTTTGGAACACCATGCCCTCACACACTCACGAACGCCGCATGGAGGTCTATCTCTATTTCGATGTCGATGAAAACCACACCGTTTTTCACATGATGGGACCCGCGAGCGAGACAAGGCATATAACTGTTAAAAACAGGCAGGCAGTGATTTCGCCCAGCTGGTCGATTCACAGCGGTGTCGGAACAAAAAACTATACCTTCATCTGGGGAATGTGCGGCGAAAATCAGGACTTCGACGACATGCAGGGCATAAAAACACCGGAATTATTATAATAGAAGAACAGAAGGGAGAAAATTATGATTCTTGATTTATTTAAGCTTGACGGCAAGGTTGCCGTTGTGACAGGCGCTAACACCGGTCTCGGGCAGGGTATGTGCGTTGCTCTTGCGCAGGCGGGTGCCACAGTTGTCGGCGTTGCCCGCCGCGACTGTGACGAAACAGCGGAAAAAATTGAAAAAGGACGGTTTTCCTCAATCCTCGCCGACCTTGACGATAAGGAAAATGTCCCGAAAATAATTGCCGAAACGCTTTCACGTCACGGCAAAATTGATATTTTAGTAAATAACGCGGGCATAATAAGGCGGGATGATGTCACCGATTTTACCGAAAAAGACTGGGATGATGTATTGAACATCAACCTGAAAATTCTCTTTCTCCTTTCTCAGGCGGCGGCAAAGCAGTTTATAAAACAAGGCAGCGGCGGCAAAATCATTAATATTGCCAGCATGCTGTCCTTTCAGGGTGGTATCCGTGTGCCGAGCTACACCGCGAGCAAAAGCGGCGTAAAGGGCTTAACGATGGAAATGGCGAATGAGCTGGCGAAATATAACATCAACGTTAACGCCATTGCGCCCGGTTATATGGTGACAAATAACACTGAGATGCTAAGGAATGACCCTGCGCGCAGCGCGTCGATTCTTGAGAGGATTCCCGCCGGACACTGGGGTACGCCTGAGGACATAGGAGGCGCGTGCGTATTTCTCGCGAGCGCAGCCTCAAATTATGTAAACGGCTTTACCCTCGCGGTTGACGGAGGCTGGCTTGCACGATAAAAAAAAGGCTGATTTAATCAGCTTTTTTTTGTGCAGTTAATAGTTTCAGGTGTCAGGGATTCAGTCAGTTACCAGGTTTCAGTTGACAGGGAATCAGGGATGTAGGCGCTTCTTATAACTCAACTTTCGCACCCTAATATAACTGCTTAATATTTTTGAACATTATACTAACGTGGGCTTGGCTTGCCAAGCCCACAACCCAAGTCTTGTTTATTATTGAGCTTTCAGCCCTCTAAGGTACTAATCACTGATAAAAATCTTTAAAATAGTCTATAAACATGACAGCGAACAATTATAATAGATGATAAAAATTTCAAATCACCGCGAGCATAGAGAAAAAACACCTATTATTCAATTTGGGACCACCGTCTAATGTCTACAATCTAATATCTAATGTCTAACGTGGGCTTGGCTTGCCAAGCCCACAACCCAAGTAGTGTTTTTTATTGAGCTTTCAGCCCACTAAGGTACTAAACTTATAATATGCTTGTCAAGTGGTCGATTACTTCTGAGAAATGCTCCATTCTGGCTTGCAGCTCAAGTGAGTTCATGCTGAAGCCTTCTCTGCGGCAGTTGACTTCAATCGGTAAACCCTTTTTCGCGAGAAAATATTTTGCCGACAGCGGATATTGCTCAACCGCTCTTGAAAATATAGAAAGATAACGCCCGATAAGCTTTGCCTTGTCGGGTTCTTTTTCGTAGTTTTCGCAAACCCACGCAAAAAGTCCGGGGCAAAAATTCGAAAAATTGCCCGAGTAGCCGTGAGCACCTGCAAGCAGTGTGTCATAAAAGAATGTGCCGTTGGCATTGAAAATTTTGAAAATCGACCCCTTTGTTAGTTCAACCTTTCTTTTTACGCCCTCAATTGTGCATGTCGTATCCTTTATAAAACCAAAACGCCCGTCCCTCGCGCAGTGTTCAACCCATTTATCAGGTAAAATTTTATATTGCCCGCCGTAAGGCTGTTCATAAAAGCCGAGCATAATATCGCCCAGACCTTCTGAAATATATTTGAGATTTTCAAACGCTTGCTCGCTGCTCAGCTCTTCTGCGCTGTTTTCAGATTTATGAAGCCTGTGTTTTATAAGAACTATTCCGTCAACACCGGCATTTTTTATTGCCTTTAACTCATTAAGCTGCTCTTCGCGCGAATCGGAAACATGCCCTGAGCAAAGAATTTTCATCCCGCGGCTGTTTTTCATGAAAAACTCAGCCATCTCGACTCTCTCCGCAAGCGACAGCTGCTCCATTTCACTCGTTGCGCATAGAGCGAAAAGCCCCTTGGAGCCGCCCCTATAATACCACTCAATCAAAGCGTCCAGCGCGCCGTAATCGATTTTATTGTCCCTTGTAAAAGGCGTAAGTGTCAGCGAATAAACGCCGTTTGGTAAAGCCTGCATATTATTCTCCCCCAAAACTTAACTTTCGACATTATGAATCTTATCTTGAGCATCCTTATATTCCTTGGATTTTATCGCTCTCTGAACAGACAGCTCCTCATACATCCTCGTTTTCTTCTCACCCGAAAGGTCATAGAAAAACTTCGGAATTGAGCTCAACAGTCCACCTGCAGCTGGCATGATAACGCTCATGACGAAAAGCGCGTATTTCGCGTCGTCACTCTGGTTTCCGAAGCCCGCGTTGAGAGAGTAGCCGGTATGCTTCATTATGCTTGTCGCGAAAGAGTTGATGACATTTTTGAAAGCTTTAGAAATCATGCCCTTTGTCGCGAGTGTAACACCTTCTGTTCTGTAGCCGAATTTCCATTCGCAAAAGTCGAGAGCGTCCGTCATTATCTCCTTTGGGATAATTTTATTTATCGAAAGCGTGCCTTTATATAGAATATCCCTTGCCATAAGCATCGGCAGCATCACGCCGACAGATTTATAAAGTCCGTGAGCCTTACCTCCGACAGAGCCGACGGCAAAGATTATTACCGCGGCAAAATCCTTGATATTCTGCCCCAAAATCCACAGCACCTTTGTCGGAACCTTTTTCCTCAGCGCGTTAATATAGGCATAGCTGACAAAGGACAGCGGCGCGCCGGGTATGGTTATCAGATTTCTATAGGATTCGCTTCCCAGAACATCGATATAATAGTTATGCTCATAAGTCGCCGTACCGACAGAGAAATTAAGAATTTCGGAAAAGAGCATAATCAGCATTGGTCTCGAGTAAAAAATTGTTCTCATACCCTCGCGGTAATTCGTCTTTCGCATTGGCTTTGAAATGCGCTCCTTTGAATAAATCGAGAGTGAAATTCCGAGCAGTGCGCTGGAAAGAGAGCAAACAATTCCCATTGTGACATAAACCGAATCAATCGGGACATTAAATTTATTATGATTCACAAGGTCGATAAGCAGACCCATTGTTATCTGCGGAATGGATTCCCAGATTGAAGAAATAACCTCCGCCTGCGTGTACATTCGCACTCGGTCGTCCGGGTTCGGGGTTATACTCGCGAGAAGCCCCGTTTCCGAAATACTATGCAAGGTCGCGACAGTTTCCTGAAGCATAGCGAGCGCGAGCCAGCAAATGATTTTTGAAGCCTGCGTAGGGTCTTTTCCGAAAAAAAGCGGAAACGCCCAGTAAACACACATCAGCAGGCAGCCGAAGGTCGAATACATGAACATAAAAGGTCTGAATTTGCCCCACCTTGTGTGGGTTTTATCGATAAGCACTCCGAGAAATGAGTCATTGACGACATCCCATATGCCGTTAATCATGCTCATCATCGCGTTTAAATCTAGGTCAATTTTAACGACATCCAAAATAAAGCGCTGCTTGAATTCATCAATATGAAAGCTTTTTGAGGAATCAAAAAGCACATAAGCCATCGATTCCCTTCGCCCGACATAACGCCGTTTGTATTCTTTTGAAACGAGATCGTCTGACATCATAATCCCCCTATAATACCTGATACGGTTTTCGCACTGTATTCTACGCTCTCCAGCGGTGTTTTCGTGTTTTGCTCAATCATTCCGTACTCCACACCCGTTTGTTTTGCTTTTTCGATAATTTCACGAAATGGTATATTACCCTTGCCGACTTCTGAGTCTTTTCCGCCTGAAAAAAGATTAAAGGGCTCAACCTTGAAGTCGCGAAGATGCATGAGAGGTACCCGCCCGCTTAGCTTTTCGAGAAGAGTCAGCACATTTCCGCCGCCTTTTTGGCACCAGAAGGTATCAAGGGCGAACATGCCCGCATAATTTTCCGCCAAAATTTCAAGCACATTTTTATTCCCGAATTTCAAAAATTCATAATGATGATTGTGATGGGCGAGGGTTAAACCTCGCTTTTTCAGCTCCTCATTATGTGTGTTCAAGGTCTCGCAGTAGCGCAGCACCGCGTCCATTCCTTTTTCGGTGTCTCCGCTTTTTAAAATCCCAAGCTCAATTACACTGTTTGTGACAATTTTCGCGCCTAGTATGTTCATGCATTCACCGCAGTTATCGTAATCGTCTGCGACAGTTTTATATTTAATTTGCGCTGAAGCAATTTTAATGCCATTTTTATCACAAATTCGTCTGAGCATATTCGCCGTTTCACTCTTAAAAGGAAATTTGATATAATCGGCGGCAAGCTCAATAAAATTTATTCCGAATTCCCCGAGCTTTAAAAATAAAGCGTCCAGTTCGCTCTCGCTTTTCATCAAAGCACGAACGGTAAAGGTCTGCAAGCCGTATTCCATCGCTCCAGCTCCTTTCCTTATCAATTATTTTATTATTTACTGCTATCCTGTATTCTTTTATATTGCAGCGCGGCGAAGAATGAAGCCGCGAGCCCGTAATGCCAGTCATTCCCGCGAGGAGTAAATTTATATACAAGATACGGAACCCCTTGAATCGCGGAAGTCGGCGCGCTGATTTTCGGCATGCTGAGAAGTCCGTCCCTGACCTCATAATCGTCAACAACAGCATTGAAAGCCTTCACTGCGGCGTTAAAATATTCCTCTGACAGCAAGCCGGTTCTGTAGCCGTAAAACCAGCCGCTTGCGATAAGCATAGTCGCTGAGCTTTCCTCATAGGTTTTCCCAGGCTTATTAAAAACCGTTTCAAAATAGCCGTCAGCCCTTTGGTACTGAAGCAGTGACGCGGCGTGCTTTTTGAAAAGCTCCTTTGTGTATTCCTTCTCCTCACCCTCGCGCATAAAGTCGAGAAAGAGCGGAATTGCCGCCATCACCCAGCCGTTTCCCCTGCCCCAGAAGGTTTTCTGGCGGGGATAATGCGTCTTAAAATTCGTCCAGTACGAATGATAAAAAAGATTTTCATCGCTGTCAAAGAGGTATTTCGCGAACATGCGCGGCTGACGTTCGGCAAATTCCTTGAGCGCTTCGTCATTTTTAACATTCGCGTACCAGTTTGTGAAAACACCGTACATCATTATGCTGTCGACCCAAACACTTTTCGGGTAAAAAACACTCTCAATGCCTGTACCTAAGTGGTTCGGCATATCCTCAACTACCTTGGGCACCTCATCAAAATATTTCCTGACGCGTTCAACAATCGCGGCAAAGCGCTCCTCGCCTGTTTTCTGTGCGAGATAAAAGGCTCCCAAAGCGGGCGCAGAGGTGTCTGAGGTGTCTACGCGGTAGCCGATTTTTATATTATGATCATAAAATCTTCTTATGTAAGAGGTATAATTTTCTGTGCCAAATTCGGTATCTATTAAAGAAAGCGCGTATAAATAAAGAGCCTGACCCCATGACCAGTTCAATTCCTCCGGCTTGAAACGCAGTGTAGAAGCCTCGGCGAGCGCGAATGCCTTTTTAATTCTTTCATTCATCAGTATGACCTCACATTTTTTTAATCGTATTCTCTGATTCCTTTATTAAGGTTCAGGTATAATTTATGCCCGCCGAAGGTGAACAGAATTTCTTTCGGCTCACGCTTTGTTATTGAATATTCGCTGTCAAAACGCTTATATTTCAGCTCCTGAACCTTTCCATTCACGTTAAAGCCGCCCGCATATCTTGTCGAAAGCTTCTTGCCTTCGGTTCTGTATTCAAGCAAATCGCCAAGCTCACTGTCAAGCTGGTACTTGATTTCATTTGTTTTTATCCTATTTTTAAAAGCCTCAAAGGTTTCTTCTGAAGAATCCGAAAGCTCATAAATCCAATAATGCTTGTTACCTTCTTGAATTAGGTCGAATTTCTTATCAGGTATTTCATCAAGCCCGTTTTTGAATGCTTTAGCGCTGTCCATGCTGAAATCCTTATACTTCAGACTTCCATAACCGGTAATCGCAAGATAGGCATCCCCAAGCCTTGCAAAAGCGTAATTGCGCTCGGTTATAACCTCATCAAAAAACGCCTCGGGGAGATAGGTGTGCGAAAACTGCGGAACAGGGTACAGCTCCAGAAAACCGCGGTGCTTCGGGATATTATACATTATCATCAGTATATTTTCATGCTGAACGGCATGGGGAGTTCTGCCGAAACCAGCCCAGTAACCGGGATAATCCCTTGCACTTTTTTCTGTTTCAGCCTTTGCGGGGTGAACGGCAAAAACAACGGAATTTTCGCCGAAATTGACAAGATTTAACATCTGTTGAGCACCAAACGCACCGGGGCGGTAACTCTGAACATTCATCAGCTGATAGTTTTCTGTCTGATATGAATAAAGATTAGCTCTTTGAATTGCGATTCCATTGGGCATGGGGTTTAATTTTGCGCTGATTTTTCTCAGCCGTTTCGGGCTGTTCAAGAGCTTCAGGTTGGTCAATTTAAAATAGTTCACGAACTTATTATTAAACATCTTATACTTGTCTATATAGGTAATTGTGTTGTAAATAACCTCCGGGTTCGTGAAAGCTTCCATGCTCAGCTGACGCATAATCTGGTTGTCGTCATGACCGACATAGCCCCTCTTTTCAAGCTCACTAGTGTCCATTCCGTGGGAGGATTTTATAACGCGCGTCTGTGTGTCATTGCCGATTTCGATTAGTACCTGCGGAATTTTATATAGATTCCTCGGCGAACCGTCAGGGTTTTTCGCGTTTATCATTGAATAGAAATTAATCAACATCTGGTGGGTCTCTCGCTTATAATTATCATTTAGCCCCCAGATATAGTCAATTAATTTTCTGACCTTATCTCCTTTTACTCCGACCATATTATCAACATATGCCCGTCCTGTCGGTGCGGTGAAGGTATACTTGTGCATATTTGACGCGACATCAAATATAAGCAGGTCAAGACACATTCTCATGCCTTCAACAAGCTTTTCATCTTCAGGCGCTGCGAACTGAATAAAATTCGCAGCCGGACCGACATCATAAAGGTAGTAATTCGATGAATTATATTCGGAATAACCATATAAAAAGCGGTGCTGCTGCCAGTACCCGATTCTTTTTCTGCCGCGTTCCATATGCTCCTTGCCTGTCGCGCCGTCATTTTTAAAGGTTTTATCATACCACATCTGCCCGGCAAGGTATTCCGCGACAGCATAAAGTAACTGATGATTTTCAGACCAATAACACATGGAGTCGCTGCCCGGCTCGCTCATCCAATATTTCGCGCCTAGCATCATGTCCTCAATCATCTGGGCGCCATCTGGCGAAATCTCACGAATCTTGTCGATATGGCAATATTGCAGCCTTAAAATCGAATGCATTCTGAAATCCTGACAATCATACCTTCCGTCAATATAACGCCTTGCAACTCCTAAGGCTTCAAGTATGTATTCATTGGTAAACTCAAATCCGTCCTCAATGCGCAGCTCTTCATTTTCGAGATACAAAAGAAGGTTGTTCACCATGTGCGCGCCCTCCTCATATTTCGGCAAATCAGGATATGAGCTGACAGACAGGTTTTTCACAATATCCGCTGCATAATAAGCTCCGACTCCCGCCGCGCCCGCTAAAGCAAGTTTTTTTAATAATTTCGCGTTTTCCATTCTATTTCCCCTTTAATTAAATAGCGCATATATAAATGTATTCTATCATAAATACCACTTATAATCAAGATAAAAAAGTAAAACGGGCATACATTGTACACCCGCTTTTTTGTACATATTTACTTATAATTTTTGCTGACAAGCATTACTGGTACTGGGATTGAATTTCCTTGCGCAGATAGAACTCGTCATTGATGTATTTGCTTATTTTTTTGTATGCCCAGTCAGTGAACATATTGGTCTTCAGCTTTCCGGAATAAACTTCCTTTTCAGCGGCGAGCCATTCCTCCATTTGAGTCTGAACAATATTACCAGTGATTGTAGATTTCCACTTCGGCATGTCGTCATGAGAAACATAATACATGATATGGTAGCCGTAATCAGTTTCGATTATTTCGACATCGCCCTTTATTCTTGACTCGTCAAATGCCCAGGCTTCAAATTCAGCGACGTACTTACCCTTTGTCATGTCGGCAATCAAGCCTCCCGAGCCTTCACCGGCAGAAGTGGACGAGGTATCGTCACTTCTTTCGTCAGCCAGCGCGGCAAAAGCTGATTCTGTTTTTTCCCCTGCATTATATTCATCAAGAATCGCCTGCGCATCCGCTTTGAAGGTTGCCTTATCTTCATCTGTCAAATCAAGCGTATTGCCGTCAGCGTCCTGTTTTTCATCAAACTGCACTAGAATATGCCTGACATTCTGAGGCAGAGAATCGTCTCTGAAGTAAGTACCCACGGCATATAGAAGATAAACATAAGTTGAAGACTTGCTGATAAGAGTATCCCCTGCTTTACGCCCCTGGTCAAATGTCCATTTTGCCGCGTCTTCGTTAACGATGCTTTTTAAATCTGAATAAGAAACATAATTACGCATCGAATACTCAGCTTTTTCGTAGGCTTCCTTTTCGTCTTCGCCCGCATATTCCTTACAAAGCTCAAGGAAAGAATTTTCATCGGTTATTTTGCTCTGCATCTCCTTAGCCTTCAGCTCTTCTTTTATCGGAGCGGCTGTGGTTGTTTCAGCAGGAGTAGTGGTGGTCTGAGGTGCTGTGGTGGTCTGCGGCGCAGTTGTCGTCTGCGGCGCGGTGGTCTGCTGAGTATCGGAGGAATCTACCGTTGTCTGCTGTGCCGCTTCGGTTGTAGTTTCAGCAGTGGTCGTTTCTATTTCAAAGGCGAAAACCCTGACATTAGCGACGGCGTAATCGGTGACGCTCTCCTCATAAGTAGCTTCAATATCAGCCTCAGGTATGGCCGCGACTTTTTCGTCTTGAATTTTTGTTATATAATGCTGAACAATGGTTTGGATTTTCGCGAGCTCAATAAACATTTTTTCATTGACACCCTTACCATATGCTCTGTAGATGTACCTGTTTGTTGAGAATCCGTTTTCCTTAGCCTGTTCGCGAAGGGATTTCAGCGAATCATCAAGGGCTGTCTGATCCTCGTCGGTAAATTCAATACCGGCTTCAATGGCTTTATCATAAAAATAATAAAAATTCGCAAGCCCTTCGACAACATTGTTATGGAAATACTTTGCAAAAGTGATGGTGTTGCCGTCCTCGTCCTTTGTGGTTTGCTTTTCAGGTGATTTTTGATAATTAAAGCCACCCGCAAGCTGTAAAGCCGTGGACTCGCCATACTGCTGAGCGTATTGTTGAATCGCCTGCGCTGATTGGTTATAAAGCGAGTTAAAGGCGGACATATAGTAATAGTTATATTCTGCGGCGTTGATTGATTCACCTTCGAAGGAGGCAACCGGAATAATCTTCTGTGGTACTGCGAGGAAATTGAGAATAGAATAAAATACTCCAAGGACTAATGCCGCTGCGACAACAACCGCAACGACTTTTCTCACCCATTTAACCCGTTTTATCGCGTCCGGAGATTTTTTTGAATTCCGTTTAGCTTCCTTGGCGATTCGCTCCTTACGCTCCTGACGGTATTGCTCGGCAGGGCTTAAATTGCTGTTTTTGCTCATAAAATAAATCACCTTTCACTTGTTCTTAATTATAACTCAAGACATTTTATACTATTTTCCCGTAATATACAAGCCTTTTTTTCAATTATTTTAAAAATTTACATTTTAAACGTTAATAAAAAAAAACGGGAAGCCGGAAGCCACCCGTTTTAATGCTTATGTAATGCTTGTCATGTATTAAAGAGCGGTGAATCAGCCGATTTTTTTGCCGTCCTTGATTTTAATTTTGCCGACATAAGGAATTTTAAGGAAGCCGTCCATTGTATCGCCGTTAAAGGTGAGCTCGGCATCGATAACCTTACCGGGAAGAAGGGAAACCTCGCCCTTACCCTTAAGAGTATTGCCCTCTTCAACAATGTCATAAAAACGGAAATCAGGAATGTCAATATCGGCATTAAGCTCGATATCAAAATCATACTGTCCGTCCTTGTCAGCAATGATAAGAACTACATCGCCCTTAAAAAATATAGTATCAACGCGTCCGCCCCATTTACCTAAACCAATCATAACTATAACTCCTTTTCAAAACGGCAAAGCCGTATTAATTTTGCATACATAAAATGTATGTTTAAATAATTATATCACAATAATTGCGATAAGTCAATAATTTTCGGCTTTCACTATGTCTAAAATTGCCTGAAAGTTTTGTTGTATTTTACCAAAAACAAGCTGTTATTTTTGTTTTTCAAAGTCTAATTTGCGGTTTTAACGGATTAATCAATTATTTGCTTGACGAATAAATCCGGTAGATATATAATATGTAGTTAAATATGAAAAAGGAGGATAATATTACATGGACATCAGAATTGAACTCACGAAAAGCCCGAAACAAAAGCCTCAGGATCAGAGCAAGCTCGGCTTCGGAAATTATTTTACGGATCATATGTTTATTATGAATTATGATAACGGCGAAGGCTGGCATGACCCGCGAATTGTTCCATATCAACCGCTGAACCTCGACCCTGCTTCAATGTGTTTCCATTACGCGCAGGAGGTTTTTGAAGGCTTAAAAGCATACCGCGCACAGGATAATTCCATCCTCCTGTTCAGACCCGAAAAGAATATGGAACGCCTCAATCTTTCGAATGACAGACTTTGCATTCCTCAGCTTGATGTTGATTTCGCGGTTGAAGCTATAAAACAGCTCGTTAAAATTGACGAGAGCTGGATTCCCACTGAGGAAGGCACCTCCCTGTATATCAGACCCTTTATAATTGCGACTGAGCCGCATGTAGGCGTTCATCCAGCCGCGAATCTGTTGTTTATCATCATTCTCTCACCTGTTGGCGCGTATTACCCCGAAGGACTTAATCCGGTTAAAATTTATGTTGAAAACAATTATGTACGCGCAGTCAAGGGCGGCACCGGTTTCACCAAAGCCGGCGCGAATTATGCGGCTTCGCTGAAGGCTCAAAATGAAGCTGCAAAGCAGGGCTACACACAGGTTTTGTGGCTTGACGGCGTAGAGCGCAAATACATCGAGGAAGTCGGAACGATGAATATTTTCATCAAAATCGGCGGCGAGGTCATCACTCCCTCCCTTCAAGGCAGCGTTCTCGGCGGTATCACCAGAATTTCCTGTATCGAGCTTCTGCATTCCTGGGGCATAAAAATAACCGAAAGACAAATCAGCATTCAGGAGGTCGCCGAGGCATATGACAAGGGTGAGCTTGAGGAGGTTTTCGGAAGCGGAACCGCCGCAGTTATTTCACCTGTCGGAGAGCTCAAATACAATGATAAGATTATGACAATCAATCAGGGTAAAATCGGCGAGCTGTCGCAAAAGCTTTACGATGAGCTGACTGCGATTCAGTGGGGCAAAACAAAGGATAACTTCGGCTGGAGCGTAACAGTTTGACAGGATTCAGGATTCAGGTGACAGGTTTGCCTGATAAAGCGTTTCCTTAATAACTTTAATATCACAAAGCGGCTTTACAATGTATAGTTTTACATTATAAAGCCGTTTTATTTTTATTTATTTCGTATGTTTAATGATTTGCCTTATATAAATCCAAAAACGCCTTGCAGTAAGATGAAGCCGCTTCAAATCCAAGTGTCAGCATTTCTTCATAGTGCTTGTTGTCGTCGCCGAGCAGCTTCTTGAAGGTGTCGGCAAGCGGAGGAGCGCAGTCATTATCCGGCACGACATAGCCAATGTGGTCGTTTGTCAGTCCGAAAGCCAGAACATGCCTGCCGGGGAAGGAATCGGCTATCGGCGCATAGCCCCAGTCAACATTGTTCCACGCAAGCTCCTTCGGCTGTGCGCCTCCCCAGATGATTTCGGGTGAAAATTCGCCGGGCAGCATTACAATGGCAAGATTTTCGCCCAGCTCGGCATATCCGATTTCTGAAATGAGCATAGCATCCCGAACATCGTCTGTGGTCATCATGCACTTATTTGAGGTAATCTGGAAGATGCAAACCGCCCACAAAACAGGATTCTCAACAGGGAAAAGCACTTCTTTTGTCACGACATTCAGTATCGGCTTAACATCGGTGTATAGTGTGGAATCAGCTTTTTTAATGCAGTCGACAACAAGCTGGGCGTACCTGAGAACCTTATCATAGGATTCCTCATTCTTAACCTCGGGCATTCTGCGAGAAATAGCACATTGCGCGCCCTGATAAAAAGCCACCTTCGCGCCGCACTGCTCAAGGGCGTACTGAACTATCTTGCCGGGGAAATCAGCACTGAGCTTTGTCGAGTCGCTCGGAAGGGTTGTCGGGTGGCAGCCCATATTAACAAGCCAGATTTCTTCAAGCGATGTGTTATTCGGAACAAATTTTATCACATTTATATTGGGGTCGTATACCTCGGGTTCCTGCTTATCATTTATAAGCGGGATTTTTTCGCCGTTTTCTTCAAAATAAAGCGGAATCGGAGCAAACGAAATCGCGCCCTCGCTCATATTGGCAAGCGCTTCTTCTGTAGCTTCCTTCGCGTTTTTGAAAAGAGCATTGAGAAGCTCCGGCTTAACGTTTTCAATCTTCGGAGCCTTTCTAGTCACAAGGCTGAGAAGACTTCCCGTGAGAACATCCTGCATATTTACGCCCAACCCGTGAGTGTCGGCGACATAGTGGCTGTGCGAAGAAGTCACATTAATACTGACTACATCCCTGCCCTCAAAAGCGTCTGCTATGTAATTCCTCAGTTTCAAAACATTCGTATTTGTAAAACCGAAGGCATCCATCGAAATAAACAGAGCAATACCGGTGCCCGCATCAAGCGCGACAACCCTTACATTCTGTGAATCACCGTCATAAACGCCGTCAATAACATTATTCGGGAAATTTGCGAAATAACCGGCTGTCGAATATCCGCCGGTGAGAATATCCGCGGGGATATAGTTCCTTGTAGCATAACCCGCCTTCCAGAAGGAAGCTGTCGGAATCGTGCTGTATCGGTCCGAATTGCCTTTATACTGCGTATTCGGAGCATAAGTCTCAGTTGTGACCCAATCCTGTTTGGGGAATGCCGACAAAATAGCGCCGACAAGCTTCTCAAGCACGAAGCCGAAAATATTCGCCTTCATTCTGCCCTCTTTAAATTCAGCGCTCAGCTCGTTACGCGGCGATTCATGCGCATAGACTGTCTCCTGCGCCAAACCGGTCATTCCGAGTGAAAACAACATAATTGCCGCAAGGAAAAACGCAATAATCTTTTTTGTGTTACTACCCATATCTCTGCCTCCAAAAGACATTTTATTTTTTTTATTATACTCTTATTAATGCCTCGTGTAAAGTAAAAAAGCAAACTTTTTCAAAATATCGGTAAAAGCTCGTTATATTGTATAAATCTCCGTTTTTTGTAAACAATGCTATTCAGGAAACTTTGGTTTTTGCAAAACTTTTTACCGCACGGCGCGGCGGTGTTCAACGAAAGGATTGGATTTTCTGTATGAAAGCAATAATTATGGCTGGGGGGGTCGGCAGCAGGCTCAGACCTCTGACCTGTACCTTGCCGAAGCCCATGGCGCGTCTTTGCTCGAGACCTGTACTTGAATATATTCTGGACATTCTTTGCGAGCATTCTTTTGATGAAGCGGTTTTGACTCTCAAATACCTGCCCGACTGTATCATGGATTATTTTCCCGATAATAAATATAAAGGCATGAAGCTGAGCTTCAGTATCGAAGAGAATGCTTTAGGAACAGCCGGAAGTGTAAAGCTTGCGGCTAAAAAAATTGATAAGCCTTTTCTTGTTATCAGCGGGGACGCGCTTTGCAACTACGATCTCGGCGCGATTATGAAATATCACAGAAACATCAACGCCGACGCGACAATTGTTTGCAAAAGGGTTGACGATCCACGCGAATACGGTCTAGTGAACTGCGACCCAAAAGGACGAATCCAGGGCTTTACCGAAAAGCCGGGTTGGGAGCAGGTTTCGACAAATCTTGCGAACACGGGTATTTATGTATTAAATCCTTCTGTTTTGAATCTGATTGAGGACAATAAGTCCGTTGATTTCGCCTGCGATGTTTTCCCTGAAATGCTTAAAAGCGGCAGGGAGCTGTATGCCTATGACGCTCAGGGTTATTGGTGCGATATAGGAGACTTCGAGGCGTATAAATCCTGCCAGTTTGACCTGATTCGAGGCATTGACGGTCTTAATACGGTAAATCATGCGGATAATGTTGTTCATCAGGCTAAGACAGGCAAGGGTATTTATTCGATAATCCAGCCTGTTTTTCTCGGAGAAAATGTTACTATCGGGAAAAACTCATCAATAGGTCCGAATGTTGTGGTGGATAATGATGTAACTATAGGTGAAAACAGCAGAATCAACAATTCTGTAATTCTTCAGGGCGCATATATCGCGGGTGAGGCAAGAATAAATTCATCAATAATCTGCGAGGATGCGATAATAAAGAAAAATGCGGATATTTTTGAGGGAACAGTCATTGGCAGCAGCTCGGTTATAGGCGAAAATGCTACAATCGGGAACAATGTTTATATATGGCCTGAAAAAACAATCGAAAAGAATTCGAGAATTAACGACAATATCCGCGAAGGCAGTTTAAACTCTGATATGCTTGACAATGACGCACTGAGCGGTGAATGCTTCAGTGAGCTTTCTTGCGAAAGAGGTGCGCGTATCGGCGCGGCTGTCGGCAGTGTCAAGGACGGCAAGAGAGTCGGTGTAGGCTGCGACGACAGCGCGGTATCAAAAACAATGAATATGGCGGTTGTTGCAGGGCTTTTATCGAGCGGCAGCGCGGTCTGGGATTTCGGAAGATGCTTTCACTCACAGCTTAATTACTTTTTGACCTATTGCGGTTTAAAGCTCGGAATGTTTGTATCGACTGAGGAAAACATTACAAGCATAAGGGTTATAGGCGAAAACGCACTGACACTGGAGAGAAAGACTGAAAGGGATATTTCCTCAAGATATAAAAGGCGGGACTTCATCAAATGTCCGGCTTTTTCCTGCAGTGAAATGACCGATATGAGCAGCTTGTATCTCATGTATCGCAGGGAGCTCTTGTCAATTGCCCAGAACAGCTTCACCGAACTGAATGTAAGCGTCAGGTGCGAAAACAGCCGTATTCAGAAATATATTTCGGAAATTCTTTCAAACCTCGGCTGCGGCGGCGGAAATGCGCTTAGCGATGAAGACGGCAATGCAAAAGAAAGTGCCGTTGCTGCAGTTTTTATGATTAATGAAACCGGTGAGCTTTTGCAGGCATTTGACGAAAACGGGTCTTATATTTCTCCTGAAACCCTGTTGAGTGTCTGCTGTCTTGAGGAATTTCTCGATGGCAGAGACGTCTGTGTTGCGTATGATGCTCCGAAAATCATCAATGAGCTTGCCGAAAAGAGCGGAAAAAAAGTTTATCGATATACCGATTCCGCTTCAAACAATGAATCCGAAGAGCTCAGACAGAAAATACAGAGCAGTACCTGGGTCAGGGATGCGTTGTTTATGTTGGTCAAACTCCTGAATAACATGTCAAAAACAGAAAAATCACTTTATGAGCTTATTAGTGAGCTGCCGACCTTTGCCGTCACGAAAAAGGTTCTCGAAATTGATATTGCTCCCTCAAATCTGCTTGACATTTTCAGCTCACTGAGAGAATCCGGCAATGACAGCCTCACTCAGGGCATAACCATCAGCAGCAAAAACGGCGAGGTTCGTCTGACAACATCAAAAAACGGGAAAAATCTGAGGATAATATCTGAGAGCTTCAGCGAGGAGTATTCAAATGAATTGTGCCTTGAAATTGAGGAAAAAATCAAAGCTGAATGCAAAAAACTGGGTAATCAAACACTAATTTAGCACCTTATTGGGCTGAATGCTCAATAAAAAACGCGACTTGAGTTATGTCGAAACCAGATTAAATTAAAAAAATTGAATCGAATTCAAAAATTTTTATTGACTTAATAAAACATTTGGAGTACACTGTCATAATATATGGCATAACACACGGATTATACCGCCCCTGACAGCGGGCGGTTTACATATAAATCATATTTCTATTATACAAATATTAATTTATTTGTATGTGTTTTGTTTGTGCAAAAATTCACTAAAACATTGAAAAAAAGAAAGGTTTGACAAAAAAATTAATGAGAAAAACACAAAATGACCTCACCGGAGCACGCTACGGACGAAAAATTACGACAAAAACCGAAAAGGCTAAAATAAAAATAGCTTTTCTCGGAGGAATAAACGAAATCGGGAAAAATATCACCGTTTTTGAATTCGAGGACGACCTCATCTTACTTGACTGCGGTCTCGCATTCCCTGACGCGGAGATGTTCGGCGTCGATCTGGTTTTGCCTGATTTTTCATATGTCGAAAAAAACGCGGACAGAATCAAGGGCATAATCGTCTCTCACGGTCATGAGGACCACATAGGTGGGCTTCCCTATCTTCTAAAAACGATTAAAGCGCCTGTTTACGCTACAAAACTGACTATCGGGCTGATTAAAGGCAAGCTGAAGGAGCATAAAATCCTTAATAGTGCTGAGCTTTTTGAAATTGAACCGGGTGATATTTTTACGCTCGGAGCCTTCAGTATCGAGGCTATACACGTAAACCACTCTATTCCGGACGCAGTCGCATTCGCGATAAAAAGCCCTGTCGGAACGATTCTTCATACCGGTGACTTCAAAATAGACACAACGCCTGTTGACGGCGAGGTCATTGACCTGTCTCGTTTTTCGGCTCTCGGGAACGAGGGTGTACTGTGTCTGATGGCGGATTCGACGAACGCGGAACGCCCGGGATATACCGAAAGCGAGAGCCGTGTTGGCGAAACACTTGAAAATCTCTTCCGCAAGGCCGGCGGCAAAAGGCTGATAATCGCCACCTTCGCCTCGAATATCCACCGCGTTCAGCAGATAATCAATGCCGGAGCGAAGCTTGGCAGAAAGGTCGCCTTATCAGGCAGAAGCCTTGATAATGTTGTCAGTGTGAGCACTGAGCTCGGCTATCTCGATGTACCGGAAGGGGTTCTTGTCTCAATAGACGATGTAAAGAATTATCCTGATGAAAAAATAATAATCATAACAACAGGCAGCCAAGGTGAGCCGATGTCCGCCCTGACCAGAATGTCCTCGAGCGAGCACAGAAAAGTTAAAATCGGTTCAAATGATTTTATAATAATCTCCGCGACTCCGATTCCCGGAAATGAGAGAACTGTCGGCAATGTTGTAAATGAGCTCATGAAGCTCGGAGCGGATGTTATTTATGACAGAATGTATGAGGTTCACGTTTCGGGGCATGCGCGGCAAGAGGAACTGAAGCTGATAATGGGGCTGACGAAGCCGAAATTCTTTATCCCTGTTCACGGCGAGCAAAAACACCTCAGGTGCCACGCAAAGCTAGCGAAATCAATGGGTATCAGCGAGCAGAATATAATTATCGCAGATGTCGGGGCTTCGGTTTCGCTTACGACAAACAAAGTCAGGCATGAACCTAATGTGCCATGCGGGCGCGTTTTTGTTGACGGCTACGGTGTCGGCGATGTGGGAAGTGTTGTGCTCAGAGACAGAAAAAGACTCTCTGAGGACGGCGTGATTGTGGTAACAGTCGCGGTTGACACATATACCGGTAATGTGGTGACTATACCTGAAATTGAGTCAAAGGGTTTTGTTTACGTTAAGGAAGCCGACGAGCTTTTTACTCTCGCGAAAAACACAACCTATGATGTGCTCGACCGTTTTTCCGAAGACTTTTTCTCAGATATTCCCGCTTTAAAAAGCAGGCTCCGCGAAGAAATATCAAGGCTTATGTATGAAAAAACCAAGCGCTCACCGATAATCCTCCCAATAGTTCTTGAAATAAATTCTTAATTGAACTGAAAGAAAAAAGTTATTAACATTAACCAATTTCTGTCACGCAAATTTTGTATTATTTTTTCCATATTATTCTTATTGATAAAATTTAACCCAATACAATAATGTATAATAAACAGTAGCGCCAAATATTACAGTATCCAGTATCCAGCATCCAGCATCCAGTAACTAAATAGGGGGTTTCGCAATAATGGATGTCATTTTAAAACAAGACGTAAAAACACTCGGTAAAAAAGGAGAAAAAGTCAGTGTTTCCGACGGTTATGCGAGGAATTTTCTTTTTCCGCGCGGTCTTGCCGGTGAGGCTAATGCACAGGCGATAAATGAGCTGAAAAACCGCGAATCCGCTGAAAAACATAAGGTTGCTATGGAGCTGGAAAACGCCAAAAAGCACGCTGAGCTTTTGAGCGGAAAAACAGTCAAGCTCTGTGCAAAGGCAGGTCAAAACGGCAGGCTTTTCGGCTCAGTCACCTCTAAAGAAATTGCCGAAAACCTTAAGTTGCAGTTTAACATTGATGTTGACAAACGCAAAATAATTGTCGAGGACATTAAGAACTTCGGTACATATGAATGCGAGATTAAGCTGCCGCAAAACATAGTAGCAACCTTCTTTGTGCAAGTCGGAGAATAAAAAATGTAACGCGTCAAGGATTTGGTTAAATATAGTGGAATATTCTTACAGTGAAAACAGCAGTATATATTACAGTAATGAAGCTGAGCAGGCAGTGCTCGGCTCATTACTTTTGAAGCCGTCTTGCTATACGGCTGTATCGGCGATTCTGAACGCTGAGCATTTTTTTATTCCTCAGCACCGCTCGATTTACAGTGCGATTGTCAATCTAGACACCCTGAACGGCGGAAAATTTGACCCTCTTCTTGTTCTTAACGCGCTCAAGGGTGACGGGCTTTTTTCTGAAGCTGAAGGAAAAACTTATATTTATCAGCTAGCGGAAAGTGTTCCTACGACTGCCAATGTAGAGGCTTACGCAAGGATTATCAAAGAAAAATATTATGTCCGCACACTCGTTGACGCCGCTAAGGACATTATCGAATCGGCAAGCGATACGGATCTGAGCGCTGATGATATGCTCAACTCTGCTGAACAGAAAATATATAATATCAGAAAGGGTACGGCAGACTCAGACCCTTCGCATATCAAGGATATTCTCGTTAATGTTTACGGCAGACTAAGGGAATTGACGGGCGACGACAGAGAAAAATATAAAGGTCTTTCGACAGGCTTCGAGGATTTGGACGAATGTATTTCGGGTTTGAATAAATCTGAATTAATTATTATCGGTGCCCGCCCTGCAATGGGAAAAACCAGCTTCGCGCTGAATCTCGCGAGAAATGTCGCAGTAAAAAGCGGCAAAAAGGTGCTGATGTTCTCTCTTGAAATGTCTAAGGAGCAGCTTGTAACCAGGGTGCTTTCAACTGAGGCGAGGGTGCAGAGCACAAAGCTTCGCGACGGAAAAATTCTTCCAAAGGAATGGGACCAGCTCTTGCAGGCAGCAACTTTTTTAAGTGCCTGCCCGCTGTATTTTGACGACACCTCAAGCATTACCGTGCCGGAAATGAAGTCAAAAATCAGGCGTCAAAGAGATGTCGAATGCGTCGTTATCGACTATTTGCAGCTTATGCAGTCCGCGAATAAAAGAATCGAAAACCGCACTCAGGAAATTTCTGAAATCACGAGAAGCCTGAAGCTGATGGCAAAGGACATGCATATACCTGTTGTCACCTGCGCCCAGCTCAGCCGCGGAACCGAGCAGAGGGGAAAGTCCCACAAGCCGCAGCTCTCAGACCTGCGTGAATCGGGTACCATTGAGCAGGACGCGGATATTGTCGCGATGCTTTACCGTGAAAATTATTATGACCAGGATTCTGATGTACCGCAGGATGAAATTTCGCTGACCGCACAGCTATTGATTCAGAAAAACAGAAACGGTCCGACCTCCACAATTAATCTTAACTGGAATCCCGAATTTACACTTTTCACAACACAGGAATTTATGCTTGATGATGAAAATTGATTTTGAGCAAAAGATTTTTAACACAATAAAGCGCAATAATTTACTCCCACAGAGCCTGCCGGAGCCGGTAAATATCGTTGTCGCGCTCTCGGGCGGAGCTGATTCCATGTGCTTGTTATACTTTCTCGAAAAGCATAAAAAAGAGTTAAATATCACCCTTGAAGCGGCTCATATCAACCACAATATCCGTGGAGAGGAAGCAAAAAGCGATGAGTTTTTTGTCAGAAATTATTGTGCGGATAAGTCAATAAAACTGACAGTGTTTGATGAAAATATTCCTCTCTTAGCCGCTCAAAGCGGTGAAAGCGAGGAGCTGACCGGAAGGAAAATCAGATATGAGAGGCTGTATTCTATTGACGACACATCTCTGATTGCGACGGCGCACAATCTTGACGACAGCGCTGAAACCGCTCTAATCAATATGATTCGAGGCACAGGGCTCAAGGGCTTATGCGGCATTACACCCAAAAGAGAGCGCATCATACGTCCTCTTATTGATTGTGAAAAGTCAGAAATTATTTCCTTTTGCAAAATAAACAATATTCCTTTTGTGACAGACTCTACAAATTTTGAAAGTAAATATACCCGAAATAAGCTTCGAAACCTTGTTTTTCCTGTTTTTCAGCAGATAAATCCCTCATTTTTAACAAGCTTTTCAAGAATGGCCCAAATTTTAGGCGGATATGAAAATTTTCTTGATGAAACTACTTCGGAAATTGTCAGTAACGCAAAAATCCAAACTGGCTACAGTGTTTCAGAGTTTCTTCGCGTCCCTGCCGGACTGCTTTCGCGCGTAATATCACATGCCGTATTCGAGCTTTCCGGAGAGCTCTGCGAGGCTTCGCATTCAAATGAAATCATTGAAAAACTCGAATGCGGAGGAAGCATAAATATTACGAATTCAAAAATAATCCGGTCAGACGGAAAAACGCTTTTTTTATTCAAGCCGGAAATGAAAAATGAATACTCTTCCTTCAAAATAAAATGTCCGAAACCTGAAGGAAAAATATTTTTTAACAATAAAACCATAGAAATGCAGATAAAAACAGAGAAATTTGAAAATATATTACAAAATGTTAACAATCCTCTGTTTACTAATCTTCTTGATTATGATACAATATCCGGCAACATTTGCATAAGAACAAGAACGGACGGCGACAAAATCCGCTTGAAATCACGCGGCTGCACAAAAACTCTGAAAAACCTTTTTAATGAAAAAAAACTTACCGCTGCTGAAAGAGCGGGACGTATTATTCTCGCTGACGATGAGGGGATTGTTTTCGTTGAAGGCTTCTCTGTTTGTGAGCGTTGTGCCGTGAGCGAAAAAACACAAAAATATATAGAAATTAATATCACATAAATTGTATTTAGTTTACTGTTTTCAGGCAATAATAATTATCACGGAAGGATTGTGCGAACTTATGCTTGATGATATCAAGTCTGTGCTGATATCCGAAGAGGAAATCAGACAAAAGGTTCACGAGCTCGGCGAAATTATAAGCAAGGATTACAGTGATAAAAAGTTGTTTCTTGTCAGCGTTCTCAAGGGCTCGGTTGTTTTCATGGCAGACTTGATGAGAGCTGTAACTATTCCATGCAAAATTGATTTTATGGCTGTTTCCAGCTATGGCGCGGGCACAAAATCCAGCGGTGTTGTCAGAATTATAAAAGATTTAGATTTTGAAATCGAGGGTTATGATGTGCTTATAGTCGAGGATATTCTCGACAGCGGGCGTACACTTTCATATATCACTGAAATTCTCTATGCGCGAAACCCCTCAAGCATCAGAATCTGCACCTTACTCGACAAACCTGAACGCAGGCAGGTTGACCTATACGCCGAATACACCGGCTTCACAGTTCCCGATGAATTCGTTGTCGGCTATGGGCTCGACTATAACGAAAAATACAGAAATCTTCCCTTTGTCGGAATAATTAAACCCGAAATTTATCAGTAAAACAATATTTTTCATATAAGTTTCAAAGGATTAACTTGAAAAACTACAATAATAGGAGTGATTCTCGGTTTGAACAGCAGAACAAAAAAGTGGATGCAAATCCTGCCATATATTGCCATTGCTATCCTCTGTATTTCTATGATTTACTTTTTTACGGCAGAACCGAAGCAGGAAAAGCTTGAATACAGCGACATTATTCGTCTTTTTGAAACTAATCAGGTTGTAAAATACAATTATAATTTGAGCAACGGTGTTCTCGAATATTGGACTGTTGACAAGCCGAATGTCGCTCAAAAATACACCTCACCCTACCCCACCTTGCTATTTGACGATATTCATGAGAAGATAAAGGAATATAATGAGGGCAAAAGTCTCGAGGATGAAATTGATTACGATTATTTCTACCCGAAAACGAGCTCATGGATTTCAAGCATGGTTCCGACCTTGATTTTCATGGCGATTCTTATCGCCGGAATGGTCTTTTTTATAAGAAAGAATAATCAGGCAATAATTAACGAATCCAATAAAACACTCAGCTTTGGTAAGGCTAAATTTACAAACGCCAAGGACAACAAGAGGAAAACCACCTTTGCCGATGTCGCCGGAGCAGACGAGGAAAAAGCTGAGCTTGAGGAAATTGTCGAATTTCTTAAAAACCCCTCAAAATTTAACGACCTCGGCGCAAGGATTCCCAAGGGTGTTTTGCTTGTGGGCCCTCCGGGAACAGGTAAGACTCTTCTCGCCCGCGCTGTTGCCGGCGAGGCTGATGTTCCGTTTTTATCTATTTCCGGCTCGGATTTTGTTGAGATGTATGTCGGTGTCGGCGCGTCTCGCGTCAGAGATTTATTCGAAAGCGCAAAAAAGAACAATCCTTCAATCATTTTTATTGATGAAATAGACGCTGTCGGTCGCCACAGGGGCGCCGGTATGGGCGGAGGTCATGACGAACGCGAGCAGACCTTGAATCAGCTGCTTGTTGAGATGGACGGTTTCGGCGTTAACGAGGGTGTTATCATAATCGCCGCAACAAACCGCCCGGATATACTTGACCCTGCATTGCTTCGACCCGGACGTTTTGACCGTCAGGTGACTGTTGGCTACCCCGATGTCAAAGGCAGAGAAGAAATTCTGCGTGTTCACGCTAAGGGCAAGCCGCTTGCTCCTGACGTTAATCTCAATAATATCGCGAAATCAACCGTTGGCTTTACCGGCGCTGACCTTGAGAATCTTTTGAATGAGGCTGCTCTTCTCGCTGCGCGCCGTAGTCTAAAGGCTGTGACTATGACCGAAATCGAGGAAGCGACGATAAAAGTCGTTGTCGGCACAGAGAAAAAGTCTCAGAAACGCTCGATGAAGGACAAGGAAATTACCGCCTTTCATGAAGCCGGTCACGCTGTTACAACCTATTATCTTGAAAGTCAAGACCCCGTTTATCAGGTTTCGATTATCCCGCGCGGTATGGCGGCTGGCTTCACGATGTCTCTTCCGCTTGACGACAAGCAGCATTTGCCGAAAAGCGAAATGCTTGAATCCATTGAGGTTCTGCTTTCCGGCAGAGCAGCGGAATCCATTGTTTTCGGCGATATTTGCACAGGCGCATCAAACGATATTGAGAGAGCTACTGAAACCGCGAGAAATATGGTCACAAAATACGGCATGAGCGACGAGCTCGGTCCTATTGCCTTCGGCTCGGGTCACGATGAGGTTTTCCTTGGCAAAGATTATGGCAATGTCCGCAATTATTCCGAGACTGTTGCCGCGAAAATTGACGCTGAGGTTGAGATGATTATCTCTCAGGCATACGAAAAAGCCCTGACACTTCTTAAACAAAATATTCTCAAGCTAAAAAATGTCGCCAGTTATTTAATTGAATTTGAAAAAATGGACGGCGAAAAGTTTAAGGAATTAATGCTGCTTGACATACCTTTATTTGAAACAAAAGCTACAGAATAAGATTTATGAGGGTTCATATGAATTCGAGTGAAGTTTTTAAAAATGCGAACTGGATTATTCCAAATAATAACTGTAATCAGCCTCTTTTCAGAGGCTGTTTCAGCTATAGTGCGGCAAATAGACCCAAAAACACAAAACTTCTAATTTGCGGATTGGGTTTTTTTGAGTGTTATATAAACTCACAAAAAGTCAGTGATGACAAATTTGTTCCGATGTGGACCGATTATAACGCTGTTGAACGTTTTGAACGCGAATATAAGATTACCGACGAATTCAGACATCGTATTTATTATATGGAATATGATATTTCTTCTCTTGTTGAGCCGGGCAAAAATATTATCGCGGTGGCGCTTGCAGGAGGGTGGTATACCCGCTGGAAATACGGCAGCCCCAGATTATGCTACAGAATTATTTCAGAGCTGTCAGACGGAACTGTTAAAGAATTTTATTCTGACAACACATTAAAATGGCACCCCTCCTATATTGAACGCTCGGTTATACTTGACGGTGAAACACACGACTATAATATAATTGCCGAAAACTGGTATTATAAGGATTTTGATGACAGTGATTTTCTTGATGTTGTTGCGATTACCGCTCCGAAAAGCGAATTATATAAAAACTTTTGCCCGACAGATAAGCTTATCAGGAAAATAAAGCCTGTCCTTGTGAAGAAAAGGCGCAAATACTCGCTATATGACGCCGGAGAAAATATCACGGGTGTAGTTGTTGTAAAAAGCGATAAAAGAAAAAGCACTGCTGTTGAGATTAATTATTCTGAGGAATTAAATTCCAGAGGTAATCTCTCTTATAACCGCAAGGAATGCTACGGCGGAAAACAAAAGGATATTTTTATCACAGACGGAAGAAAAGAGCGGTTGATGAAGGCGGAATTCATGTGGCACGGCTTCCGTTATTTTACTGTTTCCTCCTCCGCTGAGCTTGACAGCGTTGAGGTCATTCACACAGACGTCAAAGTAAGCTCAAGCTTTAAATGTGATAATGTGATTCTTAATTGGCTTTATGACGCTTATATCAGAACACAGCTCATGAATATGCACGCGGGCATCCCCTCTGACTGTCCTCACCGCGAGGGCAGGGGTTACACTGGCGACGGTCAGCTTGTTTGCGACTGCGGTATGTTGATGCTGGATTCAAAGGAGTTTTACCGAAAGTGGCTTGAGGATATTTATGACTGCCAGGACCTTGAAACAGGTCATGTGCAATACACCGCGCCCTATGTCTGCTCTGGCGGCGGACCGGGCGGCTGGGGCGGCGCTGTCGCAATTGTCCCCTATACTTTTTATAAGCATTTTGGTGAAAAGCAAATTTTAAAGCAGTTTTTACCTAGAATTGAGCTTTATTTTAAATATCTTGAAGCACACAGCAGTGAAGGTTTGGTTGTCAGCGATCAACCCTGGTCATGGTGCCTCGGCGACTGGTGTACACCCGATAAAATAACGATACCCGAGCCCTTTGTCAACACATATTTTTATGTCAAAGTTCTTCAAATCTATATAAAAATACTTAATATTCTGGAGCAAAACGAAAAAATCGCTGAAGCCGAAAAAACTCTTGAATGCAAAAAACAAGCGATAAATAATGCTTATTATGACGAAAAAACCGCTTGCTTCTGCGCAAATATTCAGGGCGCGAACGCCTTTGCTCTTGATATCGGCTTAGGAAACGACAGAACACGAGCTGCGCTTTTGGAAAATTACAAGAAGATTAAAATGTTTGACACCGGCATTTTCGGAACAGATATAGTAAGCGGTTATTTGTTTTCAACTTCTCAGTCACAGCTGGCTTTTGAGCTGCTGACAAGCCACGAAAAAACTTCTTTTTTTAGCCAGATTTCTCAGGGTGCGACGACGCTGTGGGAGTACTGGGACGGACATAAGTCAAGAAGCCATCCGATGTTCGGAGCTGTTGTACGGTATCTTTATTATTACTTGTTAGGAATTAAACAAACTGAGGCTTCTACCTGCTTTTCACAGCTCCTTATTGAGCCGCAGCTGGTTAACGGACTTAACGAATGCGAGGGTTCACTGGAAACCGAAGGCGGCTTTATTTCGGTAAAATATAAAAAAGCGCCGAAAAATATTGATTTTGAAATATATATTGAGAATCAGAAAGCCGTTTTTGTCTTCGACTCGCACACATATGAGCTTGAAAAAGGACTGAATAAATTCAGCTTTTCCTTATAAATTTAATTACAAAAAGATCGGAAAAAATAAATGTCTTACTTATACGAAACTCATCTTCACACAAGCGAGGTCAGCCCCTGTGGCAAAATACCTGCGGCAGAAAGCGTAAAGCTATACAGCGAAAACGGCTACAACGGCATAATTGTTACTGACCATTTTCATGCTGAGAGATATAAGAAGCTCGGCTGCAGCAGTTGGGGTGACTATATAGATTGCTTCCTTGAGGGTTATAGAAACGCGCTGGCGGCTGCCCCGGAAAGCTTTAATGTTATGCTCGGGATGGAAATACGTTTTCCCGAAAACGACAATGACTATCTTGTTTACGGATTTTGTGAGGACTTTTTATATTCCAATCCTTTTATGTTTGACAGCGAACCGAAATTTTTCAGGGAATTCGCTGAAAATAATAATCTACTGTTTTTTCAGGCGCACCCTTTCAGAAACAATATGCAGGTAGTCGCACCAAAGTACCTTCACGGTATTGAAATCGCGAATTACAACCGCCGTCATGACTCAAGAAACGATATAGCGAATGCCTGGGCTGAAAAGTTTTCACTTTTAAAACTCTCCGGCAGTGATTTTCATGAAATGGAAGACTTGGCTCTCGGTGGGATATACAGCGAATCTCTAATAAAAAATATTGATGAATTTGTCGCGCTGATAAAATCGAAAAACTATACGCTGAAGCTTTTGGAGAACGAATAAAATGCAGGCTGCGAAAAAAAAAGTTGAAATTTTTACCGACGGCGCCTGCTCGGGCAACCCCGGTCCAGGCGGCTATTGCGCGGTGTTGAAATACGGCGAAAAGCAGATGATTGTTAGGGGCTCGCAGGAGGAAACAACTAATAACCGCATGGAGCTTACCGCTGTTATCGAGGCGCTGAAAAAACTTAACAGACCCTGCGAGGTCACGCTTACGACCGACTCAAAATATGTTTCCGATGCGATAAATAAGAATTGGCTTAAAAACTGGCAGAAAAACAACTGGAAAAAAAGCGACAAATCACCTGTTCTCAACCGCGATTTATGGGAGGAGCTTACGGCACTGCTTGAGACTCATGCAGTACATTTTGTTTGGATTAAAGGACATGACGGGCATGCGGAGAACGAAATATGTGATAAAATAGCTGTCGAAGAATATCAAAAATACAAGCGATAGTTCCACATTCTAATTAATAAAGTTTACTTCTGTGTTACAATAAAATTGTTTAAATATTTATAAAACAAACATGAAAGGAAGTTCAAAATACAATGAAAAAAATATTATTTATCCTGAGCGCGCTGGTTTTTATCACATTGTTCGGCATGCTGTCTGTCTCCGCGGAGGAAGCGACAACCGCTGAAGAGGCAACGACTGTTGAGATTACAGAACCCGCTATTATCGAAAGTGATTTTGAAGTTGAAGACGGCATACTTAAAAAATATAAGGGTACTCAGGCTGATGTATACATTCACAGCTCTCTTAAAGTCACCGAAATCGCTTCAAACGCTTTTTCCGGAAATAAAGAAATGAAAACCCTGAAAATGGCTCCTGGAGTGGAGACAATAGGCGACAAAGCCTTTGCGCAATGCGAAAAGCTTGAGAGTGTTGAGCTGTCTGACGGCATTTATTATGTCGGCAATCTAGCCTTTGAAAAATGCCCTGCTCTGAAAAAAGCAGATTTAGCAACAACCGTCATTCTCGGCGAAGGCGCATTCTTTCAGTGCTCCTTGCTTGAAAATGTAACCTTCTCACCGGAAATCATTTCAATCGGTGACGGCGCTTTTGAGGACTGTATGGCTCTAAAGAGCCTCACTCTCCCTGCCGGTCTTAGAATCGTCAGGAATTACGCCTTCGGTTTTTACTATGATACAACAACTGAGAAGTACGCCCCGATTTCCGGCTTTAAACTAAAATGCTATGAAGGCACTATTGCTGACACCTACGCAAAGAATCATGCACTCGACACGGAATTTATTACAGAGGGTTTTCTGGATGCGAACATCAGTGTTAATGAGGACACTGATTATGAGCTTATTGCCGATAAAAAAGTTATTTACGGTGTTTTACCTGACACTAAGGTAAGTGATTTTCTGAAAGCTTTTACGAGTGACAAAACTCTCGGCGCGGCTGATAAAACTGAAACGGAATATAAGAATGATAGCGATTTAGTCGGTTCAGGGTCATATCTGCTGATAAAGGACGACGAGGGCAAGGTTCTCTATTCCTACAGAATAATTGTTTATTGCGATGCTAACGGTGACGGGACAATTACAGCAGCGGACGCGAGGACTACGCTTAGAATTTCCGCTGGGCTTGACAGCGCGGATGAAATTGTTACAGAAACCATTAATATCAGGCTCTTGGGAACTATTACCGCTATTGAAGCGAGAACGATTCTCAGAATTTCCGCCATGCTTGAGAAGCTGGCGCTCCCTGTAAACGACTTCAAAGTTCCTGCTAAGGAAGAAGAAAAATAAGAAGGGATATTATGAGGTTTTTGAAGTCAGAGAATAATAATATCAGTCTTTACGGCATTGCTTCAACGATGCTCGTTCTTCTCGCACTGGTTATCACAGGCTGCGCGGCAGGAAGCCCCGAGCCGGAAACAGACACAAAAACTGAGCTGCACACCGAGAATCTTAATGCCGGTTTCGGCGAATGGATTATACGCCCGATTTATTCCTTTACAAAAATCGAACCCTTTGAAGAACGCAGGTCTGTTGCTAAAGCGGGTCAATTCGATGCTATACCGTTGAACATGGTCACTGATTCCGCGGGCACAGGCGCTATCGATTATTCAGGCAAGATTATAATTCCAACAAGCAAAAATGTGACAACCTACTGCGAATCTTGCAATGTATTAATCGATTCCGCTCATGAAAACGCGTATAATCTCGACGGAACTGCCGCCGCAAAGCCCACCCACGTAAATTGGGCACCGTATTATGACACTGTCAGCAAACAGGCGTTCATAGCCTCTGAGGGTAGTATTTCATACGATGTCAACCATTCTATTTTACTTCAAAGAGTCGAAAACCTGAAAGAGACTAAGGTTAAGGGTGTTTTTACCTTTGATTTGATTGACGGTTATGTCTTTTTTGACGGACAGAAAACGGTTTCAGACACTGTGTACACAGATATTTTAGGAGTCTCCGAGAATATAGCTGCTGTCAAAAACGGTAAATGGGGTTTTGTTACAGTTGACGCAGACACCGTGACACCTTTTGAGTTTGACGCGGTTTATAATTTTACCGGCGAATATGCCCCCGTTTGCAAATCAGGCTCATGGGGCTTTATAAATAAAACTGGTGAATTTGTCATCAACCCGATTTATCAATATGCTACACCTATATATGACGGTAAGGCATGGGTGAAATATCAAGGAAAATGGGGAGTCATTTCACTGAAAAACTGATAAAAAGTGTTTTATTAGTACCTTACTGGCTGTGAGCTTGGCAAGCCAAGCCCACATTAGCATACTAAATGATTTTAACATTTGAAAAACGAAGCATTGCTGCTTCGTTTTTTTGAATTATGTTAATTTTATTATGTTAATTTTATCCTTTTGAAGCGATTTTCATCGTGTCTTTTGAGAGACCTGCAATAATTAAATGCTCATTTTGCTGAAAAACATGACCTGCGTCATATATCGGGGTGATGTTATTCGTACCGTTTTTGAAACCGAGAATATTAACCAAAAACTTCTTGCAAACATCAAGGTCCCGTATGGAACGCCCGACCCATTCCTTTGGCACCCTTGTTTCGACTATGCTGTAATCATTAAATAACTCTATATAGTCAAAGGTATTTTTCGCGCTGTATTTCACCGCTGTGCGCTGAGCCATATCTTTTTCAGCGTGTATTATCTCATCAGAACCGATGATTTCAAGGAATTTGCCCTGCTTTTCCCTGTCGGTTTTTGAAACGACATGGCTAGCGCCCAAATCCTTCAGCATTAAAGTAATTTCGAGCGAGGATTGAAAATTGCCGCTGACGCATACAAAGCAAACATCAAAATTCGAAACACCGAGTTCTCTGAGAACCTCCTCATCCTGACAGTCCGCGACCAGGGCGTTTGTAACATATGACGCGAGCGGTGTAACTCTCGCTTCATCCTTATCAACTATCATTACCTCATTTCCGAGCTCAGAGAGCTTCAGAGCGAGGTGTCTGCCAAATCTGCCTAAACCGATTACAAGCATGGTTTTCATATTGTTTTCCTCCGATTATTTATCCAAGAATTATTTTTTCTTCAACATTACTAATTTTTGTTTTTATTTTGCGCTCAGCTACAGCCATCAGAACCGCGAGGCTGCCGACTCTGCCGATATACATTAAAAATGAAATTACCAGTTTAGAAAGAGTGGGCAAACCGGGAGTTATTCCGACTGTTAAACCTACCGTGCCAATAGCTGAAAGCGCTTCGTACAGAGCGGTATCTACGGAATAGCCCTGAGAGCTAATTATCATCGTTCCGATAAAAGCGGCGCTGATATAAGCCATTGTGCTGTTGAAAGCTCTTTTAATTGCGGCGTCTTCGATTCTCCTGCGAAAAATACCGATTGACTCGCTCCCCCTGAAATACACAACCAGCGAGTAAACCATAACAAAAAAGGTGGTTGTCTTTATTCCGCCGCCTGTCGAACCCGGAGAGCCGCCGACAAGCATCAGGAACATTGTCAGAAACAACCCGCCCTCGCTTAGCGTCGCCTGATCAACCGTCGCGTATCCAGCAGTTCTCGGTGTCACGGATTGAAAAAGCGAGGCTAGAAGCTTTTCCTTGAAGCTCATGCCTGCAAACGCGTGATTATCCTCGAGAATCCAGAAGGACAATGCTCCTGCTATAATCAGAAAAGCCGTCACAATTAAGACAATTTTCGAATGCAGCATATATCGCTTAAAATGCCACTTATTATGAATGGCATCAGTCCAGACAATAAAACCAATTCCGCCCATTACTATCAAAGCCATTACGGTTATATTTACAACAATATCGTCTTGAAAAAGCACCAGAGAGCTGAGTGGCTTCAGCTTACCCATCAAATCAAAACCGGCGTTACAAAAAGATGAAATTGAATGAAATATACTAAACCATAAACCGGTTCCAAAACCGAATTTTGGAATAAAACGCGTCATCAGCAGCAGTGCACCTGCACCCTCAATGATAATTGTCCCGTAAAGAGCGGTTTTAGTAAGGCGTACAATACCTCCTAGTTGAGGCGCACCTAGAGACTCCTGCATCAAGGTTCTTTCGCGAAGCCCGATTCTTTTTTTCATAACCAGCGAAATCATAAGAGCAAACATCATGAAGCCCAAGCCGCCAACCTGAATCAACGCAAGAATAATCAGCTGACCGAAAAAAGTGAATTGAGTATAGGGATCATAGACTGTAAGCCCTGTCACACAGGTAGCTGAGGTTGCCTGCACCAGCGCATTAATAAACGGAATCGTTCCGCCGTCTTTATTGGAGATTGGCAGCATCAGCAGCAACGCGCCGGTAAGAATAACCGCAATGAAACCCAGAGCCAGAATCTGGAGCGGTTTCAGCTTGATTTTTGATATTTTTATCATCGGACGAAAGCCTCAATTCAAAATAATAATGCTAATTATAGCCATAATTCTAAAAAAATCAAGAGAAAAATGCTTGACTTATAAAAAAAATAAAGGCATAATATCATAATATTATTAATGCATTACCTTAATGTATAAATCATAAAAAAAGCACAAGAAAGGAATTTACATTACATGCCAAGCTACAAAACTAAAAACACCTGCTCGTCAAAGATTAAGTTTGACCTTGAGGGCAACAGAGTTCACAATATCAAGTTCTATGACGGCTGCAGCGCAAATCTCTCTGTTATAGCGAAGCTTGTCGAGGGTATGACTGTCGAAGAGCTTGAAGAAAGGTGCAAGGGCGTAGAATGCGGCAGAAGAAATACCAGCTGTGCCGACCAGCTTGCGCATGCCGTCAGGGTTGAGTATGAAAAAAATAAACAGGAGCGGATTGGTTAATTTTTCCCATATTTTCCCTTTTATCAATTTAAAGCTCAAAATTTTTGCAAAAACATAGCAACCGCAATAAAACGGTTGCTATTTTTTTATTTCTTTGTCAAAGCAGTATCATAATATTATGTCATTGATTATGTTTTGTGATTAGAATGGCAAATCGGGAAGCTTTATGTCTTTTTGGATGGTTCTCGGGAATTCCTGCTTTTCGCAACCGAGCTTGTCGGCGATAATGACAGGAATCATTCTGTTCATTATTGACTTACCCTGAGCGACAAAGCTGTCTGTTCCGAAAACTCTCAGCGGAACATTAACGCCTGAATGGCTTCCGCTTGTGAATTTATAAGAGTTGCCATCCTTTTTAATTGCTCCTGTCTCATGGTCGGCTGTGACTACAATCATTGTTTCCCCGTCATTCTGTGCAAATTCGAGCGCAGCAGCGATAGCATTGTCAAATTCCAGAACCGCGTCCATCATCTCGTCCTCGACATTGCTGTGAGAGCGTTTGTCGATATGAGCGCCTTCAATCATAATGAAAAAGCCGTTTTCATTATCAAGCCTATTGAGAGCCGCGACAGTAAGCTCTGTCAATGTCGGACCCTCAGCATTTGTGCTCTGCCAGACATTACCGCTGAATTGACCGAAGCTCTGTTCGCCATCGGTAAGCTGCGCAATGTCATCAAGGCTCTTAACGAGAGTAAAATCACTCGCGCCGACAGCCTCCTCAGTCGCTGAATCAGTAGGCGCACCCCAGATTAGGTCTATTTTTGACGCGAGCTGCTGGGTTGTTATCGGCTTTTCATTATCTCTGCTGAGAGTATGCGCGGAAAAACCGGCAGGCGTCGCACCTGAGGTAGAGTCAGACGTAACAATTCCGGTTTTAAGACCTTTTTCAATTGCAAGCTCGCAAAGATTCATTGGATAAGTTAAACCGCCGAAAACATTCGTCGGGTAAACACCTATTGTGCCGCTGATAGTGCGTACGCCGCAGGAAAGAGCCGTTGCTCCCGCAGCGCTGTCGGTAACAAGACCCATATAGTCATTTGTTTCGCTGTAGCCTTGAATCGGGAAGGTGTCCAAAACAAGACCGGTATTTCTCTCGGTCTTTGTCCACTCAAGATGATTCTCACCCATACCGTCGCCGATAAAAAGAATAACATTTTTAACCTCAGGGTTTCCCGGCTTGGAGCCAATACCTCCAACGCCCGCAATAGCAAGCATCAGAGCGGTTATAGCCGCGACAAACTTCATGAATGCTCCGATTATTCCGTTAAGCATAAAAAACCTCCATTTAATATGATAGCCTCATACTACCACAAAATGAATAATTTTTCAATCCATTATCGCAAATTATTTTATTTAGTCAAATTAAATAATTAAAACACTTATTCAATCGTTTCATTCATGCTTGTTATACAAGCTTTGCAAACCTTATTTCCTTTAAAGTCAATAAGATCGTCGTTACTGTTGCAGAACATACAGTAGGGATTATATTTTTGAAGAATAATTCTTTCTCCATCGGTAAAAATCTCAAGAGCATCCTCGCTCCCCTTAAGATTCATAACCTTTCTGAGCTCCATAGGCAGAACAATTCTGCCGACCATATCAATTCTCCTGACTATACCAGTTGCTTTCATAAATACCAAATCCTTTCACTTATATTAAATATATACAAATTAAATCATCAAAATGCTTGAACCACATATAGTACATAAAGCTACATAATTTGAGTAAACTGACTATATATTGTCATTTTTTGTCAAGTATTGTACTCTCAATATACATTTTTGCAAGCATAAAGTCAAGACGTTTTGAATAAGACTTTTGTATGATGACTTATATTTGGACATTCTTTATAGCTTTTTCTGTGATTACCGCGGCATTTACTGGTGAGATTCACAATCTTTCCGGCGCGATAATCGGCAGCGGCTATGACGCGGTGAATCTTTGCTTAAAGCTTTTGGGTATGCTGTGCCTTTGGAACGGTTTAATGAATATTGCGGAAAAATCGGGACTGAGCGAAAAAATCGGAAAACTGCTCTCCCCTGTTCTGAGGTTGATTTTTAAGGAATCTAAAAAGGATGAAACGGTGCTGAGGGCTATATCAATGAATGTTACGGCAAATCTGCTCGGGCTTGGGAACGCCGCGACCCCGCTTGGTATCGAGGCAATGAAACGACTTAAATCCCATAATAAAAACTCCGTCGAGGCGACAAATGACATGATAAAATTTGTCGTGTTAAATACCGCGTCTATCAGGCTGATACCGACTACTGTCGCGCTTTTACGGCAGAGTTACGGCGCTGAAAACCCGATGGATATAATTTTCGCGGTTTGGTTAAGCTCAGCTGCAGCTCTTTTCGCGGGAATGAGCATGGTATATTTTATGCAAAGATTTTCTGACGGAAATATAAAGGACAAAAAAAGATAGCAGTCAGCATTTTTTATGAAGGGCTGGGATACCCACTGGAAAATTTTTCGGCATTTTTACTTCCGTCGGTGGTTATGGCGATTATTCTTTACGGAGTATTTAAAGGTGTAAATGTCTTTGAATGCTTTATCGAAGGTGCGAAAAAAGGGTTTGACATGTTTCTTTCCCTGCTCGCGCCGGTAACAGCGTTAATCTTAATGGTTACTATGCTCAGCTCCTCAGGCGCGCTCGGAATATTATCTAAGCTTTTTTCACCTCTTACTTCCTTCCTCGGAATACCTTCAGAAGTGACTCCGCTTTGCATTATTAGCCCGCTTTCAGGCAGCGGTTCGCTGACAATGTTTGAAAAAATACTCAGCACTCATGGAGCGAATTCGTTAGCGGGCAGGATTGCTTCAGTAATTTCAGGCTCGACAGAAACAACTTTTTATGCCCTGAGCGTTTATTACGGCTCTGTCGGTGTCGAAAAAACACGCTTTACAGTCGTCGCTTCACTGATTGCCGACTTTACAAGCTTTATTGTTTCCTCTTTTGCTATAAAACTGCTTTTTTCGCACTAAGAGGTAAGAGAGACTACAAAAAAATAAAATTAAATAAAATGTTTAAAATTGCTTGAAATACAATATTTTTAGAGTTATAATATAACTTATATAAAAAGAATGGGTGGTCATTTTATGAAAAAGACTTCAAGACTTTTTTCACTGATTCTCGCGTTAATGATGCTTTTATCTTTCGCTCTTCCCTCTCAGGCGCTTTCGCAGGAGGAATGGGACGGCTCATGGAAGCTTCACACCTCCGACTACGGCAAAATCAGCCTGACTCCTGGAGAGAATTTTAATGACATGAATTTTGCTTGGGTCAGCTTTCAAAAGGAGGACAAGCCCGGATTTATTTACTCGCAGTCTGCAGATCTCAGCAACGCATTAGAAGCTGAAATCAACATAATGAGATCCGCTATGCTTTATCATAGCTATAAGGTGTCACTAAAAAGTCTCACGGAAGGAACCTGGTATTATTCCTTCACGAGCGGAGGTAAATGGACAGATGCCGCCGCCTTCGAAATACATAATCCCGAGAACGGTTTTAGCCTGATGTTTACCTCTGACGTCCAGACAGGCAGGAGCGGCGAATCCACCCTGGACAGCGTTCTGCAAAAGGATTCTTATGGCTGGAACACAACCCTTGAGGCAACGATGGCTGTTGCTCCTGACATCAGTTTTATTCTGCACGCGGGGGATCAGGTTGAGGATTTTTACAGCAAAAAGCAGTATAATTTATTTCTCGCGCCTTCACTGACAAAGTCACTTCCGATTGCGACAACAATTGGAAATCACGATTTTTTAACCGCGCTTTATGACCTTCATTTTAATAACCCGAACCAGTTCAGGGACACATTTACGACCGCCGGAAACCCCTATTATTTCGAATACGGCGGGGCCTTGTTCATAATCGCGAACGGCAATAACCCCCTTGCGGGCGACCATGACAATCTTATGAATGCCGCGGTAAAGGCTTATCCGGACGCGAAATGGCGAATCGTTATGATTCATCAAGGTCCCTATTATCCTGATATGGTTGACGAAAATGCCATAAAAAAGCTTGTTCCGCTTTATGAAAAATACGGCGTTGATATAGTTTTGTGCGGTCACGAGCATAAATACAGCAGGACTTACCCGCTTTTGAACAACGAGGTCGCAGGGGACGGAAAAGGTATTGTCTATATTGCCGCCGGTTCAGCCTCGGGAAGCAATATGCGCCATTTTGACGAAACGACAGAATTCGTTGAAGCCGCTTATGATTTCGATGTACCGAGCTTCAGTATATTTGATTTCAGCGGCGACGAAATCGGCTTTAAAACTTACAGAAACGATACACTTGAAGTCGTCGATGAATCCACCTTTGTCAAGGACACCTCTGTAAAAGCTCCTGTTCCTGAAAACGGTGCTGATGCGATTTTCTCGTTTTTCAGCAAAATAATCCGAACAGTTTTTGATTTCGCAGACAGCATTCTGCGCATGATTTATTCCGGTAAAAATGCATAATAAAGAGTCGAAAGGATAAAGTCAGTGGGAGGATTAATTGCTTTTTATAACAAACACATGCACAGGCTGAATTTTACAAGCCTTGTGTTTAAAGCTGTTGTGGCTTTTATCGTCGTTTGCACACTGGAGCTGCTGACCAACGACAGCAAATTCAACACCTTTGAATATTTTCAGTCGATAAATATGATTTGGCATCTTATTGCCATCGGTATTCTCTTTATAACACTGTTTCTTATTAATAAGCCGCTCGTGGATAAGGTGCTTTTTGTCATTTTTTCGATGATTCTCTGCTGCGTCGCGTCGGCGATGGCTAATAATTTTTACCTCTGTCTCGCCTGCTGCATATTCATGGCGGGAGTTATCGCCTATACTTTTAAAAATGAGATAATATTTGAACCTTCTAAGAAAATAACTATTATTCTTATAACTCTCCTCGGTTCATTTTTCGTTTTTTACGCAAGCATGATGACGGTATACGGCTACAAAAACTATATGGCTTCATGCTATGATTTCGGAATTTTCGCGCAGATGTATGAATATATGAAGGACACCTTTCAGCCTCTGACTACCTGCGAGCGCGATCAGCTTCTGAGCCATTTTGCCATACATTTTTCTCCGGTTTACTATCTGCTGCTCCCTGTATATTTTATATTTCCCTCACCCGTGACACTGCTCATCAGCCAGTCAGTCATTATTGCCCTGGGGCTGTTACCGCTTTATCTTCTTTGTAAGCATTATAAGCTCTCTAACTCATTGACACTGCTGGTTGCGGTATGCTACACCTTCCTGCCCTCTGTGATGGGCGGCTGCTATTATTATTTCCATGAAAACAAATTTCTGTGCGTATTGCTGCTGTTTATGATTTATTTTGTGGAACGCTCGAAGGCTGTGCCCGCATTTATTTTTACCCTTCTGACGCTCAGCGTAAAGGAGGATGCGGCTGTCTATGTCGCTGTCGCGGGTCTCTATTTCCTGTTTTCGGGCAAAAGGAAGCAGCTCGGCGCGGGAATCACTGTTTTCGCGGTACTCTATTTTGTGGGTGTAACTGGTCTCATGAAGCAATACGGGCACGGAATCATGTCAGACCGGTATGACAATTTTATGTATGACGGCTCGCACAGTCTTACAACTGTAATAAAATCCGTCATACTCAACCCGCTTTACGCTATAAATGAAAGCTTTCAGGAGAAAAAAATCAAGTTTATCCTGCAAATGCTAGCCCCGCTTGCCTTCCTTCCGGTTATGATAAAAAAACCGTCGCGCATTATCCTGCTTATCCCCTTTTTCCTTGTCAATCTGATGACAAATTATCCGTATCAATACGAAATCGGTTATCAGTATACCTACGGTAACGCGGCGCTGCTGTTCTATCTGCTGCTGCAGAATAACAGTGAGATGAATGAAAAGCTCCAAACAAAGAGTCTGTTGATTTCCGCCTTTGCATGCGTGATAATGTTCTTTGGCTTGAACGCTGTTAACGCAATAAATTATGTTAACATTTATTATTCCGACATAGAGCGGTATAACACAATTGACGAAGCTGTCGAAAGCATACCAGAGGATGCCTCTGTGCTTGCGGGAACTTATTATATTCCACATTTATACAAGCACAAAATACTCTATAGTCTTGAAATTTCAAAGAATAAAGCCGAGTATATCATGTTTAATCCCGCAAATGAAACAACGGAATATGACAGGAATTATTATCTTAACAGCGGCAATTTCGAGACCGTATATCACAAAGAGGGCATAATAATTGTTTTGCGCGACCTAAATTATAATGGTTCTTGACAAACTTCCGCGTTTTAGATAAAATACAGTAATTAAAATATGAGGATTGATTTATATGGGATTGACTATTGCCGAAAAATTGATTAAAAGCCATCTTTTATCCGGTGAAATGATAGCGGGAGAGGAAATCGGGCTGAGAATTGACCAGACCCTGACTCAGGACGCAACCGGCACTATGGCTTATTTGCAATTTGAGGCTATGGGAATAAAAAGAGTAAAAACCGAGTTGTCGGTTGCATATATTGACCATAACACACTTCAAAACGGCTTTGAAAATGCCGATGACCACCGTTTTATTCAGAGTGTCGCCTATAAAAGAGGGATTCGTTTTTCGCGTCCCGGCAACGGTATCTGTCATCAGATTCACCTCGAGAGATTCGGCAAGCCGGGCAAAACCCTGATAGGCTCCGACAGCCACACGCCTACCTGCGGCGCGCTGGGAATGCTCGCGATGGGCGCGGGCGGTCTTGATGTCGCGGTAGCCATGGGCGGAGGCGCTTACTATATCCCCATGCCAAAAATGGTGAAGATTAACCTCACCGGCAAGCTAAAGCCTTGGGTCGCCGCGAAGGATATTATCCTCGAGGTTCTTCGCATAATGACCGTCAAGGGCGGAGTCGGCAAAATCGTTGAGTATGCCGGAGAGGGTATAAAAACCCTGACTGTTCCGGAACGCGCGACAATTACAAACATGGGCGCTGAGCTTGGCGCAACGACATCGGTTTTTCCTTCAGATGAAATAACACTGGCATTTTTAAAGGCTCAGGGGCGCGAAAATGACTGGACAGAATTAAAATCCGACGATGACGCGGTTTATGACGAGGTCATAAATATTGATTTATCAGCCCTTCACCCCCTCGCCGCCATGCCTCACATGCCTGACAGGGTCAAGTCTGTAGGTGAAATCGGTGAAATAAAAGTTAACCAGGTCTGCATCGGTTCCTGCACAAACTCTTCGCTTTTTGATATGATGAAGGTCGCGAAAATCCTTAGAGGTAAAGCTGTCTGTCCCTCTGTCAGTCTTTCAATCGCGCCCGGCTCAAAGCAGGTTCTCGGAATGCTCTCGAAAAACGGCGCACTTGCCGACATGATTAACGCTGGCGCGAGAATCCTCGAAAGCGCTTGCGGACCTTGTATTGGCATGGGGCAGTCTCCGAATTCCGGCGGCGTCTCTCTGCGCACCTTCAACCGCAATTTTGAAGGCAGGTCGGGAACTGCGGATGCTCAGATATATCTTGTCAGCCCCGAAGTCGCGGCAGTTTCCGCACTGAGCGGTGTTTTGACTGACCCTGAAAAACTTGAAATTGAATTTAAGTTTGACCTCCCCGACAGCTTTGAGGTCAATGATAATATGGTTATATTACCCGCAAATGAAGCAGACGCCGAAAAAGCGGAAATTTTATTCGGACCCAATATAAAGGAAGTACCCTGCGGCAAAGCTGTAGGCGAAACACTTGAGGATTCAGTCATTCTCAAGGTCGGTGACGACATCACAACTGACCATATAATGCCAGCCGGCGCGAAAATACTCCCCTACCGCTCTAATGTCCCTCACCTCTCGCAGTACTGCTTTGAGGTCTGCGATAAAACCTTCCCTGAACGCGCGAAAGCAAACGGCGGTGGTATAATCGTCGGTGGCGCGAATTATGGGCAAGGCTCCTCGAGAGAGCACGCGGCGCTTGTCCCGCTATATCTCGGGATAAAGGCTGTTATCGCGAAATCCTTCGCGCGTATGCATAAGGCAAACTTGATTAATTCAGGTATTCTCGCCTTGACCTTTGCTGATCCCGGTGACTTTGATAAAATTTCTCAGGGTGATAAGCTAAGAATTGAAAACGCGAAAAGCGGAATTTCAAAAAGTGATACGCTTATATTGAAAAATGTTTCCAAAGGCGAAGAATACACCATTGTTTGTGATTATTCGGAGCGTCAGCGCAGTATAGTTCTTGCGGGTGGACTGCTCAGCTACACCGCTCAAGGATGATTTAGGTGAACGATGATTTAATCATCGTTCACAGACAGAGCCAAAAATTTTCGTTTACAAAGCTTGATATATCAAGCTTTGTAAAATCAATGAATATACAAAAGTGAGTAAATTTCAATTAATCAGTGGTTATTTAGTGTTTGAAAAAGAATTTTAATGTTTTAATTTGGAAGGAATAAATTTTTTATGACAGAAGTTGAATTAAAAACCGCGGTTGAAAAATTCGAGGAACTGCTGAGAAAGCAAGCGGAAAGAGCCGAGAAAATAAAGGCGCAGAACGAATTCATAGACTACAAAAAAATCGAAAAAATCATCGTCGGAGTCTGCGGCGGCGACGGTATCGGACCGGTTATAACAAAAGAATCCGCGAATGTCCTGAAATTCCTCTTAAAGGACGAAATAACCGCCGGAAAAGTCGAATTCAGAGATATAGACGGTCTCACTATAGAAAACCGTATAGCAAAAATGCAGCCAATACCGGACGAGGTTCTGAGTGCTCTCAAGGAATGCCATGTTATTCTCAAAGGTCCCACAACAACACCGCAGGCAGGCGACGGAATGCCGAATATCGAAAGCGCGAATGTCGCAATGCGTAAGGCTCTCGACCTTTTCGCCAATGTACGCCCTGTTAAAATCCCTTCTGAAGGCATTGACTGGACTTTTTTCCGCGAAAACACCGAAGGCGCTTACGCAGTCGGCTCGATGGGTGTAAATGTTGATAGTGAGCTGGCTGTGGACTTTGTTGTCACTACAACAGAGGGTACTGAGCGTATCGCGCGGCTTGCTTATGAATTCGCCAAAAACAATAAAAAAGACCGCGTTTCCATAGTCACAAAAGCGAATGTTATAAAGACGACTGACGGAAAATTCCTGAACCTCGCAAAAAATATCGCAAAGGAATACCCTGATATTACAACTGACGAGTGGTATATCGATATTATGACCGCGAAGCTCATTGACCCGAAACGCCGCAAGGATTTCAAGGTTGTTGTCCTGCCGAACCTCTACGGCGACATCATCACTGACGAGGCTGCTGAAATGCAGGGCGGTGTCGGAACCGCCGGTAGCGCGAATATCGGTAAGCGTTACGCTATGTTTGAGGCTATTCACGGCTCAGCGCCCAGAATGGTTAATGAGGGCAGGGCAATTTACGCCGACCCATGTTCTATGCTGCGCGCGTCGGCAATGCTGCTCTCACACATCGGCTATAACGACAAGAGTGAAAGACTTGAAAAAGCGCTTGATTTCTGTATGTATGAAGACAAAAAGCTAAAGCTGACCGGGCGCGATACCGGCTGCACCTGCCGCGAATTCGCGGACTATGTTATGGCGGCGCTGACAAATATGTTTGGGAGCTGACTTATATGACCAAAGTTATAGGTACAAAGCTTATTGACGTAATCAGCTTTTCAAAGGGCTTGATTTTCGTCAAAAAAGACCTTATGGACGACGGAAAGTTCAAGGTCTCCTTTTTCAGCTTTGACCCCGAAAATCAGACTATTTCCGCTGTGACAAGAAGCGTTTATCTGCTCAATAAATTTGGTTCTGCCTACTCCCCCATCGCGACGCAGCTGGGTGATTATGTCTCCTGCAGCGCAGGGAAGCTCCCCGATTCCCGCTCGGTGGTTCTCTACAGTACCGGCGACCTCGGTGTCTTTGACGCGAGCGGTGAGCTTACTTGGAACGGCGAGTTAAAATACAATGATGAACCCGCGAACGATTTAACAATCGAGAATAATCATATCTGGTGCACTGTTCCGGGGAGAAACTGCATTGTCAGATACTCTGTGCTGGGCAATAAAGTTGTTATGCGCATCGGCGGTGACGAGTCAAACGCATTCAGCACGCCCTCGGGCATCAGCTATTTTGACGGACAGCTTTATATCTGCAACCAGACTTCGATGCAGATTAACACTGTCAATCTTAGTGATTATTCTGTCAGGGGTTTCCGCCGTTTTGACGAGCCGGTGCACAAATATATGCGAGTTGGTGAGGAGGAATTTGTCCTCTTAGACTCCGGTGTATACCGTTTATAGTTCTAAATTGCGCTTATAACATCAACTATCTTGCATGATAGTTGATGTTTTTGTATCTTACCGCATTTTTATTGATTTCGCAAAGCTTAAAGTATATAATGTATAAAGAAAAATATTTATGGAAGTGAGATTTAATGAAACTGCCAAAGAAAACTATGCAAAAGGCTATGACTGCCGCGATGAAATTTCACGCTGACCAATACGGTAAGAGTATGATTAAAAAGCACGGCTTTTCACCGGATTTGCCTCAGGGTGAATTTGACTACTTTAAAGGTGACGAAAATACTCGCTTTACTGTCGGCTTCGGAAAAGCTGAAATGCTGCCGAAGGACATTCTTGAACGGCGTTATTATATGGCGGGCTACGGACCATATAAACCCATAACCGGTGTACTTGACGCTCCGCATGCTCATGCTGTGTGGATTGACGACAATTCAGGGCGTGGCGGTATCATACTTGTCAGCCTTGACTGTGTTGGAACTTTGCAGAAGGATGTCGACATTATCCGCAGGCATTTATCCGGCTTCTGCCGTCTGACCGGCTGCCGAAGCGTCAATATTTGCTCTACACATGACCATGCAGGGATTGACACCATGGGAATGTGGGGACCTTTGCCGAAAACCGGACGGGATCTGCGTTACATGAAAATTGTTCTCGCGGCTGTTATGAAAGCCTGCGAGCTCGCATACAAAAACCGCAGAAGCGGCGAGCTTTATTTTGGGCAAATTGAAGTTGAGGATATGCAGCGAGACCCACGGTATCCCCAGGTTTATTCAAAAATGCTCACACGTTTCCGCTTCAAGCCGGACGACGGAAGCAGAGAAACCTATATAATCAATTTTGCAGGTCATGCCGAAATGCTCCGTCCGCATAATAAGCTTGTCAGCGCCGACTGGCTTTGTTATTTCGCCGAGTATATCCGTGAAAAAACAGGTGCTCAGACAATATTTTTTCAAGGCGCAATCGGCGGCATGATTTCCATGCAGATTCAGGATGAGGACTCAATTAAATCAATTCACATCATTGCCGAAAAAATGGGTGAATATGCCGTTTCAGTGAAGAATGAACGCAAGCTTTGCGCTGCTGTAAATTTCATTCACCAAGACATTTATATCCCATGCTCGAATCTCTTGTTTATTACTTTTGGCAGACTGGGTGTTTTCGGTACCGATGTCTTTTCGCGCAAGGATGATTTCCATAATATCTCGCTTAAATCAGAGCTGAACTATATCGAAATAGGCGATGTGAAATGTCTGCTGGTACCGGGCGAAATTTTCCCGGAGCTTTATAACGGTCAATATCTGAGCGCTGAGGAATCCGGAACCGGCTTTGGCGCTGAGGTTAATCCCCCGGCATTGACTGAGATTGCGGACGATAAGGATTTGCTTATTTTCGGTCTCGGGAACGCCGAGCTCGGTTATATTGTCCCTCCTAACGACTATCTGCTGCACGAAACCGCACCCTTCTCCATACCTCTGCCGAAGGACAGAACCGGGCGCAAGCATTACGAGGAGACAAATTCAGTCGGAATTATGATTGCTCCCACAATCGCCGACACCTTCAGCGATATGATGAGTAAGGTTAACGCGGCGAAACAAAAAGATAATTAAGAAAAAAAGCCTTCCGATATAGACGGAAGGCTTTTATTATTCACATTATAGATTATTTAACTGAGATAAAAGAATTTCATTTACCGTTTTAGGGTCGGCTTTTCCTTCGGTCATTTTCATAATTTTTCCTATTAAGAAACCGATAACCTTTTGATTACCATCCTTATATTCATTTACCGATTTTTCATTGTCGAGCAGTATTTGCTTAATTATCGATTCGAGAAGTCCGGTATCTGAAACCATTGTAAGGTTATTTTCCTTCACATAGCTCACAGGGTCAATCCCTTCCTCGAGCACCTTCACGAGCAGCTTTTTGCCGACATTTCTGTTTATGACCTTGTCGTCAACCAGCTTCATAAGAGCCGCGAACTTAGCACAGTCAATGGAAATATCGTCCTCGCCCTTATTCTCACCCTTGGCAATGCTAAGAAGCTCCACCAAAATCCAGTTTGCGATATCCTTCGGCTTCGGGTAAATATTCATGACAGAGTCAAAGATGTCCGCAAGGGTTTTGCTGCCGCATATGAGCCTTGTGTCATAATCAGAAAGCCCAAGCTCCTTCGTCAATCGCTCATATTTCACATGCGCCGCCTCCGGCATAGTAGCCCTGACTGTGTTAATCCAGTCGTCGGTAATAAAAACAGGCATCAGCTCGGGATTCGGGAAATAACGGTAATCTGTAGCGTTTTCTTTTTCTCTCATCGCAAAGGACTCGCCGTTATTGTCGTCCCAGCGCCTAGTTTCCTGCACCAGTTTTTCGTTTCCGGTCTCAAGGGCTTCAATATGCCTCGCAGACTCATAGTCGATAGCACGGACAATGGCTTTGAGCGAGTTCATATTTTTAATCTCTGTTCTCGTCCCCAGAATATCGCTGCCTTTTTCTCTGACGGAAATATTGACGTCACAGCGCATTGAACCCTCCTGCATTTTGCAGTCGGAAACTCCGGCAAAGCTTAATAAAGAGCGAAGCTTTTCGAGATAGGTAATAACTTCCTCACTCGTTCTGAAATCAGGATTGCTGACAATTTCGACAAGTGGCACGGAGGTACGGTTGAAGTCCACAAGGCTAGTGTTCGTCCTCGAATCATGCACAAGCTTGCCCGCGTCCTCCTCAATATGAATCTGCTTTAAAGTAATTTTTCTTTTACCCTCACTCGTTTCAATTTCAATAAAGCCGTTGCGGCAGATTGGCGCGAACCATTGCGTAATCTGATAGCCAGCCGGTAGATCAGGGTAAAAATAATTCTTTTTGTCAAATGACATAAGTCTGGTTATCTCGCTGTTCGTCACGATAGCCGCGGCTATTCCAAGCTCTACCGCTCTCCTGTTCGTCACGGCTGGCATTCCGGGCATGCCAGCGCATGCCGGGCAGACATTTTCATTTGCGTCCGCGCCGAATTTTGCGCTGCAGGAACAAAAAAGCTTTGACTGGGTCGCAAGCTCAACATGAACCTCAAGCCCCATTACAACCTCATACTTCATGACTCCCCTCCTCCTATCTCTTCTTGAGTGCAGAATGATAAATTTAATACCTCCATCGCACCGAAAAGCGAATTTTCGCAAAGCGGCTTGGAAATGAGGTGAACCGGAATACCTTTATAATTGAATGCTAAAGACGGCAGCCCAGCGAGAGCCGTCAATGCGTATAGAGCGAGCCTGGAATAAGAGTCGCAGTCACAGTCTGCAGGAAGAATAATCATATCATAGCTTTCAAAATCAAGCGATTCAACAATCAGCCTTCTGAGCTTCATTGCCTTATCATAGAATCTGAAATACTGATCCTGCGAGAGCACAAAAGAGCCGATTATTGACGCAAGTTTAGTGTCAAAACCCATGCCCTCATTGCGGCTGTTTAGATACAAATCGTTCAAGGTCCTGTAATTTGGTGTTCTGTAACCAAATTTTATGCCGTCATAGCGGTTTGTATTATTACAAATTTCCGCGCTTGCTAGTATATAAAGACATTCACTGAAAACCTCGAAATGCTTAAGCTCGAAATCAATATTTCTGAAAACACTCCTAAAAGCCGATTCGTCGGATAGCTTCGGCGCGTTCACGGGAAAGCCTATTCGGATATTTCTTTTATCAGGGAAAAATGTGTAGCTCTCCTTTGAGTACATCATACCGTCACCCATGTCACAGCCGGCAATTGCTTCCAGAACCTGCCTGCCTGTGTTCATATCCCTGACAAGTATTCCTATCGTATCCATAGAAGAGGCTGTCGGAATCAGGCCGTAACGCGAGACTGTGCCATAAGTCGGCTGGAGGTATAACAAGCCGCTGTGCGCCGCCTGTCTCTTCATCTTTCCGAAAATATCATTGCACAGAGCAGCATCAGCGAAACCGCTTTTAACGGCGGTAATGGCGCCCATAGTTTCCTCCTGAGCCGTGCCGTAAACGCGGTCTATAGAGAACTCATCGGGCTTGGTTTTCCCAAGAATTTCCATGCCTGCATCGCTAAGCTTGCTGACAACGGTTGCCTCAATAGGTGACTTGAAGCCCTCGAGCATTTTCGAGCCGGCGGCGGATATATAACCTTTTTGCATAATGCTGTCCTCAAGCACAAGGTTTAGAACGCCGTCTTTTTTCGTCTTTTTGTAATCATTTATCAAAAAATCCATAAAGCTCATCCTCTCAAAAAGTCGTTAATTCTATTCCAGCGTTTTAGGAACCTGAAAATATCCGTCATATTGTTCCGGAGCGCTCGAAAGTAATTCTTCACGGGAAACAACCTGATTCGCGCAGTCGTTTCTCAGCACATTGCGTGTTTTCATCACCATAACCAGCGGTGCGACACCCTCAGTGTCAATATTATCAAGCTTTTCGAAGCTCTTAATGAGCATATCAGCTGCGGCGTTCATCTGAGCTTTTTCCTCACCTTCCAGCCGGAATTTCGACATCGCTTCATAATTTTCAAAATTTTCCATCAAAATCACTCCGTTCTTGTTTTTTTTACTGCGACCAACATCTAATGTTTAAAATCTAAAATCTACTATCTAATTTTAATGTGTGCCTCACGCAGCTGCAGCTCGCTGACTGTCCCCGGCGCGCCCAGCAGCAAATCCTGAGCGTTGCTGTTCATCGGGAAGGCGACAACCTCTCTGATGCTCTCCTGCTGTGTGAGCAGCATAACCATTCTGTCAAGCCCCGGTGCCATGCCCGCATGAGGCGGCGCACCGTAATGGAAGGCATTGAAGAGGGCTGAAAATTTCGTCTCGAGCACTTCTCTTGAATATCCGGCTATTTCGAATGCTTTCAGCATTATATCGGGGCGGTGGTTTCGCACCGCGCCGGAGGATAGCTCCACGCCGTTGCAGACAATGTCATACTGATAAGCTTTTATATCGAGCGGATTCATGGTTTCGAGAGCTTCCATCTCCCCCTGAGGCATCGAGAAGGGGTTATGGGTAAACTCGACTGCATCCGTGTCGTCATTCAGCTCATACATCGGGAAATCGGTTATAAAACACATTTCAAAGCGTGAGGTGTCAATAAGATTAAGACGTTTTCCAAGCTCGCTCCGAATTTGACCGGCTAGCTTATCGACAAGCTTTTTGACATCGGAAATGAAAAACAGGGTGTCATTTTCTCTCAGCGACAGCATACTGATAAGCTCTTTCTGCTGCTCCTCGCTGAGGAATTTTACAATAGGTCCCTTGAGCTCCATGCCCTCAAGCACTGAGATATAGCCGAGCCCCTTCATACCGATTTCAGTTGCGAAGGCAAGCATTTTTTCGAAGAATGATTTTGACTGAACGGCGCAATTGGGTGCTTTTATGCCTCTTACCGGCTTATTCTTAAACGGCGCAAAGTCAACATCCGCGAAAAATGCCGATAAATCCTCAATCAAAAGCGGATTGCGCAGGTCAGGCTTATCAGTGCCGTATTTGAGCATAGCCTCGGCAAAGGGAATTCTTCTGAAGGGCGCGGGGCTGACTTTTTTATCCGAAAATTCCGTAAACGTGTCGTAAAGAACCTTTTCGGCTACAGCGAAAACATCCTCCTGAGTCGCAAAGGACATTTCAAAATCAAGCTGGTAAAACTCACCCGGTGAGCGGTCGGCTCTTGCGTCCTCATCTCTGAAGCAGGGTGCGATTTGGAAATATTTATCAAAGCCAGAAACCATCAGCAGCTGCTTAAATTGCTGAGGCGCCTGCGGCAGGGCATAAAACATGCCGTGATGCTTGCGGCTCGGTACAAGGTAATCCCTTGCGCCCTCAGGTGAGGAGGATGTCAGTATCGGGGTCTGAATTTCGAGGAAATCCAGTTCCTCCATTTTTCTCCTGAGATAATTCGCAATTTTTGAGCGTAACACAATTTTTTCGTGCACCTCGGGATTACGAAGGTCAAGGAATCGGTATTTAAGCCGCACATCCTCGCGCGTCGCCTTCGAGTCGGAAATCTCAAAAGGCAGGGCGTTCAATGCCTTGCTGAGCACTTCAAGCGAATCTAGTTTAAGCTCGACTTCACCAGTCGCGATTTTTTTGTTTACGGTTTCCTCGTCTCTTTTCGAAACAAGCCCCCCGACAGAGATAACACTCTCGCGCGGAAGATTATTTATGAGATTTTCGTCATTCAAAACAATCTGAGTTGTGCCGTAATGGTCACGCAGGTCAATGAAAACGACCCCGCCGTGGTCGCGGATTGTCTCAACCCAGCCCGAAAGCTTTACATTTTCGCCGATGTTGCTTTCCCTGAGTTCGCCGCAATTATGTGTTCTGTAACGGTTCATTTAAAACACCCTTACCTTTCAAAATAAAAAAATAGTGAAAAAAAAACAGTCCCTCAAAAGTAAAAATTACTTCTGAGGGACGGGATAAACCCGCGGTGCCACCCACATTGGCGCAAAGCGCCCGCTTTTATTAATTTTTTAGCTTAAAAAAGTGTTACCCGTGACATTATCACTCTACTTTTCCGAACGGCGTTTCCAGCTTCTGCGCCGATTCTCTGGCGGAATTTCCGTATAAGAGGGGTCTTTTTCATTTTGAGATACAAACATTACTGATTTAACGATGATTATAATACAGCTCAGGCTTGTTTGTCAATAAGAATATTTACCAGTATATCACCCGAAAATTAAAATTCTATTGTTTAATTTGACTTTCCTCGGCTTCTGTTTCCGGTGCTTTTTCACTTTGAACGCGCTTGATTTTTCTTGTTGAGGTTTTATCAAACTCAAGCTGGCGATACTTTACCTTCATAATCTGCTTATATCTTGGAAGCGCCTCATTAACTTTTTTAATCTTCGAGTCAATGGCATCCTTGAGAGCCTGGAGACCGGACATAGGATATATCTCTGCGACAATATAGTCGTCCTCGGCGTAAACCAGCACCTCTTCAACCTCGTCTATGGTATGGACATATTCCTCAATTTCCTCAGGATGGATATTCTTGCCGTTTTTTAGGATAATCATGTTCTTTTTGCGCCCTGTAATATGCAGGAAGCCCCTCGGGTCAAGGTGTCCGATGTCGCCGGTTCTGAACCAGCCGCCGTCAACAAAGGCTTCCCTTGTCGCTTCCTCATTTTTATAGTAGCCCATCATAACATTGCGCCCGCGAACGAGAACCTCGCCCTCTATATGCGGGTCGTTTGTGTCAATTTTTACCTCGCAGCCGTCGACAATCCTGCCCACGCTGCCGATTAAGGTGTAATCATTTCTGTTGCTCGCGACGCAAGGTGAGCATTCTGTAAGCCCGTAGCCTTCAATAATATTGATGCCGAAGGCTTTGAAATCCTCCGATACCTTAGGTGAAACAGGCGCGCCGCCGCAGCTTATCCATTCAAGATGAGAACCCAAATTCTCAAGAACAGATTTGAACAGCTTTCTGCGCACGTCAATGCCGACTTTTAAAAGAGAATTGCTTACCGACATAAGTTTTCTCAGCTGCTTCTCCTTGCCCAGCTTGCGTACACCATCCCAGATTTTCTTATGAATCGAATCTACGACAAGGGGAACAAGGAATAAAAAGGTCGGCTTTATTGTGTTGATATCCTTGCTGATATATCGCACACTCTTTGAAATATAAGTACAAAGTCCGCTGTGAAGTGTAGAAAGAATTCCGACAGTCATGCTGAAGGAGTGATAAAACGGCAGAATTGCGAGCGTTTCACCCTCCGCGTGAACATTCCTGCAGCAGGCTACAGTGTTTTCAGAAATATTTCCGTGGGAAAGCATAACACCCTTCGGGTCGCCCATGGTTCCGGAGGTGTAAATAATCGTGGAGAGCTGCATGGGGGAAATTATAATGTTTTCCATGAGGTCGCTGCCCTTTTTTATAAGCTCATGACCCTCGTCTATAAGTGAATAGATGTCACTCAGGCAGACGCGGAAATTTTCTTCGTTTTCAATTTCGACGCGCAGCTTGTCTACATGCGTTTTTGAATAAAATAAACCTTCACTGTCTGAATGCCTGTAAATATTTTGCAAAATCTCAGGCTGAGACATATTGTCAAGCGGGACAACAACATTACCGCTGCAGACAACGGCAAAATAAGCTATGAGCCACTCATAGCTGTTTTCGCCGATTAGAGCAATATGCTTGCCGCCGTAAATACCCTTGCTCAGAAGGTAATTTCCAAGCCCGACAGCATCATTTTTTAACTGCTCAAAAGTAATTTCGCGGATATCGTCACCCTCAGGAATCTTGTAAGCCAAACGGTTCTTATATTTTACCGCGGCATGATACAAAAGCTCCCGAACAGTTGCAACATAATCGACATTGTAAAGCGGATAAATCTGTGCCATATTTTAACGCTCCATTAATTAATATTATAAAACGAAATTATAATAATTTTACTATATATAAAGCCACAGTTTATTATTATATCACGCCAATGTCGGTATATGTTACAACTTTGTTAAATTAGATAAAACTATTCATAATAATTAGACAAATTATTCAAAATATGCCATTAATAAACCTTTTTTTAATCAACCAAAACTCAGAAAATCGTCGAGTGAGTTATCTGAGAGATTTAAGTCACCACTGACGCTTTCGCAGTCAATTCTCAGATAGGCGTCGCCGCAGACCATTTTTTTACTCGAGCCGGTTGTAGGGAAAGTGCTGCTGATTTTCCCGCTGACTGATTCGAGACTTGCGGTGAAGCCTGCGTTTTTAGGTAAAAAGAGCTCCATTTTTCCGCTGACAGTTTCCAGATTAATTTCATTTGCTTTCCCGAGAGAGGTCAGGTATAAATCGCCTGAAGCACTTTCAAAACTGCAGGATTTGAAACTGCTTGTCACCTCGCATTTACCGGAAATGGATTCGACCTCTAGGTCATCCGTAACTATTTCTATAGCTTTAATATTGCCGCTGACACTGTTTAGGCCTATTTCACCTGAAGTAATTTTATCAGCAAAAATCGAACCGCTAACTGTTTCAATTTCGATATTGTCAGAGAGTATGTTCTCTAATGTGCAGTCAGCTGAGACTGATTCAATGTCAATTGAATAAATTTTCGTCTCATAATTATTCGGAATAAGCAGTTCAAGACTCTTACCCTTCAACCCTTTTAAATTGCTGAGCTTGGATTTGTAAAACTGAATGTAAAGAGTGTTCCGATCAACGCGGTAACGCATCAGCTCCTCATCCTTTAAGCCGTCCGAATTTTCTGAAAACTTTATTTTTTCGCCGTCATATTTTTTGACTGTCACATCACCCGATAACCAGTCAATGTTTATATTGTTTATCTGCTCGCTTAGCTCAACTGCACCGCTTTCTGCGGTCGTATATGAATCGCTGTCGGCATATTTCCAGCTGCTGATATTAATCCCCGAATCTATGAGCTTGTCGAAAAACGCCGACGGCTCGGGAAGCATATTGAGGGCGAGAACACCGACAAGAACACCGGTAAGCAGCAATGCGACAAAGCTCCAGATACATATTCTGACTATTGCTGAAATTTTCATCTTATTCACTCCTTCCTACTTTCTCAGCAGGTCAAACACGGCTTTAAGTATCCCCTCAGCCGCGCCGCCGATAATAAATATTACCCAAGTAATATACCATGCACCTGTTGCGAAGCTGATTATGAAGTAGGCAACCGTAATAATAGCCCAGAGCGCACCGCTGACTGCCTTATAAAGCTGCTTGTCGTACTGCTTGCTGGAATTCCATTCCTTGAAGTTCTCAACAACCGATTCAGAAGCTTTTTTATATGCTTTTTTCGTCATATCGTTATATATGAGCAAACCTGTCGCACCTGCAATCATGAAAAACATCATAACAAGTCCGAATTTACTCCCCTCTAAAACAATAACAGGTAAAACACAAGTAATGTACAACATCACAGCAATAGCTATAAATATTGCTGAGTTTCTTTTGCTCTTTTCTATATCTTCAGCACTGTAAGCGTTCGGGTGCGGGGCATCTGCGGGTCTCGTGCCGAGCTTTTCTATAAGTGAACTTATGTCACCCACTCCGGCAACCGCGATATTATAAGCTGCCTCCTCACTCTTGCCCTCGTGAACGAGGTCATCGAATTTATCATTAAGATTTTGAAGTATTTCCTCCTTCAGCTCAACAGCTTCAAGGGTTAGCGGAGCATATTGAAAAAGCGCATCAATATAAGTTCTGAGCTTCTCACGCATTGGTATTGTCCTCCTTTATTAATAAATCAATCAGATTTTTCGCGTTTTCCCATTCACTAAGCATATTTACATAAGCCTGCCTGCCTTCTGAGGTTATCGAATAGTATCGCCTGCGTGCGCCTGTGTTTTCGTCGCCCCAGTATGAGTTTATCAGTCCGTTTTCCTCCAGGCGTTTGACCGCGGTATACAGAGTCGCTTCCTTCAGCTCATACAAGCCCTTGGTTTTTAAAAGAATTGACTTGTTTATATTATAGCCGTAGCTGTCGCCGAGTAATAAATGCGAGAGAATAATCATATCGGTGTTGCCTCTAATGAGCTCTGATGCTATCGACATTAAACCCCTCCTTTCAGTTGTATATATTGTTCGTGAGTATATAATACCATATAATACCTCACCTGTCAAGGTATATTTTAAAATAATGTATAACATTTTTTGTGGTACTTCGCAAGTAATATTTATCTTGACATTTAATATTGATAGTAATAGAATATTTATAATACTAAACGATTATGAAAAGAGTGATATTATGGAAATCATCGTTAGAAAACCTACGCCTGAAGAGAAGGCAATGATGCAAAAGCAGCCGACATGGAGCTGCGAAGTGTCGGAATTTGACTGGTTTTACTCAAGCATGGAAACATGCCTGATTATTGAGGGACAGGTCACTGTTTCATATGACGGCGGCAGTGTCTCATTCGGAGCGGGTGATTTTGTTGTTTTACCGAAGGGGCTTTCCTGTGTCTGGAAAGTCAGCGAAGCTGTAAAAAAGTATTATTTATTCAAATAAATTAACAGGAGCGGAATATGAACCAATTTGAGCTGAAACAAGCCTTTATTGACAATAAGCTGGTTTACGGAACCATGATAGCTTCCACCTCGCCGAAATGGGCGGATTATATCAAAAAAACAGGCGTGGATTTTATTTTTATTGATTCCGAGCATATGCCGATGGATCCCAGCGCCCGCTCGTGGATGTGCCACTGCTATAAAGCGATGAACATCGCTCCCCTTGTGAGAATCCCCTATTGCAATGCTTACGACGCTTTTTTTGCCATAGAATCGGGAGCGGCGGGAATTATCTCACCGTATCTTGAGACAATCGAGGAGGTTAAAACTCTTATCGGCGCGGTGAAATACCGTCCCTTAAAGGGTCAGAAGCTTCGCGACGTGCTTGAGGGTAAGGTACAGCTCAGCGATAAGGAGCAGGAATACCTCAGAAAGTACAATGACGGCAACCTTCTCATTCTCAATATTGAGAGCAAGCTTGCGGTTGACCATCTCGAGGAATTGCTCGCCTTTAAAGAGGTAGACGCGGTTTTTATCGGTCCGCATGACCTCTCAATTAACCTCGGCATTCCTGAAGAATATGACAACCCTGAATTTGAGGCATATGTCGAAAAGACAATAAATATTTGCCGAAAAAATAATGTTGGCATCGGAAATCATTATTCAGGTGAGCTTGAGAAGCAGATTTCATGGTTGAACAAGGGCATGAATATTATGATTTGGAACTGCGATGTTATCCGCTTCACCCAAGGCCTGGCTTCCGATTTTAATATTGTCAAAAACAGCGCCGATGAAGCCTTGAAGCTAAATATATAGGAAAAAACCCACATCATAACCTATAAGGAAGGATGTGGGTTCTTTTTTTGTTTTTTTACAGTTTTTCTATGATTTCCATCTCAAGCCCGAGGTCGCTTAGCTTTTGAAAGAAGTTTTTCTGAATTACTGTTTCGTCTGAAATTGAGGTAAATGTTAGCCTGAGAAGGTCATTAACACCGACTACCGAGCAGTTTATCGCGTTCGGACGGGTCGGACCTACTAGCACCCAGACATCGCAGATTTCGTCCTCCATAAATTTCGGCAGCTTTTGAAGCCCTACATTTGTCAGAGTAGTTGTGTATTTCCCCTCACCGTACATAGTCGCGCCGATTTTTATTATCGGTGTTTTCAAAAAAAGCGGAGCGACGCGGGTAATAAGCATTGTCGCGTCCTGAACATTTTTATTTATCAACGGTTGGCAAAACTCCTTTGTCCATTGCCTTTTTGCCCGCTCCTTGATTTCCGGCAGAATATCCTCGATTTTTTCCGGCTTTTTCTTTAAATCAATATCGAAATTGACAATCATAACAAAATTTCTTATTGATTTCGACTCATAAAATTGTCTGAGATTTACCGGCGTACAAATTCTGACCGCCCTTTTTTTATTCATCCCAGGCTTTGCGGTTGTTTTCTGCTCGCAGAGCGCAAGCCCGTAAACCGCGAGCAGCAGCTCTGTCAAGCCGCAATCGTAACTTTTCGCTATTGCTCTTAATTGCGCGGTATTTGTTCGGGCTGATACCATACCCAGATATTCGCCCTTGTCTACAGGTCTGTACTGATAGGCGTTGGGTTCCCAGCGGCTGACCTTCTTGCCTTTTTTCTGATAATATTTCATGTATGAGTCTTCAATTTCCTCGCCTCCGGCTTCTTCCATGAGATTGAAAATTTCCGGAGATGCAAAAACCTCTCTGCCCGCGATTTCAAGATATTTCGCAAGCAATGTTTTAAGATAGGCAAACGAGCCGGTTCCGTCGGTTATGCCGTGAAAAAACTCGGCGAATATATTGTTTTCACTGTCATATAAAATCCTGAAAAGAGGCTTGTCCCCCTCATACAGCTTAAAAGGGCGGCAGGGATAGCCGCTGTCCCTCGCTACGATGTCGAAATCGGTCGCTTTCTTGTAATAATTCCAGAAAAAGCCTTTATGAAGCTGAACATAGATAGTGGGAAAACGCGGTGCGAGCTCGACAACAGCCTGCTTCAGCGCGTTGATATTTATAGGCGAAACCATCTTAAAGCCAATCCTGTAAACATTGTTGAAATTCTTTTTGCTCAGTGCCGGGTATATAGTCGCGGCGACATCGAGCCGGTACAGTGTACTGCCAAGCTTTTTCGAAAAAAACATCATTTCCTTCGGCAATAAAATCTTCCTTTCCTCATTATTATTTTCTCCTTCCCGGGAGCACCTACTATTATAACACTTTTTTACACTCTGTAAATAACTTTTAGCACATATATGTATAACAGACATTATCTGCAATGGATTCTTTTAAACAAGATTTACGTGGATTCAGCACATTAAACAATTAATTTTGTTAACCGGATTTTAAACGTCATGAAGGTAAAAAAACTATGCTGTGACTGAAAAAATACAGCGCGGCTTTTTGCTGTTATCAGAAAGCCGCGCTGACATATTTTAAAACAAAATTATACCCTGACACTGACCTCAAAATCCAAACCAAGGGAACTGAGCTTCTCAAAGAATTTATTCTGAATCGTAATATCGTCTGAAACTGAGGTTATCGTTATTCTGACCATATCCTTTAAGCCCATAAACGCGCAGTTGAGAGCGTTCGGATGTGTCGGTCCGACATAGACATTTAAATCGGTAATATACTCTTCCAATGACTTCGGGAATTTCTGAAGCCCGACATTTGTCAGACAAGTTGTGTACTTATTCTCTCCGAACAGTGTCGCGGCAATTTTTATGACAGGAATTTTAAGTACCCTCGGTGAGAAGCTTGTCAGTGGCATTGTCGCGTCCTGACAATTCCTGTTGAGCGACTTCACGAGATAATCCTTTGACCAGAATTTCTTTGATTTTTCTTGGATACCGGGTATTATCTCATCAATAGTCGTAGGTGTATAACCTAAATCAATATCAAAATTTGTAATCAAAACAAAATTCTTAAGAGATTTTGTTTCGAAAAACTGCCTCATGTTAATAGGAGTGCAGATTCTCACGGGACGTCTTTTATTTCTGGAATCCTTCACGCTCTGCTTTGATTCAACGAGTGTCAGACCGTATACAGCCAGCATCAGCTCATAAATGCTGCAGTTATGCGCCTTCGCGACAGCCTTTACCTGGTCGGTATTTATCCTGCCAGACACAGCGCTGAGGTAATTATTTCTGACAGCAGGCTTTGCCTGATAAGCGTTTGGCTCCCGCCTGTTAGACTTTTCACCTTTTTTATTATAATACCGCAGGTATGCGTCTTCATGTTCAGCAGGACTGGGTTCGTCATTATAATCAAGAAGATCTGGTGATTTTTCAATTTTTGCGCCGCGCATCTCCAGATATTTCGCACATAAGGTTTTTAAATAAGCGAATGACCCGACACCGTCAGCAACGCTGTGAAAAAATTCGGCGCAGATATTATTATCATCATCATAAATAATCCTGAAAAGCGGTTTTTCGTTGTCATACAGTTTAAAAGGACGGCAAGGACAGCCGCTGTCCTTGACAACTATATCAAAATCGGTCGCCGGTCGAAAGTAGTTCCATAAGAAGCCCCGGTACAGCTGAACATACATTGCAGGAAACCGAGGCGCAAGCAAAACAACAGCTTTTTTCAAGACCTCAGCATCAATCGGCGCGTTTAATTTAAATGAAATTCTGTAAACATTATTAAATTCCTTTTTACTTAAAGCCGGGTAAATATTAGCAGCCACGTCAAGCCTGTATAAATAAGCATTTGCCTTTTTTGAAAAGAATTTTACATCTTTTGGCAATAGTATCAACCTTTCTTAATTTATCTCACTGCATATGCGGAGGTTAAATCCACCGCGAGGTCAACATTAGCTATGAGAACCCTGCCCGTACCGCCCTGTGTGCCCGAAAAGCTCACGCTTTCGACAGTTCCGTCAGGGTTCGCGGTAAGCTGAAGCTTCCCTTTTGTCATATTACAGGTATAATTCTCGCTTAGCTTCGCTCCGTCAATTCCCAGGGCTGATTCGGCAACCGTGGAAACAAGTGAATTAACCTCGTCATATCCAAGAATTCCTAGATAGCCGCCGTCACCGTTTTTGACATTTTTATTTGTGGTTTTGTCGTTAAGTTCAATAACAAAAACATATTTCCCGCCCTGAGAAGTACCCGAAGCGGACTTAACCATAGCTGCGTCAAGCTTCACCAGGTCGCTCGGCGCGGTGTCACTATTATTGACATTAACCATGTTTCTGACACCTTGGTCATTTGTTTTGTCGCCGATAATCTGGGCTTTGCAAAGAGTCAGATTTCTTGTATACCCTACTTTTTTCAATCCAGTTGTCTTATCAAGTGAGTTATTATAAAAATTTATTATACCGTTGATATCATTCGGTATATCATTTGCGGCAGTCGCAGAGGTATTGGTTTCGGCCGGGTTTGTCGCCGATGGCTGAGTCGTGTTCTGCACGGTAGTATTGACCGTGCCGGTTGCGCTGACACCGGTGCCGCGATTCGGATTATGTATGTCGTTTTCATCATAAATAATCTGAGTGACATATCTCGCAGGTGAAGTTGTCAAAGGCGCAAGCGCTTCTGTAGTTTTTTCGGTATAGCTCCATGGACCGAATATGTAAGCGGCTATACAAATTATTCCGAACACAGCAAAAATCTGGGCTAGTCTTGTCTTCATTCTCATCACCTATCAAATAATTTTACAGATAAAGTCAGATTTCACACTCAGTTAAATAACCGACAGTTTACCTTTTTGTGTTGAAAAATAAAACTACTCTTTAAGTTTAACAGTTTACCGTCAAAAAGTCAAGTAAACACAGAGAAATATTAATTTTCATGACAATGGAAATGATAGCAAAAATGCTTTATTTATTCAAGCAATTGTGGTTGTCAAAAGGCAAATTTTACGCAAAATCAGGTTGCGGCACAGGTGCGGCAATGAAAAAAGCGGTTGCGTGACGGTAAGCCGTCACGCAACCGATAATTTATAATATTGATAACATACTTTCGTGGGCTTGGTTTGCAAAGCCCTGAACCCATTAACTTGTTTTTATTGAGCTTTCTGCTCATTAATGTACAATAGTATAAAATATCATTTTAATCGGACTTTCCTTCACGCTCTCTGATAACCATTCGTGTCGGCGTACCCTCGAGACCGAAAATCTCGCGAATCTGATTGTCAAGATAACGCTGATAGCTGTAATGAAACAGCTCTTTGTTATTTACAAAACAAACAAAGGTCGGTGGACGCGTCGAGGCCTGAGTCATGTAATAAATTTTCAGGCGCTTACCCTTGTCTGTCGGCGGCTGAACTCTCGCGGTCGCTGCGGCGAGCACCTCGTTAAGTCTGCCTGTCGGAATCCTCATAGCGTTCTGGGTGTCGACAAAATTAACGAGCTTCAAAAGCCTGTCTACCCTCTGCCCTGTTTTAGCCGAAATAAAAATAATCGGCGCGTATGACATAAAGGAAAAATCGACCATCAGTTTTTTACGGTATTCATCCATGGTTTTGCCGTCTTTTTCGACAGCATCCCATTTATTGACCGCTATAATACAGGCCTTGCCTTCTTCATGCGCAATGCCCGCAACCTTTGAATCCTGTTCGGTAAAACCAACGACAGCGTCAATCATAATAACGCAGACATCCGCTCTCTCAACAGCCATAACCGCACGTAAAACACTGTAACGCTCGATATCGTCCTCAACTTTTGACTTGCGTCTGAGTCCGGCTGTGTCGATTAAAAGAAATTTTCCGTTTTCGTTTACTATTTCGGTATCTGTAGAGTCACGCGTTGTGCCGGCAATGTCTGAAACAATGACCCTCTCCTCACCGCAAAGCGCGTTGATAAGTGAGGATTTGCCTACATTCGGCTTGCCTATGACCGCGACTTTGATACCGTCATATTCAACACTTTCCATTCCCTCGTCCGGAAGATAAGCAAGCACCGCGTCCAAGAGGTCACCAGTGCCGTGCCCGTGAATTGCTGAAACCGCAATCGGGTCGCCTATGCCGAGGTTATAAAATTCATAGAACTCCGCCGGAGCTTCACCGATTGAGTCGGATTTATTAACGCACAATACAACCGGCTTGCCGCTCTTTTGCAAAATGGTCGCAACCTCGCTGTCTGTAGCGACAATGCCGCTGCGCAGGTCGGTGACAAAAATAATCGCATCCGCGCTGTCAATAGCTATCTGCGCCTGTCTGCGCATCTGCGAATAAATAATATCATCCGAAAAAGGCTCGATACCACCTGTATCAACAAGAAGAAATGTCTTGCCGAGCCACTCGCATTCAGCGTAAATTCTGTCTCGCGTAACCCCCGGCTGATCGTCGACAATCGCGAAGCGTTTGCCGCAGAGCTTATTAAAAAGCGTTGACTTGCCAACATTCGGTCGCCCGACAATGGCTACAATCGGTTTTGGCATACTACCTCTCCTTTCAGTGAACAGGAAAATTTTGTGTCGTATATTATTTTATAATAATCATAAAAAAAGTCATTTTAGTTAATCTCAATGCTCGGGTTTTCTTTTCCAACAAGACGCCTTAACAATTCCGCGCCGTCGTTCATGACGGGAATAATTTTGGCTCTGAAGGTGCATTCAATTTCCGTCAGAGATGTGCCGTCTAGAAAAATTGGCTCCTCCTTTGACTTTAGCATCACCTGAGGTATCAGTATTTCGTCAGCCTTGATTTTTCCTTTTAGCTGAGCAATAATATCCTTTCCCGTAACAAGCCCCGCAACGGTAACCTCAGAGCCGAAAAAGTCGTTCTTTACACTGAAAACAGTAAAATCCTCTGTGTTAAATTTTTCTTTAAACGCACGAATAAGCTCTGTCATCAAGGGATAAGCGGCTGCGCCTGTTATCAGCGCGGTTTTTCTTTTTTTTATCTTTGTTTTTGAGTCAGTCTTATGGAGAGCGGCAAAAAATTCTTCTCTCATTAAAGCCCATAGACCCACACCGTTATCAAGCTGCGGAAAATCGCCGTAATATTCTGTAGAAGGCATTTCCATGCCTGCCTTCAGATAAAACTCATCCGCGGTATATGCAAGAAAACGTCGGTTGAAATAAGCAAAATGCTCATTGAATTCATCAACGGTTTTAATGACCTCGCGGGCTTCCTCAGCGGTGTAAGGACGCAGCTTATATAGCTTTTCGCGGTGCTTCGTCAGCCCTACCGGGATTACTGCGATGCTCTCAAGAGTGGGGTAAAGCTTAGATAACTCTTCAAGCGAAAAACGAAGCTCCCCGCCGTCGTTTATGCCCGGGCAGAGCACCAGCTGGGTGTTCATTTTTATACCGTTTTCGGCGAAGCGGTGCAAGAGCTTCAAGTTCTCGCCGGCATTCGGATTCCCCATCATTTTGACACGCAGAGCCGGGTTCATTGTGTGAACCGAAATATTGACAGGACTGATTTTCATCTCGATTATCCGCAAAACCTCACGCTCTGAAATCCCCGAGAGGGTTATATAATTTCCGAAAAGGAAAGAAAGTCTTGAGTCATCGTCCTTGAAATAAAGACTCTCGCGCATACCTTCAGGCAGTTGGTCAATAAAGCAGAAAATGCATTTATTTTTACAATGTTGATGTGTATCCATCAGATAGGTCTCAAAAAAGAGCTGGGAGTGCAAAGATCTGGTCTTATTATTCAGCTTCAGAAAAATTGCTTTGCCGTCCGGTTTTTCGATTTTGAAGCTTAAAGTGTCATTGTCGCAATGAAACTGATAATCAAAAACATCATAAATTTCATTGCCGTTAAGCGAAACAAGCCTGTCACCCTTTTTAATACCGAGCTTAAAAAAAGCGGAATTTTCTTCGACTCCAAAAATACCGACAGGCAAAATATAGCCCCTTTTTACATCAAATTTATTTCAAGTCATAAAAACAAACAAGGCGGAAAGCTTTCTCTCCACCTTAAAATAAGAAGAACATGCGATTTATTTATCCTCGACAACGACAACCTGTCTGCCGTCATAATAACCGCAGCTATTGCAAAGCTTATGAGAAACCTTGAATTCTCCGCATTTCTTGCACTTAACAATCTCCGGAGCGCTCATTCTCCACACATTGGAGCGTCTTTTATCTCTTCTCGTTTTTGAAACTCGTCTTGCAGGTACAGCCATATCTATTACCTCCCTAATTATAAATTTAACTATGTAACCGACAGCGCCTATAGAACGCGTCCGGTTACTCGAGCAAATCGGCGAGAGCCGAAAGTCTCGGGTCAACTGCTTTTTTGCATTCGCATTTAATCTCGTTCAGGTCGCAGCCGCAGATATGGCAAAGCCCGCGGCAATCCTCCCTGCAAAGCAGCCGGGAAGGAAATAAAAGAAAAATATCCTCCCTGACAAGCTCGTCAAGATTCAAAATTACATCCTCGACAATGATATATAAATCATTATCCTCATCATTGAGGTGGGGCACAAGATAATGAAAGACTTTGCAAGAGCCTGTCCTTTCAAACTCTTTTGCGCATAAGTCACAGGAGGCAGAAAAAACATACTCGGCTGCCGCGTCAAGACAGACAATACCTGTGTTATTGCGAACCTCACCGAAAACATGAACAGTGTCAAGCACGTAATTGCAATGCAAAAAATCAGCTTTATCAAGACTGAAATTGTAATCGAAGGTAATTCGGCTTTTATCATTATTAAATACAGGCTCGAGATTAATAATCATGCACTCAGCTACCCCCAAAATACACGCACAGGCTATTATATATACTTAACTTTGTTTTGTCAACACAATTTAAAGAAAAAATTAAAATTTCCGTTACTCAGGCGTTATTTTATCAGTCAACTGTGCAAAACTCGAGAACTTCTGCGGGCAGAGCCTCAGCGTCCATTGAGACTGTGAAGACAAAATCGGTCGAAGTGTTCTGCGAGAGAGCATTAATCTTCTTTAAAAATACGCATAGCTCCTCGGGGCTTCGCGAGCCGATTCTCAGCGTCGCGTCAATGAATATATGCGTAATGTCGTGGTTACCGGCACAAAGTCCGCTCAAAAAGCCGTAAAAGCTTTCAAAACCGCAAATCGAAAACTCGTCTGTAAAAACCAGTCTGGCTCTGTAATTCACATCGTAGGTAAGAATTTTTTCTTTTTCGACGCAGACAACATCGCCGTTTGTAGTATCAAGAGCCTCGCTCAGCATTTCGAGCAATCTTTTGGTTTTTCCGCTGCCCTTTGTGCCGATAAGTAAGCGTATCATATTGACCACCTTTTTCTTTTATATTTTATATTTTATTTTCTATTATCCAAATATTCCGGCTACTCTTTGCTGAAATTCTTGTTTTCTGACAGGATATTCAATTTTTTCTTTTTCCCATTCCTCATCACTCATGTTTTTTCTTCTCGTAACAGGCCTGTCAAGCATCATAAACATATTATCCTTATAATCCTCAACACCCGGCTGGTCAAAGGGATTCACGCCCAGAATATAGCCGGAAACAGCGCAGGCTTTTTCGAAGAAATAAATCATATAACCGACATTTTCTGCATTTATTACAGGCATACTAATGAGGATTACCGGTACCCCTCCGTCAAAATGCGCGACAGCAGTTGCCTTAAACGCGTCATTTTTAATGTCCGAAATGTTCTTTTTTGCCTTGCAGAGGTAGTTAAGCCCGTCAATATCCTCTTTGTCATCAACAAGAAACTCTGACATATTGAAATCCTCGCGAGGAATATTAAAGCTGATAAAGGTTTCAAACAAATGCCGCTCGCCAAGCTGAATATACTCACCCAGGGAATGCAAATCGGTTGAATAGACGACACTGGAAGGGTAAATACCCTTATAATCCTTTCCCTCGCTCTCGCCGAAAAGCTGCTTGAGCCATTCGTTCATCATCGCAAAGTCTGTTTCAAAGCTAGCAAAAATCTCAATCTTTTTGCCGCTGTTATATAGAATATTTCTAATCGCGGCATATCTGTAGCAAGTGTTTTTATTTATGTCCGTTTCAGCGAATTCTTTCATAGCCAAAGCGGCACCGTTCATAAGACCTTTGATATTAATTCCAGCAGCCGCAATCGGCAAAAGACCGACAGCGGATAAAACTGAGTATCTTCCGCCAATGTCGTCGGGCACTACAAAACTCGTATAGCCCTCGGCTTCGGCAAGGGCTTTGAGCGGAACCTTTGTATTTTTATCTGTTGTGACAAAAATGCGTCCCTTGATAATATTGTCAATTTCTTCATCGGTGAGACCGTTTTTGTCTTTATGCAGCCTCAGCTCGCCGTAGCGCTTTTCGAGAAGCTCTTTAAAAATCCTGAAGGCAATAGCAGGTTCGGTTGTGGTTCCTGATTTCGAAATGACGTTAATTGAGAAACCCTTATTACCCTTATCGCCTATATCACAATCCTCACAAAGCTTAAAAATCTGTTTAAGCTCATCCGGGCTCAGGCTGTTTCCCAGATAAAAAATCTGCGGAGTATCCTCAACCAGAGCGTTATAATTTTTGGATTTCAACAGCTCGATTACCGCTCTAGCACCGAGATAGCTGCCACCTATTCCCAAAACCAGTAAAATCTGAGAGTCATTTCTTATTTTTATTGCAGCTTCTTTTATTTTTTTAAATTCATCTTTATCATACGACTGCGGAAGATCAACCCATCCGCAGAAGTCCTCATTTTTCGGTTTATCATCACTATATAACCGGCTATGAGCGTCGGCTACCTTCCCGCTCATAGCCTTTAACGCTTCCGCGTCAATAAATTCGTCAAGCAGTTTCTCATTCAGTTCCAGATACATTTAACGTCCTCCATATTAATGCAGTGCTAAGTGAACGATGATTTTATCATCGTTCACAGACAGAGCCAAAAATTTTCGTTTACAAAGCTTGATATATCAGGCTTTGTAAAATTGATGAATATACAAAAGTGAGTAAATCTTATTAATCAGTTGTTACCTAAATATTTAACCATAATTAGCATATTTTATAATACAATATCAGCGACACTTTTTCAATAGATTAAAGAAATTTTACAAAAAAAACTAAAATTAATGCTATTTCGCAATTGTTGTTTTTGAAACAGAGCTTGTCTGCACAGCAGCTGTGTCCTCTGCGGAAATATTTTCCTCACTCTGGGCGTTTTCCAGTGCAAATGAACGCAGGATTTTCATGAAAGCATCCCCGAAGCTCATTTTGCCGACAGCATCACCCGACAATAGATTATATTCACCAATCAGCTCTTCGTCAAGATAAAATTCAATTTTTCCGAGCACCTGCCCTTTTTCAACCGGAGCTTCAACATCCGCTGCTAATGTGACCTTCTGCGAAATTCGCTTGCCAGAGCCTTTAAGTGTTATAATTGGGGTAATTTCGGGCAAAACCGGAGCAATTATTTCACAAAGACCGTGAAGCACCTTAACATCAGTTATTGCCGACATATCAACCTCAGGGATAACGGATTCATAATTCGCGAAGCCCCAATCAAGCATAGCCCTCGCACCATCAAAGCGGCTTTTTGAATCAACACCGCCAAGCACGACTGAAATAAGAGAAAGTCCGTCCCGCTCAGCAGTCGCGCTGACACAATATCCCGCCTTATTAGTAGTGCCCGTTTTCAGCCCGGTGATACCGTTATAGGTTCTGATAAGCTTATTTGTGTTGACGAGCTCTGTCGCGCCGCCGCGTACACTGTCCATCCAGATTTTTGAGTATTTTATAATCAGTTCATGCTTTAATAGCTCACGCGACATAAGAGCTATGTCATATGCGCTCGTCAGGTGCGAGTCAGTCGCGTCGTCAAGCCCCGTGCAGTTGTCAAAATGCGTGTCATTCATCCCGAGCTCCCCTGCCCGCTTGTTCATTAGGTCGACAAAAGCCGGGTCGCTTCCCGCGACATGCTCCCCGAGTAGAGTGCAGGCGTCATTCGCGCTGTAAACCGCTGTTGCTTTGAGCAAATCATTGACGCTCATGCTTTCGCCGACCTTAAGCCATATTTGCGAGCCGCCTTTAGAGGCTGCTGTTTCGGTAGTAACAACATTGTCGCTCAGTTTTATTCTACCCTCGTCAAGCGCTTCGCATACAAGAAGCATTGACATAATTTTTGTCACCGAAGCCGGAAAAAGCTTGTCGTGCTCCTTCGACGCCATGAGAACTCTTCCGGTGTTTGCTTCCATTAATACTGCTGCCTTCGCGTTGACATTGACCTTCATTGAAACGTCAGCCATCGCCGCTTTCGCCTCGTTTGCTATTGCCTTCTCATCAGCAATCACAATAAGTGCCGATGCCGCCAACAAACTCAAAACGAGCAAAACCGCTAAAAATTTTTTCATAATCCCAGTCCTTCCTAAAATTCGTATTTAACCTATATATATTCATGCTTTTCCGGGATAAGCACTTTTTCATCAATTTAAAGCTTTTTGCAAAATTAAAGTATTACTTTTGTTTATTTAAAATAACAAATGTATCATTTATTCTTTGACTTTCATTTTTTTTCATGCTATAATATTTTCAAAATGAGGTGGGATATTGGATACAATTGATTCTGTTATTATTTATGCGATATTGTTCTTTTCTCTTATTTTCGGTTTTGTTTCCATTTTTATGCTCTCTAGAATTAAAAAATCTCAAGGCTCGGGAGAAACCTCGAAAGAGCTTGACGCTAAGCTCTCCGGGATAGTCAGAGAGGTCGCGGAGGAATTCGCGAGAAACAGGAATTTTACTCAGAATGACCAGAAAATCTTGAGGGATGAGCTGGACAAAAAAATGACGGCAATCTCCGGAAATCTTTCTGATATGACAAAATATAACCTTGAAAATCAACTGAAACTCTCAGAGCTTTTAAAAAATTCACTCGAGAACATCAGAGACAAGAATATTGAGCAGAATGAACGCCAAACTAGACTGATGAACGATTCAATCTCGAAAATGATTGAAAACAATGAAAAAAAGCTTGAGGAAATGCGTAAAACCGTCGACGAGAAGCTGACCTCAACTCTCACGACAAGGCTTGATTCTTCGTTTAAAACAGTCTCAGAACAGCTTGAAAATCTTTACAAATCCCTTGGCGAGATGAAGGAGCTTTCAAGCGGCGTGACAGATAATGTCAAAGCACTTAATTCTGTTTTGACAAATGTTAAGTCACGCGGAACCTGGGCAGAGGTTCAGCTTGAGAATATACTTGACCAGACAATACCGGGAATGTATGTTAAAAATTATAAATCCTCAGAGGTTGACGGACAGGTTGAATTTGCCGTTAAAATTCCCTCGAATGAGGACAGCGCAAGGTTTATTTATCTGCCGATTGACTCTAAATTTCCCATGGAGGATTATATCAGGTTATGCTCGGCTTCGGAAAGCGGAGACGCGGCTCAGACTGAAATTGCACGCAAGGCGCTTGAGCAAAGGGTTTTGCAAGACGCAAAAAAGATAACGAAGTATATCAATATTCCTTATACGACAAATTTTGCGATTATGTACCTCGCGACTGAGGGACTGTACGCTGAAGTCATCACCTCAAAAAACGGTCTTTGCGAAAAAATCCAGAACGAGTATAATATAATGATAGCGGGACCCACGACTATTTCCGCCCTGCTGAACTCCCTCGCGATGGGCTTCAGGGCAGTCGCGATAAATGAAAAAGCGAATGATATAAGACAGCTTCTCGGGGCGATTAAAAAGCAGTATGACAATTTCGCTGAGCTTCTGGCAAAGGCAAAACGAAATATCGAGACCGCGGGAAAAACCTTGGACGACGCCGAAAAAAGAAACAATATTATACAAAAAAAGCTCAAGGATGTTGAAGCGCTTGACGGCGAAGAGGCAACGCTTGTGTTGAGTGAATGAGAATACATGCATCCGCATTAGAATTAAGATATAACCTTGTTTGATTGGAGTGACAAAAATGCCTGAAATATCTCGCTTTGAGGGGATTATTATTACAATGTACTTTAATGAGCATAATCCACCTCATTTTCATGCAAATTATAACGGTATTGAAGCTATATTTGACTTATATGAAGGTTCATTTATAAAAGGAGCTTTACCGTCAAGGCAATCAAGGCTGGTTTTAGCATGGTATGAGCTTCATAAGGATGAATTAATACAAATATGGAATAAAAAAGAATTTACTAAAATCAAACCCTTAAGTTAGGAGATAAATAATATGGACAGACCAAAATTATATCAAGTTTTACCTATTGATGGTTTTAAGGTTTATTTATATTATGACAATGGCGAAATTAAGCTATATGATTGTAAATGGGTATTGGAAGAAACCGGGGTGTTTACAGAAATCCACGACAATGATATGTTTAAAGAAATTTGTACAATCATGAACGGCACATTAGCATTCGATATTTCGCATACCCGCGACCCTTACAATTGTATTGATATTTGTCCCGATACTGTTTATGAGGACAGTATTAAATGCGATAAAGATATTTTGACTGCTTAAATTAGGAAAGTGAAGGATTGATGTCATATGACGAATAATCCTTACGAATGGATGATTGAGCTTGAAGGTAAAATGGTCGGAATTGCATGCTATAAAAAATGTGGCTTTACTCAGGAATCTGTCATAGAAAACAGCTTATATCTTGAAGGACAATATTATTCTGATATATTAATGAGCATTACTGTAGATGCTTATAATAAATACTCATGCAGTGAAAAGACGATATATTCCTGATTCTAGTTTGAGGTGCGTTTATGGGTAAAATGATGGTATACCATGGAAGCTATACCGAAATTCAAAAGCCTGAAATTATAATGAAGAAAAAAACAAAAGATTTTGGTGCAGGCTTTTATTGCACTGTCATTAAGGAGCAGGCACAGCGCTGGGCTAAACGTTACGCGACACCCGTAATAAATACTTATTCTCTGTTGCTTGACGAGAAACTCCATATTCTTGAATTTAAAGAGATGAGCGAGGAATGGCTTGATTTTATTGTCCGGTGCAGAAACGGTATTCCACACGGCTATGATGTTGTAATCGGCGCAATGGCGAATGACCAGATTTTTAATTTTATTTCTGACTATATCGACGGTAATATTACCAGAGAGCAATTTTGGGTCATGGCGAGGTTCAAGTACCCTACTCATCAGATTTGCTTCTGTAATAGTAAAGCTATTTCCTGCCTTAAATTTTATTCAAGCGAGAAGGTGATATAGATGGAAGGGAGAGAGGATAAAAAGTCGAACGACCTTTTTTTTCTTTGCTCGCTGATAGATTATATCGCGCGAAAGACAAAAAATCACCGCAGGGATGTCGTGAATGCGCTCGGAAAAAAGCGGCTTGCTAAAATATACGAGCTGGCGGATGTATATCACAGCGACAATATTGACGAGGTCAGCGAGGATTTTATTGAACAGTCGGGGCTTCAGGAGGGTGACTTTGACAATGTCGCGCTGGCTCAATATTCTATTCCCTCACACTGGGACATTGGAAAGGTCTACAAGCGGCTGATACTCGGTGCGGCTCGCGAGCAAAATACAGACATTATTACAACGCTTATAAATGTATATAACTCCTTCATCAGCGAAAAACTCGACGATTACAACAGCAGCTTCTATTATGAAGTTCCGTCTATTATTTTGTTGTCGTATTTAGATAATGAGATTTATTAAAATAAATTAAAGGAAGATGATACCATGTTAAAAGTAGGTCTCGCAGGCGCGTGGCACGTTCATTTTGACGGCTACGCGAAATCTGTAAAGGCGAATGAGGGCTGTAAAATCACAAGACTTTGGGAGGAAAACGAGGAAGCTGGTAGAGCGGCGGCGGAAAAATTCGAGTGTGAATATTTTTCGGATTATGACACCTTTCTCTCAAGTGAAGTAGAGGCTATAATTGTTTCCAGCTCAACAAATCTGCACCCTGAAATAATTATAAAAGCCGCCGAAAAAGGCATCCATATCTTTACGGAAAAGGTTCTCTGCTTCACTAAGGAGGACGCGCTGAAAATCGAAGCTGCGGTTAAAAAGAGCGGCATTAAATTTTGCATTTCTTTCCCCTTCCGCTGCCGGGGCGACCTGCAGTGGATTAAAAAAGCGCTTGACGAGAAGCTTATCGGCGAGGTGACCTACGCGAGAATGAGAAACGCCCACTCCGGCGCGAGCGACAACTGGCTGCCCGCGAGCTTTTATGACCCAGTTACCTGCGGTGGCGGCGCAATGATGGATTTAGGCGCGCACCCGATGTATCTGCTTAACTGGTTTATGGGCAAGCCTAAGGCTATACAATCGACCTTTACTCATTATATGGTTGAATCCGTCGAGGACAACGCGGTTTCGGTGCTCGAGTATGCGAACGGAGCTATTGGTGTGAGTGAAACCGGTTTTGTCAGCGACAATAACCCCTCTTCGCTTGAATTTACCGGTACGAAGGGAAGCATTTTTTGCGGCGGTCCCGGGAATCAGCTTTGCTATAACAACGGCGAGGGCTGGGAGGAGCCGGATCCGCTCGATTCCCTCGACTCCCCTATCAATATTTTCTTGAATGCGGTCATAAATGACACTGACGACATACCCTTTACAATCGAGGACGCGGTAGCCCTGACAGAAACAATGGAAGCCGCGTATAAGTCGAGCAAGTCAAACGCCAAATACATTCTTGAATAAATATCCAGTATCCAGCATCTAGAATCCAGAATCCAATTAAGGTAGTGATATAATGAAACACGGTGAAATTATCAGCAAAATGACTCTTGAAGAAAAGGCGCAGCTATGCGACGGGAAGGACTTCTGGCACCTTCACGGCTTTGAGAAATACGGAATTCCGTCAATCCTAATGACAGACGGTCCTCACGGAATACGCAACGCAACAGTTAAACCCGTGGGTGAGAGTAATTCCAGTATCGGAGCATTGTCCTCAGCACCCGCAACCTGTTTCCCACCGGCGGTCACAACAGCGTCCTCGTGGGATCCCGCGCTCCTTTTTGAAATGGGTGAGGCTATTGCCGAGGAAGCCCTTGAGCAAAAGGTTTCTGTTGTTCTGGGTCCCGGCGTAAATATCAAACGCTCTCCCTTATGCGGCAGGAATTTCGAGTATTTTTCTGAGGATCCGCAGCTCGCCGGTGAGGTTGCCGCAGGCTTTATTAACGGCGTGCAGTCAAAGGGTGTGGGTACCTCGCTCAAGCATTTCGCGGCGAATAATCAGGAAAAGGACCGCATGTCGAGGGACTCCGTTATTGACGAACGTGCGCTGAGAGAGATATATCTCACCGCCTTTGAGCTCGCTGTAAAGAAGGCTCAGCCGTGGACTGTCATGCATGCATACAATAAGCTCAACGGTACTTTTTGCAGCGAAAACGAATGGCTGCTGCAAAAGGTTTTGCGCGATGAATGGGGCTTCCAGGGCTTCGTAATGAGTGACTGGGGCGCGAACGACGAGCGTGTACCGGGACTTATCGCCGGTCAAAATCTCGAGATGCCCTCCTCGAAAGGACTTGGTTCTCTAGATATTGTTGAAGCAGTTAAGAACGGAAGCCTTGATGAGGATATTCTCGACAAGCGAGTTGACGAGCTTCTCGGCGTTATATTCAAGGCTAAGGAAAACCTTCGCGAATATAAATGTGATATGGATAAAAATCACGCTCTTGCGCGCAGAATTGCCGGTGAATCAATGGTTCTCTTAAAAAATGAGGGCAATCTGCTTCCTCTTGACAAAACAAAAAACTATGCGATTATCGGCGAGATGGCGAAAAACCCGCGCTATCAGGGTACGGGAAGCTCTCTTATTAACCCGGCACGCCTTGACAATGCCTTTGACGAGCTTTGTGCATTGGGCGTTAAATGCTCGTATTCCTCCGGTTATGACGATAAAACCGATATAATCACCTCGAGAACTATAGCAGACGCTGTAAAGCTCGCGAAATCAGCGGACGCGGCTGTTGTTTTTATTGGTCTTACCGATATGTATGAGGCTGAAGGCTTCGACCGCAAGCACATGAATCTTCCGCAGAATCATAATGAGCTAATCACAGCAGTTGCCGAAGCGAATGAGAATACTATAGTCGTGCTTTCGGGCGGCTCACCGGTCACGATGCCGTGGCTGCCGAAGGTTAAGGCTGTGCTGAACGCCTATCTCACAGGTCAGGCGGGCGGCGGCGCTGTCGCCGATATACTCACGGGAGCTGTTAACCCCTCCGGCAAGCTTGCCGAGACTTATCCCCTTTCGCTTGAGGATACCCCCTGCTATAAAAACTATCCCGGAAACCGCCTGAGTGTCGAATATCGTGAGAGCGTCTTTGTCGGCTACCGCTATTATGACAGCGCAAAAAAAGATGTTCTCTTCCCCTTCGGTTTCGGGCTTTCCTATACCGAATTCAAGTATTCCGACATCAAGCTGAGCTCAAAATCGATAAATGATACCGATGAGCTGACTGTCAGCTTCAAGGTTAAAAATACCGGAAAAATCGCGGGCGCAGAGGTAGCCCAGCTCTATATCAAGGATACGCTTAGCACAATTTTCCGCCCGGAAAAAGAGCTTAAAGGCTTTTGCAAAATCTTCCTAAAACCCGGACAGAGTGTTGTAGCTGAGATTAAGCTTAATAAAAGAGCCTTCGCGTTTTATAACACAGCGATTAATGACTGGCAAGTCGAGAGCGGCGAATTTGACATTCTAATTGGCGCGTCAAGCCGCGATATAAGGCTTGAGGCAAAGCTGAATGTCACTTCTACTCTTGAAAATACCGCAATTCCGGATTACAGAAAAACTGCTCCCGCGTATTACGGCGGCGACACTGCGAATATTCCGGCACTGCAGTTCGAGACGCTCCTCGGGCGTAATCTTCCGAAAGCTGTCAATGAACCTGACGATAAGCTTCACCTGAACAGCACACTCGGCGATATTTTTGAGAAAAAACGCGGCAAGATTGTTAAAAGAGTGTATGACGCTGTTCTAAAACGGCTTCCGCAGAACGACCCAAGCATTAATATGGTTACAATCGGCTTTATCGAAATGCCTCTGCGTACCTTTGTACATGAGTCCGGCGGTTTGTTCAGCTATGACATGGCTAACGCGGTTATTGACATCTTCAACGGTGGCAAAGCTATGAAAGCCGCGCCTGTGATTGTGAAGGGCTTGCTTGAAGCTCTGCCTAAAGCGAAAAATCTGGCAAAAGACCTTCTGTAAATTATAATTATAATCTTGATTTTGTGCTCTAATTTTTCAAAAAGGTGAGTTGCTAATGAAAAAGCTGACACTTGGTTTAATAATCTTATTTTTAGTTATTTTTATTTGCGGCTGCGCTTCAGAAAATAAAGAAACAGTGAAAGACATAAAAATCGCTCAGCTGCAACAAGAAGTCTCGGAGCTTGAAAGCAAAGCCGCTATGCAGCAGGAAGAAATTCTGTCTATGCGCGGCGAAATACAAGCCTTTGACGAAGAAATCGAGTTTTGGGGCTGGGGAGTACAGCGTTTCGCGAATAAACTAGACAGAACCTCTCCTGAAAAGGTCGCCGCAATATACGCTCAAACTCTGATGAACTCAGGTGATTACCCGAAAAACGGCGCTCTTCAATACGGATTACTGAGTGAAAACTGCAAAAAAGAAATGCTGGATACTTATAGATCACTTGGTTGGGGTTCAAGAGGTTCCAGCCCTTGGGTTCAGGATTATAAAATTACAAAAAAATCCGAAATTGATGGAAAGAGCGTAATTATCACACTGTCCATGACATGGAAAACCTCCGCTGATAACGGCATACCCGGCGATACTATCTTGCATATGACTCAAAACAATGACGGCAACTGGGAAATTACAAAAATTTTATAGTCGTTAAACTCAAAGAACAGGATAATATTCCATATGGCAAATTTAAATAATTCCTGGGACGAAACATTAAGCGCTGAATTCGAGCAGGAATACTATAAAAATCTGCGTGAATTCCTCAAAAACGAATATAGGCAGTTTAATGTTTTTCCTGAGATGAACGACATTTTTAACGCCTTCAAATGCACGGCATTTGATGATGTCCGTGTGGTTATTCTCGGTCAGGACCCATATATCAAGAAAGGCGAGGCTCACGGTCTCGCCTTTTCCGTAAATCGCGGCGTGAGGATTCCGCCGTCTCTAGTTAATATTTATAAAGAAATTATAGATGACGTCGGCGGCGATATGCCTTCGCACGGCTGTCTTTACGAATGGACGCGGCAGGGCGTGATGCTTTTAAACACAACTCTCAGCGTACGCGAGGGTCAGTCTATGTCGCACAAGGGCAAGGGTTGGGAAATTTTTACGGATAATGTTATAAAAATGCTTAATAATAAAAGCGAGCCTATAGTTTTTCTTCTTTGGGGGAATCACGCGAAGTCAAAGCAAGCTTTAATTACAAACGAGAATCATTTTGTGCTCACAGCCGCTCATCCGAGTCCCTTAGCTGGCGGGGCTTTCAAGGGCTGCAAGCATTTTTCCCGGGCTAATCAATTCCTGCTCCTGAACGGATTTGAGCCGATTAACTGGCAAATACATCTTTAGTGTACAGTGTACAGTGTACAGTGTACAGATAATTCTGTTAAATAATTTTTTGTTCTTCAGCCTTCATTTTTTATCACAATATTTTCTTTTAACTAACGTGGGATTGGATTGCCAAGCCCACAACCAAAGACTTGTTTTTTTATTGAGCTTTCAGCTCAATAAGGTACTAATGAAATAATGAAGAATGAAAAAGGAAAATTTTAAATTTAAATAAGCGATATTTGTACACTGTACACTGTACACTGTACACTCAATTAAGCCTTCAGAAAAAAAACACCAAAAACTAATAAAAACACACCCCAATTTTTAGCATTTTCCGTATTGCCAAGATGAGGTATAATATTGTATACTGGTTTTAAGATTTAGAATGAGGGCATATCATACGTTTTTATGGTACTTACCCTTTGTTACTTTGAATTTTATGCTCTCAAGAGAAAGGATTGGATAATATGTCCAGAGTTTACAATTTTTCAGCAGGCCCTTCTATGCTGCCGGTTTCGGTTCTCGAAAAAGCAGCCTCAGAGATGCTCGATTATGAGGGCAGCGGTCAATCTGTCGCGGAGATGTCTCACCGTTCAAAAGAATTTGAAAAAATCATTAAGGATGCGGAGCTTCTTGTTCGCGAGCTTATGAATGTCCCCGACAACTACAAGGTTCTCTTCCTTCAGGGCGGCGCTTCGGCTCATTTCGCTGCTATCCCTCTGAACTTTATGAACGGCTCGAAAAAGGCTGATTTCATAGTCACCGGTCAATGGGCGCAAAAGGCTTATGAAGAGGCGAAAAAATACGGCGAGGCGAGAGTTGTCGCTTCCTCGAAAGACAAAACCTTTTCCTATATTCCGAAAACCAAAAAAGAGGATTTCGACAGCGAGGCTGACTATGCATATATCTGCCTGAACAACACTATCTATGGCACGCTTTTCCATGAGCTGCCGGACACAGGTAAGGTTCCGCTTATAGCTGATATTTCCTCCTGCTTCCTCTCTGAGCCTCTTGATGTTTCAAAATTTGCAATGCTTTTTGGCGGCGCTCAGAAAAATGTCGCACCGGCAGGACTTGTCATCTGCATAATCCGCGAGGATATGCTCGGTAAGGCAAGGGATATTACACCGACAATGTTCGATTACAAAATTATGGCTGACAATGATTCGCTTTATAATACCCCTCCCTGCTATACAATTTATATCTGCAAGCTTGTGCTCGAATGGATAAAGAGCCTTGGCGGGCTTGAAGCTATGAAGGCTCTCAATGAGAAAAAAGCAAAGGTTCTCTATGATTTCCTGGACAGCTCAAAGCTTTTCAAGGGCACAGTCGTCAAAGAGGACCGTTCGCTGATGAACGTCCCCTTTATAACAGGCGACGAAGAGCTTGACAATAAATTTGTCAAGGCCGCGACAGCCGCGGGCTTCGTAAACCTCAAGGGTCACCGTTCTGTGGGCGGCATGAGAGCCTCCATCTATAATGCGATGCCCATTGAAGGCGTAGAAAAACTGGTCGAATTCATGAAGTCCTTTGAGAGCAAGAACCTGAAATAACCGCGATAACCGACATCAACAATATCAGGAAGGATTTAATCTATAATGTATAAAATTCAAACCTTAAATAAAATTTCCGCCGAGGGTCTCAGCGGTTTTGACGCGGCTAAATTCCAGTGCGCGGACAGCTTTGACGCTCCGGACGCGATTATAGTCAGAAGCGCCTCAATGCATGAAATGACTATGCCTGAAAGCCTGAAAGCTATCGCGAGAGCGGGCGCGGGCGTAAACAATATCCCGATTGATGCATGCACCGCCAAGGGTATCGTGGTTTTCAACACTCCCGGCGCGAACGCGAATGCAGTTAAGGAGCTTGTTATCTGCGCCATGCTTCTTTCCTCGAGAAAAATTGTTCCCTCTATCGGCTGGTGCAATAACCTCAAGGGCAGCGGCGACGAGGTCAGCGCTCTTGTGGAAAAGGGCAAAAATAACTTTGTCGGTCCCGAAATTTTCGGAAAAACTCTCGGGCTTATCGGTCTTGGTGCTATAGGTCTGCTTGTCGCAAACGCGGCTGTAGCCCTCGGCATGAAGGTTGTCGGTTATGACCCCTATCTCAGTGACGCTGCTGCTTCAAAGCTTGACAAAAGCGTAAAAATCCTTGCCGATAAAGATACTGTTCTCGCTGAAGCAGACTATATCAGCCTTCACGCTCCTGCAACAGCAGAGACTAAGGGCATGATTAACAAAGCCGCTTTTTCTGTGATGAAAAAAGGCGTTCGTATCATGAACTTCTCAAGAGCGGATCTGGTCAACAGTGATGATTTAATCGCCGCGCTCGCAGACGGAAGCTGCGCGAGCTACGCTACTGACTTCCCCACAGATGCCCAGCTCGGCGTTGAAGGCGTCATCGCGATTCCACACCTCGGTGCCTCAACCCCCGAATCCGAAGAAAACTGCGCGGTTATGGCGGTTGCAGAAATCAGCGCTTTCCTTGAGCAGGGAACAATTCTTAACAGCGTCAACTTCCCGAATCTCGAGCTTGTTAAAAGCGGCACCGGCAGCAGAATCTGCGTGCTGAGCGAGAAGAATGTTGAAAGTGAAATCATTGCGGCTCTCGAAGGCGCGAAGGTTCTCGCAAAGGCAACGGCTGAGAAAAAGGCAGCATATACAATAATAGACATCGAAGGCAACGCGGCGGAATTTACAGCGAAAATTCAAGCCATCGCGGGCGTTTTAGGAGTCAGAGTTATTTAACAATTAGCAGTTTAAGCTTTAAAATGAAGAGCAGCCTTTAATCCGGCTGCTCTGTTTTTTTAAAAATCACATTTGAAATTTACGATAAAATGTAGTATAATAGATAAAAACATATGAAAGGATCGGTTATATGAAAAAAGCATCAGTATTCATTTCCGCGATTCTAGTGTTCGCATTGATTTTCTCAAGCACCTTCAGTGTCGTGGCGGCAACACCTGTTGTGAGCGAAAAACCCTTTGAAAACAGCGAATTCTTTGAGTTCGGCGATTATTCACTGCATTACCGTTTTGCTCCGGCTGAAGGTACAGCCAAGGATAAAATCCTGCTCGTCCACGGCTTTATGTCCTCAACCTATTATTGGGAGGGCTTCGTCCCCGAAATGACCGCGGCTGGCTATGACTGCTACTCAATCGATTTGCCCGGCTTCGGTTACTCAACACGCGAAACACCTGACCTTAAAAGCATTTCCCGCGAAATTCTTCTTGGGGAATTCATGAAGGAAATCGCACCGGGCGAAAAATGGATTGTCGCGGGGCACTCAATGGGCGGCGGCGCAGCTCTGAGCGTCGCGACTACCGCACCCGAAAGCGTAAAAACCCTGCTTTTATACGCTCCTGCAGCGGGAGCGGGTTCTTCGCAGCAAAGCTCAGCCTTGAGTGATTTCTTTATGCCTGTTCAGGGCTGGCTGATGAATCTTTTCTTTTCCGCGGCTCTCCTTTTTGTCGGTTTTGATTTTATCAGAAATCCGGTTATAACCCAAATCGGCTTCCCGAGCGGTTATGATATGACTGAGCATATTGAGCCGTTTAAGATTAAAAATACCGGAATGAGTCTGGTTTATATGAACACCCGTACTAACGGCGTCGACATGCAGAAAGTAAAAGCCCTGACTATTCCGGTTTTCCACTGTGTCGCAAAGGAAGATAATATCGTTACTCCCGATTCAAGTGCGAGGCTGCAGCCTCTCCTTCCGGAGCAAGCAGTATTTCTTGAAATGCCCGGCAACCATATGTTTGTTGAGTTTTTCCCGAAGGATGTCGCAGCTGCTACGCTTGAATTTTTGAACTGATAAGCCTGAAATACGGCTTAATTACCTCTGTTTTTAAGATGTATCTGATTTGCAGATAAAATTGTTTGATTTCAAGCAATTTTATCTGCAATTTTTAACATTTCCATGAAAATATTACAAAATGTAGTAAATTTGTCATCTTTCTGTAATTGCATTTTGGAATTATATATGTTATCGTTTATACAAGAAAAATATTTTTCAAAAAAATGCGAGGTGTTTAGGATGAAAAACAGATTTGTAAAAACCACAGCATCCATTATCGCTGTTGTATCACTTCTAAGTCTTTGCTCCTGCCATGATGATAGAGGCGAAAAGGAAAGCACTGTTTCTTCAGAAACCACTACAGTTGATGCTGATATTGCAAAAATCGGTGACTGGACACTAAGTCCGCAAAAAACTTTTAAAGAACTAAAGCTTATGGAAATTGATGTCATGTATGAAAACATCGCTAAAGAGGCCTTCGGACTTATGTGCTTCACAGATGACAGCGGCTCCGGCGCAATAAATCATAAAGGGGAAATTATTATCCCTGTCGACACAGAATTTTTCGGATGGTGCAGTATCTGCCTTCAATTTCAAACCAATATGGAAAAATCCTATAATGCCGATGGAGAAGTGCCGGACAAAGGAGGTCATTGCGGATTGCCGAGTGAAGTTTATTATAACACGGAACTAAAAACAACATTGAGGAGTGGTATGGGGGAGTTTACAAAACTTAACAAACCGTCAGTGTGCAGACAAATAAAGAATTACAAGCTTGATGAAAATGTAAACGATGGTTTCCCGACATTTGATAAATTCGACAAATTTATTATTTTTGACGGTGAAAAAGCTGTGAATGACACTCTGTATGATGATTATAAGGCAATGTCTGAGGATATTGCATGTGTTAAGTTGAATAGCAAATGGAGTTTTGTCAACTTGAAGGGTGAAACAGTCGGCGCAAAATCCTATGATGATGTCGGAATTTTCTCCTGCGGTGTTGCGCCTGTTTGCAAAAACGGTAAATGGGGGTTTATCAATAAGGAAGGGAAAAAAGCTATCGGCTTTATTTACGATAATGCGTTGCCCGCTTACGAAGGTCTGGCATGGGTTCAAAAAGACGGAAAATGGGGCGTTCTAAAGGTAGCAAACATCTAAGCATCAAAAGTCTAATATCTAATATCTAATGTCTAATGTCTAAAAAGAAGGACAGCACGGGTTATAAAACCCGTGCTGTCCTTTGGGGAAGAGAAAATAAAATGAAAAGGAATTGTTGAAGTAAAAATCTTGTTCGCTTGCTTATATGATACGCTACTCCTATTGTGTTGATAGTACGTTAGTATGAACAATTAAAGAATATTTTATATATAATTATTGCATATTTAACATACAAATATTAACATACCGTAAACCAAACATACATTCGAGGATTCTAGCATTATTTATATGTTTTTAACAAAAAAAATCGTTTTGCATCATTATCAAACTTAAATTTTTATATAAAATGACATGTAATAACTGATGAAAACAAATGCTGTGAATCTCTTGCTATGTACAGTCTTTTATCAAAAAAAAGCAAATAAAGCACCTTTAGATATTTGACATTTTTTTATTATTATGGTAAATTATCAACATATAAGCATATTATATATCAGCAGGGGGGATAATTTCATGTCGATTTTAAAAGTTGAGCATGTCTCGAAAACATACGGGCGCGGTCAGGCAGCTGTCCACGCGCTTGACGATGTTTCGCTAAGCATCGAAAAAGGCGAATTTGTCGCGATAATCGGCTCCAGCGGCTCCGGAAAATCCACTTTACTGCATGTCATAGGCGGCGTTGACAAGCCGACGAAGGGCAAAATTTTTGTTGACGATACCGACCTCTATTCAATGGACGATGAGCAGCTTGCTCATTTCCGCTGCATGAAGGTCGGTTTAATTTATCAGTTTTTTAATCTTGTTCCGGTTTTAAATGTCGAGGAAAACATAATGCTTCCGGCAATGCTGGCGGGTGAAAAAATCGATGAGGAAAGACTCGGAATGCTTTTAAAGATGATTCGCCTTACCGCAAAGGTCAGAAACCTGCCGAATCAGCTTTCCGGCGGACAACAGCAGCGTGTCGCTATCGCACGGGCGCTGATGAATAATCCGAGCATTCTTCTTGCCGACGAGCCTACAGGAAACCTCGACAGCGCAAACACTAATGAGGTCATGAATTTCCTCAAGCGTTCAAATACCGAATTCAAGCAAACCCTGATAATAATCACCCATGACGAAAAAATCGCAAGCCGCGCAGACAGAATAATTGAGCTTTCTGACGGCAAAATTATTTCCGATACATATTCCTGAGGAGGGGGTGTTATTGTGGATTTGTTAAAAACAGCGCTTTACGGAAAAAAATCTCCTGAAGAAATGAATATGCAGGATATTCCGCAGCTGGTGAAAAAGAAGCTGCTGCATAATAAAACCGAAACTCTCACTCTCCTGCTGAGCTTGATTCTCGCTTTTTCGATGCTGATGTCAACTGTTTCACTGTTTATGACTACATACAACTATATGGGTGAGATGAGTGTTGAGCTGTCGGAAAACGCTCAGCCGGCGAGCAAGCTCAAGGGCATTTTTAACCTTATGCAGGTTTTTAACGCCATGGTCTCTGAGGTTCCGCTTGACTCTGAGGGTAATCCTATATCCGCGGAGCAAAATCCCGACGCGGTGGACGGCTCACTCCTGTTTTCGGTTCAGTCAATGCTTGAAAATATTCCGATTATATTGATAATCATCGCACTGGTAACATTTTTTATCGCCTATATCACAATAAGCAGCGTTTTTTCAATAAATACGCAGGAACGAAAGAGGTTTATCGCGCTTCTTCTTGCTGTCGGCGCGTCAAAAAAACATATTAAAAAGGCTGAAAACTATGAGGTGCTTTACCTGTGCATGATTGCAATTCCGATAGGTATTGTCGCAGGAATTATTGAAATAATTGCCACACGCTCGCTTATGAAGCTGCTGTTTTCCAGCCTGACATCCGATTTCGAAAATTTCGACTTCCCGCTTAAAATCAGCATTTCAATTACTGCGATAATTATATCCGTCGCCGTTATTTTTCTCTATACCTACCGCTGCACAAAAAAAGCTTCCAAGAAGCTTGACAGAAACTCAATTGTTACACTTGTCGGCAGGAAAGGCGGTAACGACGAAGGTATAGCTGCGTTTACAGTCACACCTACCACCTTGAAAATGTGGGGGATTTCCGGCTACCTCGCGGCAAAGAATTACCAGTCAAACATTTTCAAGCATCTGATGATTTCATTCCTGACACTTGTCTATGTAATTATACTACTCGCGAGTTTTATATCCTTCAATATAGTCGAAAACTACAACGCTGACATTTTTGATGATTACAAAACAGCGGTAACGGATACGCAAACTGAGAACGAAGGCGACGCCACCCTGTCTCAAGAGGGACTTGAAAAATCAAAAAAGACTATAGAAATGACTTATTTGCTCGAGGTATATTTCATGGTCGCCGCCGGGCTTATAGCGATTGTTTCCCTCGTCAGCACTTTTAATTCCGTTATCACAAATATTAACTCGAATCTCGGAAATTACGCGATAATAAAATCCATCGGAACCTCAATGAAAACACTTGCGAGAACAATAAAAATGGAGGGCATAATCTGCTCGGTTGTTACGGTTTTTTTCACCTTTATAGTGCAGATATGGTTCACCGGTATACTGTATTTCACGGTTCGCGGAGTTGGCACAATGGTAACAGCCTCGGCAATATCCTTCGTCGCCTCGTTTTCAATGTTTATTTTAACAATATATCTTGCGATAAAATACGCCTCAAAACGAATCAAAAAAGCTGAGCTAATTCAACTGCTTAAGGATGACTTCTATTAAGCCGGAACCCAATGATTTTCTATTGCCTCCCTGATTATCTCAACATATCTGCGCACCTTCGGGATGTCGTTATTTACAGTGTAGAGGTCGCGCTGGGCTATCTCGAGATGACATCCCTTCGCTGTTATTACAGTTTTTTCGATATGCTTTCTGAATGCCTCTTCATCAAGTTTCGTGCCTACACCGAGATAGTTCGGCGAGGGCTTGCGGTAATAAACAATCTCTTTACCTCTGAGCTCCTGTGCCATAAAATCTTCATCACACCAGGGTGAAATCGATACCTTTCTCAGGTTTGTCAGCTTTTTTATGTCGTCCCAGAAGGTATTGACCGGCTCACAGCAGCCATATGAAAGCCTGCCGAAAAGATTGCTGATATTTTTATAATATGGATAAATAAATTCATTGAACATCTCCGGCGAAATGCCTACAGTTTCCTGCGAATCCATGCCTCCCCAAACGTCACTTAGCAGCGGAGGTTCGTTTTTCGGCTCCTCGTGAGAAAAACAGAAAGACCCATGAGACAGCCACTCATAAGAGGTAGTCGGCAGCAGCAGCTTTTCCGCTTCCAAAAATCGAAAATACTCGATGTAATCATCCTCTATCCTCTTCATAAGGGTCTTAAATTCATCGGGATAGTCAATCATCGCGCAGAACATCTTTTCCATGCTCATGAGATGCACAATTTTCTGTGTCGGAGCCGCATAGAGACTGCCCATTGTAAGCTTTACAGGCAAAATGTCGCCGAAAAGCTCTTCGAGCTCCTCTTTTTTCCTCATTGTGGCTTCTCTGTCCGCTCCGTAAACAGACGGATGAAGAATCATGCTGAAATCCTCGTGCAGGTCATTCATTACATGACCGTATTTATGCCCCAGCTCCACACCGTTTTTGTCCTTCAGCACCTCGTTGCTTATCTGATAGCCGAAAAGATGAAACCATATCTGATAACCTATCTGATAATACGGCGGGACAGGCTTGTCGTCTCCGACAGTTTCGGCATTAACAAAGTTCTGAATGATACTGCGCTCAATTGCGCGCGCAGCTGTATCCTCACACTGCATAAAGGGTACGATAAGCTCCTGACCAATGGCGCCCACCTCAATATGAATCGGAGGACGCTCGCTTTTAAAACATGCATGCCGCTTCCAAAGCTCAACATTGCGTATATTTTGCGACGAATTAGCTATCTCTAGTTGTTTTTGCGCCAGTGACCTTATTCGTTGTCTGTCTTTATTAGTCATTTTCTGACACCGCCATTTATGTATTTGTTTTTCTTTAGTTTTAAGATATGGGCTAGGTAAGCCAAGCCTATTTTATATTATAGCAAATGAAAACAAATTACACAACAGATATTACAAATTATGTAATTTTTTATTCAAATCTATGAAAAAAAGTAAATTATTTTACCTGAAAGGCTTGCAAAACAAGCTGTTTTATGTATATAATTAATCAGATGTAAAATTTTAGGGGGTATTTTATGAATTTTATAGCACAGCTGTCCGCATTGCCAAGCAAAATAATTTCGTTTTTCATGGCAATAATGATGATTTTTTCAATGTCCTTCGGTTTCGGCGGCTCAATGAAGCCCTTCGAGAGTAAAACCATTGAGGACGAACTAATCGACATTCCGACGATGGACATCGCCAATGAAGATGAGAGCCCGTACGTAATTGTACGCGGCGCAAATGCTTCTGAACCGGAGAAAACCGCTGCACTCAAGCTGCAGGACTACCTTGCTCAAATCAGCGGTGCAACCCTGCCGATAGTTGACGATTCTTCTGCTGCGACTGATTTTGAATTCATAATCGGGCGTACCTCACGCGAATCTGCGGGCGACTATGTTGTTGACCGCGCTGCGCTCGGTGACGACGGTTTTATCATTAAGACTGTCGGTAACAGCATCGTCATAGCCGGCGGTGAAAAACGCGGCACTCTTTACGGGGTATTTGACTTTTTAGAAAAATTCTGTGGCTGCCTTTGGCTGTCCTCAGAGGTTCGAGTGATTCCGCAGCAGGAAATTTTGGCGGTTCCACTCGAAATTGACGAGACCGAAGTACCGGCTTATTCCTTCCGCTGCCCGACTATTATAGCCTCAATGACCTCTGTCGATGTCGACTACGCCCTTGCCAACAGGGTCAACGGACTTGCTTACTCAGTCGCGGCTGAGGAATACGGCGGATATATATCCTATGCTCCCGGTCACTCCGCAGAGCTTATTGTGCCTGCTTCTGTTTATTATGATTCCAATCCGGAATATTTTGCCCTTCAGAAGGACGGTACCTACGACCGCAATAATCCCTGCCTGACAAATCCGGAAGTCACTAGGCTTTATATTGAATACGGGCTTAACCAGCTACGCGCAAATCCCTCACTTGAGTCCTTCCATATGGGACTTAATGACAGCAGTGTAACCTGCTATTGTGAGCAGTGCCAAAAAATCTATGAGCAGGAGGGCGCTGTTTCAGGAACTCTTATCCACCTTTTAAACAAGGTTGCCGAAGCTATGAATCTTGAAAATCCCGATAACAACACTAAAATTGTTACATTCGCTTATGCCTCAACCGTTGACGCGCCGAAATGCAAAGTTGATGACAAGATTCTCATTTATTACTGCCCGATTCTTATGTGCTATTCGCATCCTCTTGTTGAGTGCACGGGCTCGCGTAATATTGACTCGGTCTCTCAGCTGAAAGCCTGGGGCGAGGTCGCGAACAATATCATGATTTTTGAATATCCCATGACTTACAGCGAATACGGTCTACCATACCCCATTTGGGCAGCGCTTCAGCCAAATATCCAATTCTACTACGAAAATAACGCAATCGGGCTGTTTAACTGCTCTAACGCTTACAGTGACGGAAACTTTTTTGTCTTTAACAACTATATTTACGCCAAACTCCTTTGGGATCCCTACCTCGACCTTGAGCAGGTCATGAGAGACTTCCTAGAGAATTATTACGGCGAAGGCTGGCAGTATATCAGGGAATATATCCGCTTCCTCTCCGAAGAGGCAACAGGCAAGACTTTTATGGGCGTTCAGACGCATTCCTACTGCATGAACAGCGCCAACTCCCCCGGTCTTTTGGTTATGAACAGGGCTCAGGTCAGCTATGTTGACAAGCTCTGGGAGGATGCTCTCGCGGCGACTGATATTGACTGGCAAATCACTAACTTAAGACGCTCGCAGCTCTCATGGAGAACCTGGAAAGCCGACAATTTCATCGGTGAATTTGCTCGGGTAAAAATCCCTTCAACATGGGAAGCAGCTTCAAAACAGCTCTTTGCCGACATTAACGAGCTCGGAATAATTCATCACAGCGAAACAGGTGAATATGTTTCCGCTGAAGAATTTGAGAAGCTGGACTTATATGTTTTGCCGCCGAATTACTGGAGCTGGAGAAAGCTCGGTAAAGAAAATCAGGGTGTCGCTGAAAATCTCTGGGATATAGTTTCCGGCTGGCTGTCTGAATAAATTATTTGAAAGAAGGAATATGTTTTGGAAAACATTATTAATATGCTTCTGAGTCTGCTCACGTCTCTGATTGAAGCTCTTCCGAATTACGGCTTTGATGTCGGTTTCTTGATTGAAATGTATGACTCTCTTGAGGCAATGGTTAAAAAATAAGCGTATTATTTAAGCAGTTGGCTTTTTTCATGGCAAATACGCTTGATTTTTAGTAAAAATCTGTTATTATATATATTATATTGATTGACCCCTCTTCCGGCCGGAAAAAACGGTTATTTGGTTAGGGAGGGGTTCAATTCATTTTACCGGAAGGAATAGTAGATATGTTAACAAAAGCTGTCAGGCTGTACGGCAAGTGTGATCTTCGCCTTGAAGAATTTGAATTACCACATATTAAAGAAGATGAGATTCTCGCGCGTGTAGTCTCTGATTCCATATGCATGTCAAGCTATAAAGCCGCACATCAGGGTGCTTTTCATAAGAGGGTGCCTGACGATGTCGCGAATAATCCCGTGATAATAGGTCACGAGTTTTGCGGTGATATTATCGAGGTCGGCGAAAAATGGAAGGCAAAATTTTCACCGGGGCAAAAATTTTCAATTCAGCCGAACATCAACTACAAGGGCTCGCTGAACGCTCCCGGTTATTCCTACGCGCATATCGGCGGCAGCGCTACTTATATCATTATTCCAAGCGAATTCATGGAGATGAACTGCCTGCTTGAATATAAGAGCGACACATATTTTTACGGCTCTCTAGCTGAGCCGATGTCTTGTATAATAGGTGGTTTTCATGCCAATTATCATACTGATAACGGCTGCTATATCCATAAGATGGGCATTGCTCCCCGCTCAAAAATGGCACTCCTCGCTGGCGCGGGACCGATGGGACTCGGCGCTGTGGATTACGCTCTGCATTGCGAGAGAAAACCTTCCCTGCTTGTCGTCACGGACATTGATGACGCTAAGCTGAAGCGGGCAAGCAAGGTGCTCACTGTCGAGGACGCGCGAAAAAACGGGGTTGAGCTTGTTTATCTGAACACAAGTGTTGTTGACGCGAAGGAAGAGCTGCTGAGACTTTCAGACGGCGGCTTTGACGATGTTTTTGTTTATGCTCCGGTGAAAAGTGTCGTCGAGCTTGGTGACGCTGTTCTCGCGAGAGACGGCTGCCTGAATTTCTTTGCCGGTCCCACCGACCCTGAGTTTTCCGCGCTTTTTAACTTTTATAACGCGCATTATATGTCGACACATATTGTGGGTACCAGCGGGGGCAACACAGAGGATATGATTGAAGCAATCAATCTAATGAATAACGAGAGAATTAATCCAGCTGCGATGGTTACACATATCGGCGGGCTTGACGCGGTTATCGAAACCACATTGAACCTCACGAAAATCCCCGGCGGGAAAAAGCTGATTTACACTCATATTGATATGCCGCTTACCGCAATCCTGGATTTTGAGGAAAAAGGTAAAACTGAGCCGTTATTCGCCCTGCTTTTTGAAGCGGTTAAAAATAATAACATGCTCTGGTGCGGCGAGGCTGAAAAAATATTGCTTGAGCATTATAAGTGAGCTAACTGATGAAAGGGATTGATGATATTATGGCGACACCTGTTATTATGCCAAGACAGGGGCAGAGCGTTGAGAGCTGCATTATAGGCAAATGGCACAAACAAAAGGGGGACAAAATCACCCCCGGCGACAAGCTTTTTACCTATGAAACGGACAAGGCTACCTTCACCGAAAACGCGAAAGCCGGCGGCATTTTGCTGGATATATTTTTTGAGGAGGGCGACGATGTCCCCTGCTTAACGAATGTTTGCGTAATCGGTGAGGCAGGTGAGGACACGGCGGAATTTAACCCGAATAACGAATTAAAGAAGCCGGATGAAAAATCAGGAGTCTGTGACGAAACTACAGCATTGAAAGTTGAAGAAATTGTTGTTACTGCCGTTGCCGTCCGTGAAGCCGGAGAAAAACTCAAAATCTCTCCGCGCGCGAGAAATCTCGCTGAGATAAAAGGCGTTGATATTTCCAAAACCGGCGGCTCGGGACCGGACGGAAGAATTATTGAGCGTGATATAAAAGCAATGATAGATAAAGGTTTCACATCAACTATGGCGGCTTTTGACAGCTATAAATCAATTTCCGGAAATATCGAAGGGAGCGGAATCGGCGGAAGAATCACAACCGGCGATGTCTGCGCGTACACGCCCGGAAATGAATCACCTTTGGCTGACGATAATGCGCCGGATTATACTGAAGTACCCAACACAAATATCCGGAAGCTTATCGCGAACGCAATGCACACCTCGCTCTCGACAATGGCTCAGCTCACTCTTAACTCCTCCTTTGACATGACTAATATCAACGATTTCAGAGCTTATATGAAATCCTCGAAGGTGCGACTGGGTCTGCCGAATATCACAATCAACGATATAATTCTTTATGCCTGCTCAAGAACGCTTTTAAACCATGAAAAGGTAAATGCGAATTATTTTGAGGATAAAATGCGGCTTTTCAAAAATGCCCATATCGGCATGGCGGTTGACACTGAGCGCGGGCTTGTCGTTCCAACCCTGTTTAACGCGAATAAGCTCTCGCTTTTTGAGCTTTCAAAAAGGGCGAAGGAGCTCGCTGAAACTGCTGTTTCAGGCAGCATTTCGCCGGACCTCACAAGCGGCGGGACCTTCACTGTCACCAATCTCGGCACCCTCGGCATTGAATCCTTCACACCTGTTATAAATCCGCCGCAGACCTGCATTCTCGGGGTTAACACTATTGAGACAAGAGTAAAAATGATTGACGGCGAAGTCAAGCCCTACAGCGCTATGACCCTTTCGCTGACCTTTGACCACAGAGCGCTTGACGGCGCACCGGCTGCGCGGTTTTTAAAAGACCTTGTCGCGAATCTCGAAAATTTTACCTTCCTGCTTGCTTTGAATTCAATATGAAAGGTTCTGAAATATTGATATATGATTTGATTGTCCTCGGCGGGGGACCTGCCGGTTATCTCGCGGCTGAAAGAGCCGGACATGCGGGTCTTAGCGTTGTATTGATTGAGAAACACAATATAGGCGGAGTTTGCTTAAATGAAGGCTGTATCCCCTCAAAAACACTTTTAAACAGCGCAAAAATCCTTGACTACTCAAAGCATTCTAAGGATTTCGGAGTTATCGGAGCAGCGGCGAAAATCGACCAGAAGGCAGTTATTCACCGCAAAAATAAAGTAGTCAAAACCCTTGTTAACGGCGTTCGTGCGGCACTGCGTTCAAGCAAGGTTACACTTGTCGAAAAAAACGGATTTATCACCGGCAGAAGCGTTGAGGGCTTTACGGTTGTTGCCGATAACACAGAATACACAGGTAAAAAGCTACTTATCGCAACCGGCTCCGCGCCTGTTGTCCCTCCGATTCCGGGGCTTAAGGAGGGCTTGAAATCCGGTTTTGTCATGACAAACAGGGAGATTTTGAATCTCAAAGCTGTGCCGGACAAGCTTACAATAATCGGCGGCGGTGTTATAGGACTCGAAATGGCGTCATATTATAATTCTGTCAGCTCTCATGTTTCTGTTGTTGAAATGGCTGAAAAAATTGCCGGCGCGACAGACACAGAAGTTTCACAGCTGCTGCAGAATTTATATGCCGCGAAGGGTATAAGGTTCCACCTTAAGAGCAAGGTTACAGCGATAAAATCAAATTCCGTGGTATATGAAATTGACGGGAAATCTCACGAAATAAAGGCAACGAATGTACTGCTTTCTATCGGCAGAAAGCCTGTTACAGAAGGCTTCGGGCTTGAGAATATCGGAGTATACTGCGAAAAAGGCGCGATTAAAACAGACAGAAAAATGCAGACTAATATTGCCGGAGTTTATGCCGCGGGCGACGTAAACGGTTATTCGATGCTGGCTCACACCGCTTACCGCGAGGCTGAGGTTGCGGTGAATAATATTCTTGGCAAGAAGGATATTATGCGCTATGAAGCCGTGCCGTCTGTTATCTACACCTATCCGGAGGTGGCAAATGTCGGCGAAACAGAGGAAAGCGCGAGGGCAAAAGGAATTGACATTAAGGTCGGCAAGGTTTCAATGTTCTATTCCGGAAGATATGTTGCGGAAAACACAAGCGATGACGGGCTTTGCAAGGTTATTGCGGACGCGAAGGACGGCAGAATTTTGGGTATTCATATTATCAGCTCTTACGCCTCTGAAATGATTACAGCGGCGGGAATTATGGTTGAAACTGAGATGAGAATTTCAGACGCGAAGGAAATAATTTTCCCGCATCCTACTGTCAGCGAAATAATCAGAGAAGCTATTTTTAATATAAATTAGTCTTACTTTTACTTTGAAAGGGATGTATATATATGCCAAAATCTCAATTTGTCGATCCCGCACTCCTGAGAATGCCGGGAAAAATCCACTTTGACGACATTGATGTCTGCCAATATAACAAATCTTTGGCAGAAGAAAAAAAGCTTTATAAAAAAGACGATTTTATGCGGATATATCATGATATGTTCGTCATTCGTGAGTTCGAAACGATGCTTTATTCCATCAAGACAACAAACGCTTACAACGGAGTTGAATATAATAATCCCGGCCCCGCGCACCTCTCGCTAGGGCAGGAGGCTTCGGCAGTCGGGCAGTCATATATTCTCGGTGTTGACGATTTCATTTTCGGCTCCCACCGCTCCCACGGCGAAATTCTCGCGAAGGGTCTTTCGGCTATCGACAAGCTCAGCGAAAAAGAGCTTATGGAGGTTATGGAAGAATTTTTCGGCGGCGCGGTGCTAAAGGCAATTGAAAAAACCGCCGACAAGACAAGCGCGAAAACTCTCGCCCGTGAATTTTTGATTTACGGCGCCTTATCAGAAATTTTCGCCCGTGAAACCGGCTTCAATAAGGGGCTTGGCGGCTCAATGCACGCCTTTTTTACCCCCTTCGGTATTTATCCGAACAATGCGATAGTCGGCGGCTCGGCGACAATTGCTCTGGGAAGCGCTCTTTTCAAGCGTGTCAACCAAAAAAAAGGAATAGTCATCTGCAATATCGGCGACGCTTCCATGGGCTGCGGTCCTGTTTGGGAGGCTATGATGATGTCGGTCATGGATCAGATAAAACAGCTCTGGCAGCCGCCGTATAATCAGGGTCTGCCGCTTATTTTTAACTTCTTCAACAATAACTATGGCATGGGCGGACAGACACGCGGTGAGACTATGGGCTATGATATGCTCGCGAGAGCAGGCGCAGGTGTCGCGCCGAATCAGATGCACGCGGAACGTATCGACGGCTATAATCCTCTTGCTGTTATTGACTGCATGCGCCGTAAAAAGGAGCTTCTCCTGAAAGGCGAAGGTCCTGTACTGCTTGATATTATGACTTACCGCATGGCAGGGCACTCCCCCTCCGACTCCTCTTCTTACAGGACTCAGGAGGAAATGGACGCATGGGAAACACAGGATGTGCTTGCCGCCTTTGAGAGCAAGCTTGTAAACGGTAAAATTTCGAAAACTGAAGAATTCGCAGCTATTCGCGAGGATGTAAAGTCTTTGATGACGAAAATATGCCGCCTTGCTATAGACGGCGAAATTTCACCAAGGATGAATCTCATGAAAAATCCCGCGGCGATTGAAAGTATTATGTTCTCGAATACAAAAAAGGAAAAAATGGAGGATAGGACACCGGAGACTCTCCTGCCATATAAAGAGGACCCGCGTTCACAGCAGCTCGCGAAAAAAGTCCGCTTTGCCTATGATGAAAACGGCAAGCCAGCTTCGAAAAACACCGTTTATCAGCTTCGTGACGGAATTTTTGAAGCTATCAGAGACAAGTTTTATCAAGACCCGACAATTATTACCTACGGTGAGGACGTGAGAGACTGGGGCGGGGCTTTCGCCGTCTATCGCGGCTTGACCGAGGCTCTTCCCTATCATAGATTATTCAACTCACCCATTTCCGAGGCTGCAATTGTGGGTTCGGCTGTCGGCTATGCTATGTCCGGCGGCAGGGTAATCGCCGAGCTAATGTACTGCGACTTCATCGGTCGCGCGGGCGATGAGATTTTCAATCAAATGTCGAAATGGCAGAGCATGAGCGCGGGAATTATAAAGATGCCCTTCGTGCTGCGCGTTTCGATAGGCTCGAAATACGGCGCCCAGCATTCACAGGACTGGACTGCTCTGATGGCGCATATCCCGGGGCTAAAGGTTGTTTTCCCGGTCACTCCTTATGACGCAAAGGGCTTGATGAACGCGGCTCTCGCGGGTACAGACCCGGTTATTTTCTGCGAAAGCCAGCGCGTTTACGATATTGGCGAGCAGTTCCATAAAGAAGGTGTGCCGGAGGATTATTACGAAATTGAAATCGGCGAGCCTGATATAAAAAGAGAGGGCAAGGATTTAACTATTTTAACCGTCGGCACCTCGCTTTATGAGGCACTCAAGGCGGCGGATACCCTCAGGGATAAGTATAATTTGACCGCTGAAATCATTGATGCCCGCTCTATTACTCCGCTTAATTATGAAAAAATCGTTGAGTCTGTGAAAAAGACAGGCAAAATCGTGCTTGTCAGTGATGCCTGCGCTCGCGGCAGCGTTTTGCAAGATATGGCTCAGACGATAACAGAGCTTTGCTTTGACTACCTTGACGCTCCGCCGGTGGTCATCGGCGCTAGAAACTGGATTACACCCTGCTTTGAGCTTGAGGATGCATTTTTCCCGCATGCTTCATGGATTCTTGACGCTATTGACCAGAAAATTTTACCGCTGACGGGTCATGTGTCAACAGAGAATTTTACAGAGCTTGAATGCATCAGACGCAATAAATTAGGAGTCTGAGCAAATGAAATATGTGCGTCTCTTTACAACTGAAGCGGACTATAACCTCGCCGCAGAGGAATATCTTTTAATGAATACCGTTGAAGATATCTTCATGCTTTGGGTTAACCATAACGCGGTAATTGTCGGCAGAAATCAGAACACGCTTGCTGAAATTAACCTTGACTATGTCCGAGAGAATAATATATCCGTCGTTCGCCGTCTGACAGGCGGCGGCGCGGTTTACCATGACAGTGAAAACCTGAATTTCACCTTTATAAAAAATTCCGATTCGCAAAAAATAGATTTCGCTCAGTTTACATCTCCGATAATCGAAGCCCTCGCAGGGCTTGGTGTAAACGCGGTTTTATCAGGAAGAAACGACCTCACGATTGACACTAAAAAATTCTCGGGCAATGCTCAGACTATCGTCGGCAAAAGGGTTCTTCATCACGGCACTTTAATGCTTGGAACAAATAAAGATGTTCTTTCAAACGCACTGAAAGTTGACAGTGCGAAAATTGTTTCAAAGGGAGTGAAATCCGTTGCCAGCCGTGTGACAACAATAAATTCACACCTCGAAAAGCCCATTACGATTACTCAGCTTATCGATTTTATCCGCTCCCGTGTTGACGCTCAGGATTATCCGCTCGCTGAGAGCGACTTTGAAAAAATTGAAACGCTCAGACGCGAAAAATATTCTACATGGGACTGGAATTTCGGTCAGTCGCCGAAATTCAGCTATAATAAATCAGCCCGTTTTGATTTTGGAGGTGTTTCTGTCAGCCTTAACATTAACGGTGGAATTATTAAAGAGATTAAAATTTCCGGTGATTTTTTCGGCGAAAAAGATATTTGTGAGCTTGAGAATCATTTTGTAGGTGTTAAGCACGAGGAAAACGCACTTTATAATGCTATTTCGGAAATCAGCATCAACGACTACATCATGAACGCGAAAAACGATGACATTTTATCTTTATTTTTCTAAATCAATAAAAAGGAATTTTTATTATGCTTGAGACTATTGTCGCGATTTCAAACAAATACGGCAGCAACCCGGAATATGTGCTCGCGGGCGGCGGCAACACCTCCTTTAAGGACGAAAATTTTATATATATCAAAGGCTCCGGGACTACCCTTGCCGACATAACGGCGGAGGGTTTTGTCAAAATGAACCGGGGCAGGCTCGGAGAAATTCAAACAAAAGAATATCCGGAGATTTTCGAACAGAGAGAGGCTCAGGTGCTCACCGACCTTATGGACGCGCGCGAAAAGGGTGAGGAGCATAAACGCCCCTCGGTTGAGACAAGTCTTCATGACCTTTTTGAATACACCTATGTTCTGCACCTCCATCCGACTATGCTTAACGGCATGACCTGCGGCAAAAACGGCAGGCAGGCTGCTGCAGAAATATTCTCAGACAGGATAATTTGGATTGATTTAATCGAGCCAGGTTATCTTTTGTCGCTCGCGGTTTCCTCGGCGATGAATGAGTATAAAAGGTCAAAGGGACAAAGCGCTGACATAGTGATTCTTCAGAATCACGGTGTTTTTATCGCCGGAAACAGCTCTGAGGAAATTGACGAAAAGGCAAAAATGGTTTTCTCGAAAATCGAGGAAAAAATTATCCGCTTCCCTCAACTCGAAGCAGTTGATTTTGATAGAGAGCACGCCGCAAACCTTGCACCCGCTATAAGAATGCTTCTCAGTGAGGGCAGCGGCGGTATCGTGACCTTCAGAACAAACGCAGAGGTAAAAAGAATTGTTGAGGATGAAAAAAGCTTTTATCCTGCCTCCTCTGCCTTTACACCCGACCATATGGTTTATTGTAAGCATGAGCCGATTTTTATCGCTGAGGGTGATATTGAGAGGCAATATTCCGAACTAGAACATAAAATAAATGAATATAAAAATACAAACGGTTATCTACCAAAAATAATAGCGGTTGCAAAGCTCGGATATTTCGCTTTTGGCGTCACAAAAAAACAAGCGGATATTTCCGCGGAGCTTTTTATGGATACCGTCAAGGTCGCCTGTTATACTGAGTCCTTCGGCGGGCTGCAGTTTATGAGCGATTATATGATTGACTTCATTAAAAACTGGGAGGTTGAGTCTTACCGCTCTAAGGTATCAGCCGCGGGAAACGTAAAAAGACTTAATGAAAAAATCACGGTTGTGACGGGCGCGGCGCAGGGCTTCGGTCTCGGGATAGCTGAGAAGCTGCTCGGGGAAGGCGCGAATCTGGTGCTCTGCGACATTAATGAGACCCTGCTCACAGAAAACGCCGGAATGCTCGAAAAAAAGCACGGTAAAGGCAGGGTTATGAGTGTAAAATGCGATGTCGCAGATGAGTCGTCGGTCAAAAATTTAACTGTCGAAACCGTCCTTGAATACGGCGGACTTGATGTGTTTATCAGCAATGCGGGGGTTGTCAGAGCCGGAAGTGTCGAGGAAATGACGCTTACAGACTTCGAATTTGTCACAAAAATAAACTATACCGCGTTTTTTATCGCCGTGAAATATGCTACGCAAATCATGAAGCTGCAGCAGCGTTTCGCCAGTGATTATTTCGCAGATATTATTCAAATTAACTCAAAATCCGGTCTCTCCGGCTCAAATAAAAACTTTGCTTACTCCGGGGGAAAATTCGGCGGTATAGGTCTTGTTGAAAGCTTCGCGCTAGAGCTGGCTCCCTTTAATATCAAGGTTAACGCGGTGTGCCCCGGCAATCTTCTCACGGGTCCCTTATGGTCAGACCCCGAAAAAGGCTTATTTGTTCAGTATTTGAATGCGGGCAAGGTACCGGGCGCGAAAACAATAGGTGATGTCCGAAAATACTATGAGTCAAAGGTTCCGCTTGGACGCGGCTGCGAGATAATCGATGTTGTCCGCGCGATTTTTTATATCATTGAGCAGAAATATGAGACAGGTCAGGCTGTCCCGGTCACAGGCGGACAAAATATGCTGAAATAGAGGCAGTTACATGGATATTTCTTCCTATATCGAACAATTAAACGCCTCTGAAAGAGTTATGAGACTTGCCTCTCTGCGCGAGCTTGCCGGTTTTATTCATGAGGGTAAAATTCCGGAGGTTAAAGCGAGTACAGATGTGAATAATCATATCCACACGACCTATTCATTTTCGCCGTATTCGCCCACGAAAGCAGTCTGGGCTGCGTATCAGGCGGGGCTCGGTACTTGCGGAATTATGGACCATGATACAATGAGTGGAGCCAATGAATTTATCGAGGCTGGGAAAATTCTCGGAATAAAAACCACTGTCGGCATGGAGTGCCGTGTCAGCTTTGAAAACACTGCGCTTCGCGACAGGCGAATCAATAATCCCGACCAGACAGGTGTTGTGTATATGGCACTTCATGGTGTTCCGCATCAGAATATTGATAAGCTGAAGGATTTTTTTGCGCCGCTTATCGAAAGACGCAATCTCAGAAATAAAAAAATGGTTTCAAATATCAATAAAATATTTGAAGCATATGATATTTCGCTTGATTTCGAAAAGGATATTATTCCGATTTCACAATATAATGACGGGGGAAGCGTGACTGAGCGGCATCTGATGATGGCTCTCGCTCAGAGCCTGATAAAGCGATTCACAAAAGGTGAAAAGCTTGTAGGATTTTTAAAGGAAACATTAAAAATAAACCTGAATGAAAAGTTAACGGGTCTTCTAAGCGATGGGAATAATATTTATTACGAATATGATTTACTGGGCGCATTAAAAAGTGATTTGGTTGAGCGAATTTATATAGACGCTGTCTGCCCTGATGTGAAAGAGGTAATCGCTCTGACGAAAAGCGTAGGCGCAATCAGCGCTTACGCCTATCTCGGCGATGTCACAAGCTCGGTTACCGGAGACAAAAAAAGCCAAAAATTTGAGGATGATTACCTTTGCGAGCTGTTTGAGCTGCTGCCGCGGCTCGGGTATAACGCGGTGACTTATATGCCTTCTCGCAACACTTCCGAACAGCTTAAAAGGGTTCGCGCGCTCTGCGAAAAGCATGAGCTGCTGCAGATAAGCGGTGAAGATATTAACTCACCACGGCAAAACATGGTCTGCCTCGAGCAGCGCAGTCCCGAATTCGCAAATCTGCGCGACTCGACATATGCGCTTATCGGTCACGAAAACGCCGCGAGTATTGACATAGATAATGCTATGTTTTCTCAAAAAACTGCAAGCAGATTCCCGTCGCTTGAAAAAAGGATTGAATATTTTAAATCTCTGGCATAGAATTTTTTAAATAATATACAAAAATACGGATATAATTAATTTAAGCAAATTCACTTGCAAATTACCGGACTTTGGTATATAATTAAGACTTAAAATATATTGAAAATGATAAGGAAGGGAAAAAATGAATATTAATATTTTTGAAAATGCTGACGAAGTAGCGGTTGCCGCCGGAAATGTTTTTGCCGAACAGCTAAAGGTTAAACCCAATTCGGTTTTTAGCTTTGCGACAGGTTCAACACCTGTTAAAATGTATGACTATCTTGCGCAGCTAAACCGAAAAAACGAAATCAGCTTTAAGGATGTTACCACCTTTAATCTTGACGAATATGTCGGAATTGAAAGTGATGACGTAAACTCCTATTACTATTTTATGCATAAGAACCTCTTTGACAAGATTGACATCAACTGTGAAAATACTCATATTTTAAACGGTAAAGCGGAGGATCCTGAAAAAGAATGCGAGGATTATGAAAGGCTGATTGAACAGTCCGGCGGAATTGATATTCAGCTTCTCGGCGTCGGCGTCAACGGTCATATTGGCTTCAATGAGCCCAGCAATATATTCGCAGATAAAACTTTTGTGGTGAAGCTCACTGAAAGCACAATTGAAGTGAACAGCGCTTATTTTCCTAATAATGACATTCCTTTATCCGCATTCACAATGGGCATCGGTTCTATTATGAGAGCGAAAAAAATCGTTTTCATCGCGACAGGCAAAACAAAAGCACACGCGGTTAAAGAAATGGCGAAGGGCGATATATCGCCGAAAAATCCCGCTTCGATTCTGCGTTTCCATCAAAATGCATACATTTTCCTCGACAAAGAAGCTGCCGCTTTGCTTTAATTAATTCTTTATCAGCGTATTATACTCACGGATTATCAACTTTATATCTTCTGCTGAAATTCCAGAATAGTCAATAAGAAATCTGTCAATACCCTCTTCCTTCAATCGCTTTTTAAGAATTTCGGCACTCGGGTCATTATCATTAAAAAACAATAAAGACGCTGCAATGCCTTTAATTATGCCGTTATACGGTGTATTTTGGGACTTGCAGCGTTTTAGCGCACCGACTAAGCGGTCATCCGGCGCTAGCTTACGAAGAGGGTCCTGACCAACTCTTACAACGGTATCCCTAAGTGTCGGATTGCAAAATCTATAAATTAAATTCTCAGCATAGGCAAAAAGCTCAGAGGAATCTGTTTTGTATTGTTTTGAAATTGCCAGCGCTGAGCTTCTCATAGCTTCCAGCATGACATACCTGATTTTTTCATCATCAGCCGCTTCAAAGATGTATTTATATCCCTCTAGAAAACCCAGATAAGCACATAGAGCATGCCCCATATTATGTATTAAAAGCTTCTTTTCCTCAAAAAAGGCAAAAGGCTCAAAGGTTTTTATATAAAGCAACTCCGGCATCGGGTTAAGCATCGCTTTAATATCGACAGGCAGCTCACAGAAGGGCTCGACAGTAATAGCTGTCGGGTCTTTTTCGCGCGCTTCAGCCTCAGGCACAGGAACCATTCGCCCTACAGTGGTCTCAACCAGACCGACTTTCGAAAGATGATATTTGCTCTCTCCAAGCGCGTTTTCGAGCAGAGTGCGTAAAAAGCCGGAGGCATTCGCAAGGTTTTCACAGATTAAAATATTAAGATTCTGTGCATTAGCTGACATAAACCTTAGTTTTATACCCTCAGCGAGATTAAAAGCAATTAAGGGCAGGGCGTTTTTCCCGACTGCTGTCGCGAGTATATCGCAGGAGGCTATTTCAGCAGCGACTGTTTTTGTATCCCTTGAATTAACCGCTCTGACATTGTCAATTATTCTTTGCTCATTATAATCCCTTTCGACAAAATTAATGACATATTCCCTTTGCTTGTTCAATTTCCCGACAATTATTTCGTCAATATCAACGAAAACAACCTCATAACCCGAATCATGAAAAATCTGAGCAATAAATCCTCTGCCAATGTTCCCAGCGCCAATCATAACCGCTTTTTTCATCAGTTCCGCTCCTTTATAATTCTAGAGCTATTATAACATAAACGCAAAAAAAAGTAAACGCTCCGTGTTAACGGAAGGTTTACAAAAAAAATTTTTTTAATATTCAGGAAAGAGATTTTATAGTTTCCAAATCAAGAATTTTTATTGTGGATTTGTGAAAATCGATTATTCCGTCCCTTTTCATCAAAGCAAGCTCTCTTGAAAGAGAGGGCTGAGGAATATTAAAAAAGCTCGCGAGCTCCTCCCTATTAAAAGGCAGCTCAAGCTGGTTCTTGCCTTCTATCAGATACATCTCATAAAGATAAGTCGCGATTTTGTCTCTAATTGTCGCGTGACGCAAGCAACGCAGAGCAAGCATGGTTTTTTCAAGGTAAACCCCGATGCTTGCGATAAAATTAACCAGCAGCTTTTTATTGATTTCATTCGCACCTGTCAAAATATCAATCAATCCCTCTTTCGGGAAAAAAAGTATATCACACTCCGTTTTCGCGACATAATCGGAGGACCATTCATTGCGATTGGGCAGAATCATAATAATTTCTCCGACAGTTTCGCCCGGAAAAAGAATATTATAAATTGCTCTCTCACCGTCAGGTCTGTTTCTTGTTTGAAGCACCGTACCATGTAAAATCATAATGCTAGCGTCAATCGGTTTCCCTTCATCAACAATATGCTCACCTTTTTTATAACTTTTTGTAAATGCCTGAACCGTTTTCAAAAAGCTCTCAAATTCATCAACAGTAAAGCCTTTGGTTAATTCCGCCTTATTAAAAGCATCAATATATTTTTCTATCATTAATTACACATTCCTTTGCCAAAGAGGCATTTATTGCGCTAAAGAGCTTTTCTACCTTTATCTTATTGTCTAATAAAAAGCATAAATTATGTATAACGCAGTTACTGTTTGTCTCTTTTAAATCGACTTTTTTCGAAACCAATATATCGTATATAAAGAATACTTGAAGCCTTTAAAAGGTTACCATAAATATAACAAATGTTATAATTATAGTAAATGACATATGTTATATTGAACAAAAAATAACAAATTTTTTATTTAAGATTACAAATAAAATACTATTTTAAAATAACTTTTACAAAATAGAAACGTAAGACATTATCATTTTAACATTAATCCAGCATTAGTTTTTCTCAACTCAAACATTAAGTTTATTTTACCTTTATTATTGACACGTAAAAAGTCAGGTGCTATAATTAAAGAGTTGTTTTTGTCGAAAAATCAGATTTTCAAGATTTATTATACTTGAAATGCAACATAAATTGGAATTTTAAAAAACTTAATTCTCATTAAAGATTAGGAATGTGGTAATAAATGCTTTTATATAAAAAAATAGTGTCGATTTTATTCGTTATCTGTATTTCGGTTTCTTTTTTGGTCTTTTTACCCTCAACCGCTATTGCCGAAGACGCAGTATACAGTGAAATACAACATTTAGCGCTTTTATCAACAAATGATGAAGAGGTTATTGTTACGGTTTGTGATGTTAAGCTCAGCGCTGTTTGCGATTATATTGCTAAAAACTTTGAATTAATAGAAGACCGGGAAAAAGATGCAAAAATCACGGATAATGCCGGTAAAGCACTAAAGCTGGAAGACATAGTAAAAAACGGTACAAAAATCAGCCTGCAAGGAAAAACCGGGGAACTGAATTTTAGTATTTATGTTGCCGGTGATGTTGATTTTGACGGTAAAATCACTGCTGCTGACGCAAGACATATTCTCAGAAATTCAGCGGGACTCGAAAAATTTAGTGAGATTCAAACAATTTCTGCTAACCTTAATCCGGCGGGCATAACCGCTGTCGATGCAAGAATAGTGCTGAGAGTTTCCGCTTCGCTTCAAAAATTTTCGTGGCAGACGCTAATCTCCTTCGAATCGGAGGTTATCAAACTGACAAATGAAAAACGTGTTGCTAATGGTTTGCCGCCCCTAAAAGAAAACGGTTCTCTTAATTATGTAGCAGCATTAAAATCAATTGATATGCTTGAAAACAATTATTTTTCACACGAGAGCCCTACCTACGGTTCGCCTTTCGAAATGCTGAATGAATTTAATGTGAAATATAAAGCAGCAGGTGAAAATATCGCAATGGGCTTGGAAACGCCTGAAGAGGTAGTTGATTCATGGTGGAATTCGCCCAGCCTAAGAGCGAATATGCTAAGCGAGGATTTTACCGAAATCGGAGTTGGCTACAGCACTCAGGGAGCTATCTGGACACAGCTGTTTATAGGAGTTTAGAATCTAGATGCTAGATGCTAGATACTAGATGCTAGAGATTGAGTAAATGTCTACAAATAGGTAAAAATAAATATAATATTAAAATGAACAAAGCTTGCCTGATTGAAATGGCAAGCTTTTTTACATATAGTCAAAATCTTCTTGAAATGCACAAATCCTAAAACCTGAATACTGATTCCCTGTTAACCTGATTCCCTGTTAACCCGATTCCCTGTTAACCCGATTCCCTGTCAACCAGATTCCCTGTCAAGGGTCGTCTCCAGGTTTTTCACGATTACCGGATTGTTTTTTACTGTTGTTGCTGCCGTTGTCGTTTGCGCTCTGCGCCATTGTCATGCCGCCGTTAGCTTTTTTCTTGCGTACTTCCTTCTTATCAATCTGCGAATCCTTAGGCATACAATCCCTCCCAATATATCATTAATAATAGTATGCCAATAAAAAATGAAATTATAAAAAACACAACATCCAGCATCTAGAATCTAGAATCCAGCATCTAGTATCCAGCATCTAGAATCCAGAATCCAGTAATCTCGTAAACTGCTCCCCTGCCTTACTCAGGGGTATGTTTTTAAGCCTGAGCATACCTATATGCCTTGCAGGGATTTCCGGCTTCATATCAATAAAAAAGAGATTCTCATTATCCACTTCATCCATTGCGAATTCCCGGACAGCGAAGGCAAGCCCTAGATTTATTATAGCAAACTGATGCAGCAAATCATAGCTTCCCAGCTCAATTTTCGGTTTTAAAACAATATTACGCTGGCGCATAAAATCATCAATATAACAGCGTGTGTTGCTGGCTTTTTCGAGCATAATCAAAGGATAATTCATCAGCTCCTGTGCAGTGATACCATTTTTCAGCTTTTCAAAAAGCTTTTTGCCGCAAATCAATACATCATGCACACATATGCACTTCCTGACTAAAAATGAATCGTCCTGAACAGGCAGATTCACAAAACCTATGTCAACCTGACCGGACTTCAAAAGCTGCATGGTTTCGCTGGTTGTCCTGTTTGTGACGCGAATGTTGATTCCGGGGTACTCCGCGTTGAATTTTTCAAGATAAGGCAGCAGAAAATGACGGCTTAGAGTGTCGGAAGCGCCGATATTAATCTCTCCCGCCTCAAGATGAACAGTCTGGCGGTGTTTTTCCTGAGCAATATCGATAAGCTTGAACGCGTTTTCGAGATAGCTGAGCAATACCTGACCCTCTACACTGGCCTTTACACCGTTTTTCGTCCTTATAAGCAGAACGCTCCCCAGCTCCTTTTCAAGCTGTTTTATAGCCATACTCACTGCGGGCTGGGAGATAAAAAGCTCCTTTGCCGCCAGGGACATGCTACCGTGTTTTACGACAGTATAAAAGGTCTTATAGTAATCAAGAGGAATATTATAACCCATAGAATCACATCCATAACTATTACTTATATTAATTATAAATTATATAAATTTGACTTATACCTCATCTTTGATTATAATAGAAGCACGCTAAAAAATCAAGAGAGAAATGGGTGTTTTATATGAGAACCACAGGCACAAGAGCAACAGGAATCAGACTTCCGATTATAACAAAGGGCGATAATCTCGTGAAAATCGTCACTGAAAGCCTTCTGGCGGCGCAAAATGAAGGCGCGGTAAAGCTGTCTGACGGGGACGTTGTCGGAATAACCGAGGCTATTGTTGCGAAAGCTGACGGAAATTACTGCACTCTTGACGATATTGCCGCTGATATAAAATCAAAATTCCCAGGCGGAACAGTCGGCCTTGTGTATCCGATTCTCAGCAGAAACCGTTTTTTGAATATACTCAAGGGCATCGCGAGAGGCGCTAAAAAGGTTATTGTCCTGCTCAGCTATCCATCAGACGAGGTCGGAAATCCGATTGCTGACGAGGAAATTGTTTTCGAAAAAGCTGACCTGTTGCCAAAATCACTGCTGACAAAAAAAGAATTCAGAGACTTTTTCGGCGAATATAGGCATAAATTTACAAATATTGATTACGCTGACTTATACACAAACGCTTGCGATAATATCGAGGTCTGGTTTTCGAATGATCCGCGTGATATTTTAACACTTACAGATACAGTGCTGTGCGCTGATATTCACACGCGTGACAAAACAAAAAGGCGCCTTTTAAAAGCCGGCGCGAAAACTGTCTATACCCTTGAGGATATTATGGCTGCCCCTATAAACGGCAGCGGTTATAATGCTGATTACGGTGTCATAGGCTCTAATCTTTCGAATGATGAGACACTCAAGCTCTTCCCGAAAAATTGCAATGAGTTTGTTGAAAGGGTTCAGCAGGAGCTGAAAGCTGTTTTCGGCAAGCATATCGAGGTCATGGTTTACGGTGACGGCGCGTTTAAGGACCCTGTCTGCGGCATATGGGAGCTTGCCGACCCGGTAGTCTCTCCCGGCTATACAAAGGGTCTTGCCGGTCAGCCGAATGAGATAAAAATCAAGTATCTCGCCGATTCAAACTTCAAGGAGCTTGACAGCGAGGCGAAAAAGACCGCGATTACCGAAATGATTCGCGAAAAAGGCAAAAACACTGACGCAATGTACTCAGAGGGCACGACTCCCCGGCAATATACAGACCTCCTAGGCAGTCTTTGCGACCTCATGAGCGGCAGCGGCGACAAGGGTACGCCGGTCATTCTAATTCAAGGCTATTTCGACAATTACGCGACTGAGTAAATAAATAACAATTAGCACCTTAGTGGGCTGAAAGCTCAATAAAAAACAATACTTGGGTTGTTGGCTTGGCAAGCCAAGCCCACGTTAGCAAATATTAATGCAGCTTTTGTTTAAAGAGCTGCATTTTTTTTAGACCTATTGACAAAGCAGAAATTTATTGCTATACTACATTATATAAGTAATGTAGTATAGCGCAAAGGGTGTTATCGCTTGAAAATCGATTTTGACAGTATAAAACCGATTTATCTTCAAGTGGCGTCGGCCATTGAGGACGATATTATTCTTTGCCGTCTTGCCGAGGGCGAGCCTGTCTATTCGCAGCTTTTGCTCTCTAAGGAGCTGGGGATAAATCCCGCCACTGCCGCCAAGGGCATCAGCCTGCTTGTCACAAAGGGCATACTCGAAAAACAGCGGGGGCTTGCGATGAGTGTATGCTCCGGGGCGAGACAGCAGCTGCTTGACGAGCGCAGACACAGCGATTTTACAGCGAAAACGGCAAAGCTGATTGAAGAAGCGAAAAAGCTATCACTTTCAAAAAAGGAAGTTATAAAGCTAATTAATGAAATTTATGATAAATAATAATTTTATTCAGGCTAATTTGCAAGGAGGGTTATAAATATGATGGATAGCAGTAATCATGCGGTTTCGACTGAAAATCTTTGTAAGAATTATAGGGAAATAGCGGCTGTGCATAAAATCAGCGTAGATATTCCCGAAAATGTGATTTTGGGGCTTATCGGCAGAAACGGCTCGGGAAAAACTACTTTTCTCAGGCTTTGCGCCGGTCAGCTTGAAAAAACTTCGGGCAAAATAAATGTTTTCGGCGAGGAGCCTATGAACAATCTCAGTGTTCTTGAGAAGCTCATCTACAGCACTTCAAATTATCAATTCGGCAAAACAACGCGAATTTTAACTATCCTCAGAAATTTTTATTATATGTTCCAACAGTTTGATATTGAATTCGCAAAAAAGCTGCTGGATTATTTCTCATTGAGCCTTAAAAAGATTTACGGGCAGATGTCGCTCGGCGAGACCAGTCTTTTTAATTTCATCTGCGCCCTCGCTACACGCTCACCTTTGACCATGCTTGACGAGCCAATACTGGGTATGGATACGACTATCAGAAGCGCGGTTTATGAAATTCTTCTGAGGGACTACAACGAAAACCCGCGAACCTTCATTATTTCAAGCCATTTACTCAGTGAAATCGAGGGGCTTCTGAGTGATATTATGCTCATAGATAAAGGCGCGCTGGTGCTATGCAAAAATATTGACGAGCTGCGCAGCTCCGCGTACAAAGTTGAGGGCAGCGGCGAAGCTCTCGACAAATTTCTTATAGGCAGGGAGTCGATCTTCCGTAAAAACGGAGGACTTACTAATTATGCGGTAATAAATTCTCACTGCCTCGAAAATGACAAAAAGGAAATAGCGGAACTCTCATTGACACTGAGCGCCGTTCGCCCAGAAGAGCTTTGCTTCCTTCTGACAAGCGAAAACAAGGATTCGGACATGGATAAAATCTGGCAATAGTTCAACTAATGTTAGTGTGGTGTTAATTTATGAAAAACGAAATCAGAAACGCTTATAAACTGCTCAGGATGGTAATAGGAAGGCGGGAAATCCTTGTTTTATCGGTAATTTCGGTGATTTTTACACTTTTTAATTTTTTTTCAAGCTTTAGCAGTTTAAGCTACGAATCCTTCTATTTTTGGATTCATATTCGGGGAATCACACGACCATTAGGAGTTAATATTCATCCTCTCACTGAAACTGTAATTTTGGTTTTAAGCATTGCAATTCCGCTTTATAAAAAAAGGAGCGAGCGTTGTGTCATTTTTCCGCAGACAAACAAATCGCAGTTCATCTCCTTGACACTTATTGAGTATTTTATAGCCTTATATATTCTTATAACAGCAAGCTTTTCATACATTGTAAATTATTTTGCAGTATATATAATGAGCCTTACGAATCCGGACATACAAGTTGTTAGCGCCTTTGATATCAAGGCTTTTGCGCTCGGACTCGTGCTTGCTGCAATATATATTACTATATTTACATCCATAGCAAATCTTATCGCGGCTATCGGCAGAATGCTCGGCACCTGCATAATGGCAACGCTATTATTTCTGTTAGGTCTATCGGTATATTTTATGGCAGCCACTAACTCCGGTCTTGATTTTATCTATATTATAGCGAATAGTGTCTTTATTAAAAATAACATCCCGCTGACGGTTATATCATCTTTGCTTTTTTCTTTTATTTTAACATTAGCTGCTTTTCATATCAACAAAACCGCATTCACATTACAAAAAAAGAAAAAAAATCCAAGAAAACTTACTTTTACAATCAACTTTGCCGTTTCTTTAATTTTTATCATTTCTTTTTCGTTTTTAAACTTTATATATTTCGCAGATAATCTAAGACTCAACGGAAATTCTCAGCTTGCCCCAGTGTTTCAGGAGTTGCGCTCATCTTATACAGTAAAGCTTTCAGAAGAAGAAAAAACATACTGGCTTACTGCAAAATATAAAATCGACGAAAATATAAATTCACCGATATTCCGGAACAATGTCGATATTACATTAAAACAACCGTCTTTTTTTGATGCGCATGGAGAAGAAAATGTTGGTGTTGAAGACCGCAATGAATATCTCTTAACAAAGTGTAATGAAATTAAAATTGACTTTTTGTTTGAGTATTCGGAGCTGTATAGCGAAGCTTTTATGTCATACAAGCCGGAATTTGAAATAGAAGCAATTATAACAGAGCGAGAGAATGAACCCAGCGTTGAGGATTGCCTGATTTTAATCAAACCGTCAGTAAAAAATACTCAGCGAATATTTTTAAACAGAGGTTTCGATTTATTGTTTCACTTCGGTAAAGGAACTGTTATTAATTACAAAGACGAGATAGAATCAGGGCTACTAAATATCTCCTGCACAATTGAAGCAAAATCTGAATAAAAAAATTGAGGTGAACGGTATATGAAAAAGTTACCTGAGTTTATAAACGCCTTGCATCTGACAACGCTCAAGCTGAAAATGCTGCCGATAACGCTATACTGGCTGCTCCCCTGCACCGTGCTTGTTGTCGATATATTTTATTACATTTATAGAACACTAATCGATGAAGGCGGCGCTGCGAATGTTTATACTTCGCTAGTTTTCTCCTCAAAATCAACGGTAATAATGATGATAACCCTTGTATTGTCACTCCTTACGGCATTTTTCTACAAGCAGATAAACGCACCGCTAATCGTTTTTCCCCAGACAAAAAAGAGCCGATTTCTCAGCGAACAGCTTATCCAATACGGAATTCTATTGTGGGTGCTCTCCTTTTTCAGCGTGAAATACATTTGTGAGCTACTGTTAGCTTTGCTGTTCGACAGGTTTTCTTCTGGCGCTGTGCTGCTTTTCTTACCGAAAGCGTCCCACATTTTGATGGGTATCGCGGTTATGTTCCTGTATGCGGTGATATTTGTCGCATTAATAAATTTCGCTGTCGCCATAATAAAGAAGTTCGGCATGCCCGGAAGTATTATAATGTTTATTTTTGCATGCTTAATATTTGCTCACCCAATCGGAAAGATTTACAAAATCGATGAAATGGACATTTTGACTGGTTTTATATTTAAAGAAAGTTCTTTTATACTATTTACAATAAAGTCAATTCTTTTGGCACTTGTTTTATTTTTTGTAACAATCTTGCTAAATTATAATACCTCTTGCGTTAGTCATTTTGAAACCGGCAGGAATTCCGTAAAAACAAGCTTTTCATATATTTTTGCGGCGTTAGCTATGCTTTTACCGTATGCTTTTTTCGATAAGTATTTGAGCGAAACCGAGCATACAGCAGTTTATTATAATATACTAGAAGTGGAAAAACACGAATACATTGACGAAAGTATTACACAAAGAATTGATTTTTTGAATTCAAACGAATATACGGTTGATAACGGAGAAGTCAGAAGAATCGAGTATTTTATAAAAATTAACGCACCGTATGTTAACTTTGATTACTTTCAATCATCCAAACAATTATCTTCTAATAACAACCTTTTGCCAATTTCGAGTCAGTACAGCTTAAAACCGTTTTTGATTCATTATAATTACCGCTACCGTGTTTTTGAAGGTAAAAGCCTCAAGGATATTATTAAGCCAATGCCACAGCCCGCAATATTCAGAACTGACGCTAACAGTCCGAAAATATACTACTCACAAGTTATACACAAAGAAATGAAAGGTTTATTTGTTTGTAACTGGCAAATTCTTGAGCAGTTCTCAAATAAATACGCCATTAAATATTGCCATGCAATCAAAATCCCGCCGCTGCTAGAGTTGACTGAACCGTTTATTTCCGAAATCACAGAAATTCAGGAATAAGTCATACATTATTAATATATTGATAACAAAATAGCAATGATTTTTTCCCTTTCTGTGTGCTACCATAAAATATGAAGAAAATAAAAAGAATGTGAGGAATTTTTATGTTTGAAGTATTTGCAGCCCCGCTTTACAAAATCCTTCGCTATTTTTTACCCTTGATTCTCTTAATGTCCGGCACATCTATGGAGAAACTCGACTATTCAGCAGAGCTCAAAAACGGGAATGATTATGAGGGTCTCGCAAGTGTTTATGAGGACTACTTCCCTGTCGGCGCGGCGATTTATTCTCAGCAGCTTGATGACGAGCGACTTGTGAACCACATAATCAAGAATTTCAACCACGCGACACCCGACTATGAGTTCAAGCAGCACTCACTGAACCCATCCGAGGGCGTCTGGGACTTCAGGGGTATGGACAGACTCGCCGATTTCTGCCGCGAAAACAATATCATGCTGCGCGGTCACTGCCTTATTTGGCCTGTTTCGGAAACATGGATGTATTACAAGGATGCTGAAAAAACGCAGCTTGTTGATAAGGATGAACTTTACAGAAGAATGGATGAATATATCGGCACCGTCATGCTCAGATACCGCGATATAGTTGACAGCTGGGATGTCGTAAACGAGCCCTGCCATTATAACCGCTCGTCTGTTTATAAGGAGGACACAGCCGTTTATAAGATAGCAGGCGACGAGTTTATGGAAAAATCCTTTGAAATCGCAACAAAATATTGCGATGATGACGACAGGCTTTTTGTTAATGACACCTTTGTGCTCGGCAACAAGGCAAAAACCGAAAATCTATTTAAAACTGTCGAGCAGCTCCAGAAAAAAGGAATAAAAATTGACGGGGTTGGGATTCAAGGGCATATGGGTACACTGAGCACCACCACCTTTGATGTAAATTTTAAAGCTCTCAATAAAATTGCCGACAGATGCCGCAAGCTCGGCGTTAAGCTGGAGGTCACGGAGCTTGACATGAAAGCATATGAAAATGAAACAATGCGCGAGCCCACCCTGCCGCAGTGGCTTGAGGTCTGGCAAATCAATAAATATCAATGCCTTTTCCGCGAGCTGCGTGATAATAAGGATGTTGTTACCAGCGTGACCTTCTGGGGCGTTGATGACGCGCACAACGCAATTATCAGCGGCGCCAAGCCCGGCAAGGATGTCGAGTTCCCGATGCTGTTTGACGTGAATTCAATGCCAAAGCAGAGCTTTTACGCGGTATGTGATTTTTAATTCCCACTGAAAACAGATAATTATTTTTGTTAGCAATAGCATTTGACCGCTTCCATCATATAACTGCACAAACCGCCGAAACTCAAAGGTTTCAGCGGTTTTTTTATTATAGCATCTAGCATCTAAGATCTAGAATCTAGTGTCTAGTATCTAGTATCTAGTGCGGGTACTTATTTTCCGGGAAGTCGCAAACAGCGAAAAAGTTTTCCTTCGGGTTGCCGAATTTGTCGAAAAGGAAAGGCCAATCCTCGCGTGAAGGGAAGTTCATGCCGTCCTGATAACCCCAGAAGGTGACGCTTTTTACGACATCACAGTTGTCCCTGAGCACCTTAAAAAATCTCTGATATTTATTTTTTTGCCAGATTTCCATCCAATCGGGCATCTTATCAAAAAGTAGCGTTTGCTCGTTGTCGATATACGCGGACATTTCAAGCTCGGTCAAGTGGACAATCAGACCGCGGTCTCTGATTTTATCAATAATTTTCTGAAGCCTCTCGGGGGTTTCGGCTGTGCTGACAGCCTGAAGATGGCATTGCAATCCGACACCGTCAATTTTTAGCTTATCCTCGTTAAGCCACTTGTCGAGGTACTTGAAAAGATGCTTTTCCTTCGCAGGATTATTGAGCACCTTTGTCTCATTTATAAAGAAACGGTCATTTTCATCGGCATAATCCTCTGCGATTTTAAAAGCCATTTCAATACATTCCATCCCTGCTATAGTGAACATGTCGTTGTAATCCTTGAATTCCGGCGAGCTGTTGTAGTGGAAAATCTCGTTAACCACATCCCAGTCATCAATGATGTCGCCGTAGCGGGTCATTATATGACCGATATAGGTATCCATTCGCGCGTATAGCGTCTCCTTGTCGACGAGGGAGCCGTCCGGATTATAGGGCAGCCATGTGTCGAGAGTAGGCCAGATGAGAGTATGTCCGCGCAGCTTCAGATTATGGTCGCGGCAGAACTGCGCTATCTCGTCAAGAGCCTCGGTCTCAAAATGACCGTCCGGGAAATAGTAGTCGGTGACTTTAAAGCCGTTGCCGCTGGTGAAGGAGCTGTAGTTTTTCAGGTAAAACGCCTCAAGCTCTTCATTGCCCTCTCCAATCCAGCCTGACTGCATAGCTGTTCCGATTTCGAAATAATCCTCATAAACAGCCTGAAGTCCCGTGTAATCCTTACCGAGCTTGTCGGAATAATCGAGAGCTTGTTTCGAGGTACCGGTAAACAGCAGCACAAGCGGGAGCGCAAGCTCCATCACAAAATAGAACAGCCTAGGGATATACTGAAACATAAAATCACTCAATCCTTTCCTTTGGAAGCATAGACAACATTTGTATCAATTTGACTTGACACAAGTTGCCTTCCTTCCTGATAACATTTTCCGGCAAAAATTTATTGCCATCTTTACTATACAACAATAAATATGCGGTGTCAAGCAATATGCTTTTGATATTTTATAGGAACAAAAAGATATATATGTAAAAATCTTGTCAAATTATGTAATATAATGCACTTTATTACATCAAACCTATTCCCTTTGTATATTTTTTCTGCTACAATAGCATCTGAAATCCAGAATCCAGAATCCAGAATCCAGAATCCAGCATCCAGCATCCAGCATCCAGCATCCAGACTCCAGACTCCAGCATCTGGTGTATGATATTTTTATGATTAGAATATCATACAATTTCAAATATATTTATATAATAAAATAATGTGAAAGTATGGGCAAACATAATGGTAAAAGCAATCAAGAAAAACTTTGTTTTCCTCTTATTCTTTGTCTCCTCTCTCGCGGTCATAATTATTTCATTCTTCGCTCAGTCGATGATGCAAAAATCCTCAGATATCATCGCCGAAACCTCAAAGGATAAAATGCTTGCTTTGAGTATTGCCGCCTCATATCTCGCGACTGCTGACGAGTTGAATTCTTATCAGACCTCAGAGGACATGCTTACACCGTCTTATGTCGCCCTTCAGCACAAGCTGAAAAAGTTTACTGAAGACAATAAAATCGAATATACATATTTCCTGCGCCTTGATGAAGAAACTAATATGATGCAGTTTATTATTGACAATTCTTTGGTAGTCGAATCAGGCTTAAACGTTGATATGGTCGCACGGGAGCCCACGCCGGACATAGCCTTGCAAGGTACCGCTGCACCGGTTGAGGTCGGCTCATATTCCGAAGGCTGGGAGGGGTATATCACCGCCTTCGCGCCTGTTTATTACTCCGACGGCACCCTGTCGAATGTTGTCGCCGGCGTTGACATGAAGGATGTAAACATCTTTAACGCGACCGACAGCATCAAAAACATTTCGGTAGTCATGCTGGCAATGATTCTATTGATTATCCTCAGCAGCTATGTCTGTTTGATGCTCTATAGAAAAAAAGCCATTCAGTCCGAAGTCGCGAATAACTCAAAGAGTATTTTCCTCTCTAATATGAGCCACGAAATGAGGACGCCGATGAATGCGATTATCGGCATGACTGGCATTGCGAAAACCAGCACGGAGCCTGAGAGGGTTACATATTGTCTAGACAAAATCGATGTCGCCGCCAATCACCTATTGGGTGTTATAAATGATATTCTTGACATATCAAAAATCGAATCGGGAAAATTCGCACTGTCTATGAGCTCATGCAATATCACGAAGATGATGGAAACCATAAAAACAGTAGTCGGGTTCACGGTTCTCGAAAAGCGGCAGGAGCTGAGTATCACCATTGAAAAAAATGTGCCCGCCTGTGTCGAAACTGACAGACAGCGCCTTACTCAGGTCATTACAAACCTCCTCGGCAACGCCATAAAATTCACGCCGGATAACGGTCAGATAAAGATTACTGTCAGCGCTCAGAGCGAAAAAAACGGAATGTGTATCCTTCGCTTTGACGTTGAGGACAGCGGCATAGGCATATCAAAAGAGCAGCAGGCTCTCCTCTTTCATTCCTTCACTCAGGCGGACAACACGATTTCGCGTAAATACGGCGGTACGGGGCTTGGGCTTGCCATATCAAAAAATATTATCGAAATGATGGGCGGTTCAATTACTGTTGATTCCGAAATAGACAGGGGGTCAAGATTCTCCTTTACAATAAACGCGAAAATTATGGATGCCTCCGCCACAGATTTAATCGACGATCTTGACGAAAACTATTCCGCTTCGCTTGACAGGTCCTATTCGGGCAAGCATATTTTGATTGTCGAGGATGTCGATATAAACCGTGAGATTCTGATGTCCTATCTCGAGGATTCCGGCGTCGGAATCGAAGTGGCTGAAAACGGCGAAGAAGCTTATAATATTTTTAAAACGAATCCGGAAAAATATGATTTGATTTTTATGGATATTCAGATGCCTGTCATGGACGGATATGACGCGACAAGGAAGATACGCGCTCTTGAGAACGAAAGGGCAAAACAGGTTCCTATTATTGCGATGACTGCGAACGTTTTCCGCGAGGATGTTGACAAGTGCCTAGCCTGCGGTATGAACGACCATGTCGGCAAGCCGATTATTGCCGAAGAGGTACTGAAAAAGTTTTCTTACTACATTTCAAAAAGCAAATAAAAATAAAAAAAGCTGCGCTTATTATTAAGGCAGTTTTTTTGTTGACCACTGGTATATTTATATGGTAAAATAGGGTAAATCTTTAAGAATTAAAAAAATTGAGGTTAAAAAGTGATAAAATCAGAAGAAGCGCAAAAACAGTCTATAAATTGCCCTGTCAGCAAAAAATGCGGAGCATGTCAATTGCAAAATATGAACTATGCCGAACAACTTAGTTGGAAGCAGGGGCTATCAGTGAGAAACCTCGGGAAATTCGCCCATGTGTCGGATATTATCGGCATGAACGAGCCTTTTCACTACAGAAACAAGGTTCAGGCTGCATTCGGAACAACACGCTCAGGGCAGATAATATCAGGAGTTTTTCAATCAAGCACGCATAATATTATAAAAATCGATTCCTGTGCGCTTGAAGACAAGCTGGCAGACAGGATTATTGTGTACATCAGAAAATTATTGATTTCCTTCAAGCTCTCTGTATACAACGAAAACACCCACAAGGGCTTTTTGCGGCATGTTTTAATAAAGCGTGGCTTTGCAAGCGGCGAGGTTATGGTTGTGCTTGTAGCAGGTAGCTTTGATTTCCCCTCAAAAAACGCTTTTCTCTCTGAGCTACTGAAGGAATTTCCCATGATTACAACTGTGGTTCAAAATATTAACAAGGGGCACACAAGTCTCGTTCTCGGTGAAAATCAAAAGACACTGTACGGCGAGGGATATATAACAGACACTCTTTGCGGCTGCGAATTCCGCATCTCTCCCCTGTCATTTTATCAGATTAATCCGGTGCAGACCGAAATTTTATACAGCAAGGCAATAGAATTCGCCGCGCTCAGCGGAAAAGAAATTGTTTTAGACGCGTATTGCGGAATAGGAACGATAGGCATCATAGCCGCGCCCAAATGCAAAAATATGCTCAGTGTAGAGATAAACCCCTCGGCTATCAGGGACGCGAAAATCAACGCAAAGCTGAACAGAGCAGAAAATATAAATTTTTTCTGCGCCGACGCGTCGGATTTCATGAATGAGCTCAGCTCAAACAGGCAAAAGGTCGACGTTGTTTTTATGGACCCTCCGCGGGCTGGCTGCGATATAAAATTTTTGAAATCCCTCTGCGAGCTCTCGCCCGCAAAGCTTGTTTACATCTCTTGCAACCCTGAAACCTTAGGCAGAGACCTGCTCTACCTCTCAAAAAACGGCTACTGTGTCAAAAAAATCCAACCCATAGACATGTTCCCCCACACAAACCATGTGGAGTGTGTATGTCTACTGACGAAGATATCACAAATGTAACCGATGTCGCCATGATTTTTAACTTAAATTCTGCTATCCTTTAAAATCGCGAAAACATAAGACGAACCCATTACTATTTTACTTATTTGCCCGGGTCCTGTCAGGTTTTCGATTGCAGCTGCTTTTATAAAATTTGTTTTAGCAAGCTTAAAGTCTGTTCTGTCTGTTACTACGCAATTGTCAATAATTTTATATGTAAAGGGCAGTTTTTTTTGAGTATAAAATGTTTCTCCTTCATGACATAGAATGTTGTTCCAAATAATATCAAAATCCATTTTTTAGCTCCTCCTTTCTTTTTTTAAATTATATTTTTCTTATTACATATTTAAATCTATAAACAATGTATTCTAAAGCAGGTGTTTAATATATCAAACATAATTAATTCCCATTTTATCAGTGCTTCCGGCGATGAATTTGAAAAACTGCGGGAAAGTGAACGAAAACGCCCGGCTATGTATTTCGGTTCAAACTCTCTGCGGGGTCTGCATATAGCAATATCCACGTTTATTATTGACTTTATAATGAAGGATAGCAAGCACATTTCATTGACGCTCAATAACGCCGATATCATTATCTCGCATGAGGGAGAACTACTAAAGCCTTCCTATGATTCCGACTTCATTGTCGCCGCCTGTGAAACCTTTATTTATAAGGACAACCGATTTAACTTGCGTTTTGACAAGGCTGTATTCAAAACAACAGTCCCAAATGAGGATGCTCTTTTTGATATGCTTAGAGAGCTTGCTTTTCTTAATAAGGATTTGCATATCACATTTAACGCTCACGAATTTCATTACGAAAAGGGTCTTTTTGATTTTTATGAATATTTACAATTGACAGCAGGTCATTATTGGTCAAGCAAAAATATTCCAGGCGGTTTTCACGCGGAAAAAGACGGTATGGCGCTTGACGCTGTGTTCGACAGTGCCAGCTTACATTTTGACACTTGTGTTTACAGCTATGCCAATAACATGAGAACTCAGGAAAACGGCGTTCACGCGGACGCCTTCATGTGTGGTCTGAGAACAGTATTGAGTGGGTACAGGCATCTTTTTTGCGAGGATATTAAATCGGTTAAAGACATTGAAGCGTCGCTTATCATTCATGTCAGAGTTGAAAAACCTATGTATGAGGGCGCGACAAAAAGAAAGCTCGGCGGCTCCGAACTTTATCAGTTTGTGTTGGACGCAACAATAGAAAACCTAAGCCGTATTTTTGAAGAAAATCCACTGATGCTTTCCGCGTTTGTCAAATGCTGGAGATGTGGAAACAGATGATATTTTCAAGAAATAGCCGAAATATTCGTGGTTAAAATATGCATTATATGCTTGTTATTCGTGGTTAAAATATGCAATTACTACTCATTATTCGTGGTTAAAATATGCATTCTTCTTGATTTTTTACAATATTTCGAGAATTATTGTAATTATATCACCGACTGTTCAATATAGTTTTCCTCATTCCTATGCCGCGCAGCAGCTTCTGTGCCGCCAGGTTTTCCTTATTTGTCTCACAGATGAGTTTTTTGTTATTTTCAAGGACATATTTTGCGATAAATGAACAAACTGACTTTGAATACCCCTTGCAGAGATGCAAGGGGTTTGTGCTTCCTGCGCACAATTCATATGTATTTTTTGAGATAAACATCACAGTCGCAAAGGATAAAATCTCATTATTTTCAACAAAAGCACACATTTTCCCCTTGGACTTTTCTGAATCATCATAATCATAGACGTAGGTGCCGAAATACATTGAATTCAGCTCGCGCGACTCAATATCCGCGTCAAACAGCTTGAAATATTCTTTTATCATATCGTAATCCTTAGAAATATTAAGCCATCTCACGTTTTTATTAGGAAAATACTCCAGTTTTTTTATATTACTTATTTTGTAAACATATGATGTTCTCATAATCAACCTACTGATTTTATTTTATTTACCGCCAGTCCCGCTCGGAGAGCTTATTTATGCGGTTTATCTGCTCCATATAGAAGTTTTTCAGCCATTCCTTACTCTGCAGAAGTCCGATTGCTTTTCCGTGGTCGCCGCGTTCTGTTGGCATGATATTCCAGATTCCACGCTCGATTTTTTCAGCGTTAAAGGCTGTCTGCGCGTCGGCAAAGGGAGCTTTTTCGGAAATTGTGTTGACAAGTCCGTCATTTTCGAGCCAGTCGCCGTTAATGGGTATATCATTTACAGTATTCTTATCATACGCGCCAATAATCGCAGCGACAGGTTGGAGAGGAAGCATCATTTCCGAGGAGCCGACTCGCCTGCCGTGATTTAAAACGCTGAGCAGGGCGTCTCTTGTCGCGTCAAAGGGATAGGAAAAATAATAAATATTCGAAACCGGCTTCACCCATTCATTGAGCTTGTTCGCCCCTTCGAGAGTCAGCTCATAATAGCAGTTATCCTCAGTGCGCGAGAGCTTAACCATTTCCTCAAACGAAAGACCAGCCCTGCTCTCAAGGCTGATGCCGAAATACTCAAGATATTTTGACGCCGAGGTCAAATCAAGCAGAGCCGCAACGCCGCCGAGCAGGTCGCCAATAATATCAACGCTTTTGCTTCCGCCGATAGCGTAAAGCAGAGTTGTGCCGTTATGCGGTGCCGCGAGAGCTGTCACGCTAAAAACCAACTTTTCCTTACCGCCGGTAAAAAGGGGTGAAACTTCACTGCCGGACTCTATGCGTTCAGCCTCACTGCCCTGCGCCAAAAGCTGTGTAAAGGTGCGGATAGTCGCACCGCCGAAGCTGTGACCGATAAGGTTAATTTTTCGGCTTCCGGAACGCTTCCCCCAGTTTTCAATCAGGGGGCTATCATAAGTTTTTCCGAATCTCTCATGGGAATATTTTGCCGAATGAGCCGCGCCGTAATCTACTGTTCCGCCGCATAACTGAGCGTAAAGCTCGCAGGAGCGATCCCAAGCGCTGTTGAATTCGCCGACACTAGGCGCGCAACACTCGACGCCCTCAGTTTCAAGAATTTCCATCAGATTTCCGGCGGTCGCGCCCCAGTAATCAACAAAATTGCTTCCCTGATTGTCAGTCCCCCAGCCGTTGAGTCCGTGAACAAAGACATAGGGGTATGGCTCCTGTTTGCTGAAAGCCCCCATATAGCCGAGAGTGCCGACAACCCCGCCGGTAATTATTATCGCAAGAACCAAGCTGAAAATAATAATTTTTTTCTTCAAAACATCCACATCCCTTTATTCTACAGTTTTATTATATATCTTTCAGGCTTGTTTTGCAAGTTTTGCAATGAATTTTTACACATATTTACTCTAACGTGAGCTTGTTAGCCATGCCTACAACCCAGATATAGTACCTTATTGAGCTTTCAACCCAATAAGGTACTATAAAATAAATATCTCATTTTTGAATCGTTTTTTTGAGACTATTTGTGTTAAGCGTATCGCCTTGTGACCTGTGTTCATTAATCAGCTGTTGCATCTCCTGCCGTACCGTCACCGTTCAGTTCATGGTAAACCTTCATCTCGGGAGCCTTAGTCCCCGGTATTATCGGATTCGCTGGTTTTTTACCGCTTTTCGCCTTGCCCTGCAGCTCCGGCACCGCCGCCTGATTATTCCTCTCCTGAGTATGTGTGACCTCCGGACGCTTCATGCCTTTTTTCGCCATAATAAACTTCCTTTCAAATAAAAAGATCCTGAAAGTAGTTTATCCTGCAGAAAAAAAATTATACAGTGCCGTAATATTCATGCGCTCCTTCATACAGTGCAATCAGGTTTTCCGCGCTGACATCCTGTTGAATTGTATGAGCGGGCGAGAGTATATAGCCGCCGTTTATGTCAAGCACAGACAAAATCCGTTTGACCTCATTTTTTATCTCGTCTAAGCTCCCCTCCGGCAGTAAATGCTGTGTGTCTATGCCGCCCCAGAAGCAGATTTTGTCGCCGAAGTCCTTTTTGAGCCGCTCATGCTCCATCATGTATACATTCGGTTGTATCGGGTTCAGAATATCAACGCCGCAGTCGATTAAATCGGGAATAAAGCAATGCACAGAGCCGCAGGTATGATGCTTAAAAAAAGCGTCGGTAAAGCTTTTGGTATAACTGACGCGCTCCTTCATATAGGGCTTTATCAGCTCGCGGAACATTTCATGCGACATAAAAGGACCGTTTTGAGTACCGAAATCGTCGCCGGAAGTCGTGCAGTCAATGAATGAGCCGAGCGCACTGTAATATTTTTCGATGGCCTTTTTTTGATATGAGAGAATTCGATGCGAAAAAGCATGCACTGTCTCAGGCTCGGCTGCAAGGCGGTAGAGGTAGTCCTCAAAACCGAACATCCAGCAGCCCAGCTCAAAAACTCCAAGCACCGGATGCTCAGCAATAACGGCGTAATCGGTGTTTTTCTTCAGAAATTCCGCCTTTTCAGCCCAGAGCTTAATTAACTTCATGTCGATTTTATCAGCGTCCGGCAGCTCATATGCCATCATCTCGTCAATGGTGCAGTCCCTCAGGGGGTTATGGCAGATTTCATAATGCCCGTTAATTTTCTTGTGTCCTATGCCGTAGCTGTCAAAGAAAACATTACCATCTGCACGGGAATGCACGCTCGCAGGGGTCGGCATACCGCCGATTTTTCGGGTGTCAATATCAAAGTGCAGTAATATCCGCTCATCAAGATCATAGTCGCCCAGCGGCTCCCCTTTTAATCCAAGGAGAGCCGCGAGACGGTCTTTTGTTAATTTATAGTCAACCACACTCTGCGGCGAACCGCAAAGGTCAAATACCGCACGGTCAGCACACTCATGAGTGACGACGCGGTGAAACCGCTCCCTGTGCGTCAAAATAATTTCTCCAATCAGAAAATGAAACTAAAACTTTTGAATTTCATATTTATCCCTGAATGAATCAAGATATGCATCGAATTCCTTTTGCTCATCATTAAGTAATTCACCGCCGGGATAGACACTCTTATACAATTGATAATACAGTGAGCGTTTTTTAGCTGAATCAAGCAAATGGTCGAAATAATCTTCCTCACTGTAATTATGAGCCTGAAGATTTTTTATAAATTGCTCACCGTTTTCCTTATCATTTTTAGCGTAGCTGATTGTTTCATTCACACCTTGAATTATTGCTTCTTCATCGACTTTGATTCCTTGTTTCTCAGCTATTGAATATGCAATTTCGTTTCTGATAAACATTTCGAGGATTTCCTCATAACTCAAACTATACTGTTCATACGCGGACTGCCGTTCTTTTTCATCGGAAAATGTATTCATATAATCTCTTGCAGCCTTATCCTGAGTGGCTTTGAAATCCAGAATATCTGATTTATAGATTATAACATCATTCACCTGTGCCGCTTTAACACCTTTGTACTCCATCATGTTTTTTATATCTTCGTAATAAATGCTAAGCGATTCACCGGTTTCACCCGAAAACACTGATATTTTTTCAGCTTCGACATATTTTGTGCTTATTTCAGGATAAGAGGACTCCTCAGAAACGTCAATCCCAAATACACTTTTAATTTCATTGACACTGCGGGAAATCGAAAAATCTTCAAAAAAGTTCTTATCTTTTATCACCGCGTTAACGCCGAAGCCGGAAAAGACAATTAAACAGACGCAGAATAATGTCAGCAATTTAGCTTTTTTACTTAATTTCATGATAAATATCTCCTTTACAAAATTAAATCATCCTGATTTCATCGATATGGCTCAAAATATAGCAGGCAATGATATAATCTATATTCCTCACACATTCGTCAATATTATCAATATTCATATATCCCAGTGAATGGAGTTTATTATATAACCTTCTCTGATTGACCTCGTCAGACACATCGGTCACTGTCAGCTCTTTAAACACACTGTGCAGTTCTGTAAATTTAGTCTGCTCAAGAAGCCTGACAACTCTCTTGAAACGCTCAGGACTCCTTTTATAAATTTCCTCCAAAGCGCCGACACCTAAGGTGTTTTTAACCGGGCGCACGGCAAAAAGCGCTATACCGAGTAAGGAAAAAGCGTTAAAATCTTTTTCGGTTTCGCTTAGTGTCTCTGTTCCCGCGAAAGCAGCATATTCATTTGTATATTTCATAATATTATTAAGAACTGTGGAGGCTTTCATGCCGATTGAACGGTATTCCTCAGCTTTTGAAACTGAATCATTAAAATCAACAATGATGCCTGTGTTTTTTGATTTTTCTAACGTTTTATTGTTTTTATCATCATTATACATTTCAACGAATTTATTAATATATTTTATGTTCTCAACATTTAGAATCTCCGTGAGATAATTGCTTTTTCTTTTTATAGAATATCCCATTTTTTCAAAAGTAAAAACAATTTCACCGGTACGCATAAAATCACCGGTACGAATTTTTATAGCCCATTCGAAGGTACCATCAGGCAACCTGCGGAATTCGTCATATAGCCAACTATTATTGTCTGAATCCGGAACATCCATTTCACAAAATTTAACAGGGTAAAAAAACATTTCAATTTCTAAAGTTTTTTTGTCAATCAGGATCCTGAGTTCTTCATTAACAAAAATTATTTTTTTTACATATTCATCATGCCAATTCCTACTCATAATAGCTTTGTTTTCTTCAGTTAAATAATAGCAAGCTTCTTTTTTTTCCGTGCTCGTGGCTACGCAGGCGATATTCCATTTTTCTTGAAACGGCACATTGTCACGGTTTTGCATTTCGCTACAAAGCTCCGCGGTAAAATAACGCATTTATCAGCCTTCGTTTCTGTATTTGTCTTTCTTATATTATATAATAAATATTTTATTATTGCAAGCACTTTTAATAATTTAATCATATTGACGTTTACGCATATATTAGGTATAATATTAAATGTGGTTCATTTTTTTATTCTTTTTTATTCTTTGAATACCCAAAAAAAATGAACACATATACAAAACATATCGGAGTGGTAATTTTGATTTTGTATCACGGCAGTAATGTTATTGTTAATAAACCAATGCTAGTGACGCAAAACCGAGCATTAGATTTTGGATGCGGTTTTTACACCACCGAAAATACGGAGCAGGCAATTTCTTTCGCAAGTAAGGTATATCGCAGAAAAAAAGAAGGTATGCCAATCGTCAGTGTTTACGAATTTGATGAAACCGCAGCATTTTCTGTATGTAATTTTCTCAGTTTTGACGCAGCTGATGAAGAGTGGTTGAATTTTGTTTCAGCGCAGCGAAACCGCACATATAAAGGAAAAATGTATGAGTTAATTTACGGACCGGTTGCAAACGATGATATTTTTATTACATTTCAATTATATGCCAGCGGTGAATTAACCAAAGAAGAAACGTTAAGCCGACTAAAAATTAAGAAATTATATAATCAATTAGTTTTTTCAAGCGAACGGGCAATTTCATTTCTTAAATTTAATGGGACTATTGAAATTTAAAGGAGCCTTCAAAATGGATAAAAATAGATTTTCAACGGTTCTTATTATTCTAGTGCCGCAAATTATAGAATTAGTAAAAGAAAAATATAAAATCGACGATAAAAAAGCTGTTGAAATGCTTTATACATCAGAGCTTTATAAGATTCTTGAAGAAGAAGAAACAAAACTCTGGCACTTAAGTGCACAGGCATTATTTGAGATGCTTGAAGAGGAACTCACAACAGGCAAAATCACCTTCCCGGAGGAGGCTTGAATTATGAGCGCTAGAGGAAAATTTTTAGTATACTGCCTTGAAATATACCGCAGAGAGAAAAACCTGACAGGCAGGCAGGCTATTGACTTGTTTTGCGAATATGGCATTACCGACTATGTGTTGTCTTGCTACGAATCGCTTCACACAACAGGCTGGCAGTATACTGTTGAGGATATTGACTTGTTTATTAAAGAAAGACAAACTTCATAATATATTACCACGCACACAAACAGTAGTCATTTCTAACTTGTCTTTTTTGTCCTGAGCTTTGTTGTCGTCCTTGCCTTGCGTCAGCAAAGCTACGTCCTCCGCCTTGCTCAGAACAAAAAATCCTGCGTCATAAATTGTCGA
>JAVBNH010000032.1:0-94392 GCA_031551635.1 Oscillospiraceae bacterium | reverse complement strand
CAGCACTTCTAAGCTGACAGGGCGTTCTTTTCCCATTTTCGCCATTGTTGTCGCATTTATATCGGTCAACGCCATGAGGTCTTTCTTACGCATTTTCTTATCAATCAATATTTTCCAGAGCTTATCGTAATTGTAAATCATTCTGTTCAACCTACCCTTTCATAGACCGGTAAGATTATTTATATAGTATATAACTAAAATCGACGAAATACAATAGAATATATCAATTTGTGAAACCATTCTTGGCGTTCACCGATATTTTTAGAGCAATAATGATTTTCTTGAACACGGCAGAATAAAAGTATTCTTTTTATCACTTTTTGTGATCCATCACGCCATTCGTTTTCCGAACCGGAGCGTTTCAGCGATTCTCCCTGTCTGCGGAGCAGTTCACCGATGTCAGTCTTACGAGCCTGCTCTTTTTCTTCCTCTGTATATTTTATAAACTGTGCCACTATAAAAACTCCTTTCCATTTTATTGTTTCAAGCCGTGCGCTTGTTTCTTTTCTTCAATCTTTCGTCTGAGCTTGCGATCTATATTTCCGTTGCCAACATTATCCCGTTCTTCGTTCAACCGATTCTGCATCAGCCGTGCTAAATGTCCGAGCAGGCGGAGCGATCCGAGAGCAGCCGCCCAATTCTTATTTGAGCGGATACTATGTAGGAGCTGTGCGGCATACTGATTCCCATGCCCGGTAGCAGCGGTCAGATATGATAAGATAGAAACGACAAAAAAAGGAGGTCAAAAAATGTCTGAAATAAGAGCGAGCTGTAAAGGGAATGTCAACACTTTTTCAGAAAAAATTTTAAGTATTTTTTTTAATAAGTTTTTTTTATAAAAATGCCTATCTTTTTTTGGACAAGCATTGCTTATGATATTTTTTCATATTGCTTCTTTATCGCTTCAGAAAGTGTCCTAAAAATGCATGTCACATAAAAATTTAGAACACGTACTATGGTAGTGGAGAGAAAACAGTTAAATATCAAAAAAACAATTCCTTGCTGTTTGAACTCACGCTAATAAAAAGAAGTGATTTTAAAATGACTGACAGAGAATATAACTGTTGGCAAGAAAGCGAATATAATGGGTGTTTTGAATGCTCAGAAAAGCCCATGTGTTCCAATAAAGAACGAAAGTTTTTATTGCAAAAACTGGAGGAAATTTTTTGTTGCTGTAAAAAAGACTGTAATTGCGGAAATTGCTGCAAAATGTTTGAGTGTCTGTATCCTAGGCTTGTAAAGTATCTTAAAGAACATGGAAAGCAGAATTGCTATCTTGACAGGGAACTAAAATATATTTTGCATAAGCTGGAAGAAATACTTTGCTTTTGTAAAAGAAGCTGCTACTGCAGAATTTGTTGTGAAATGTTTAAAGAACTATATCCATACCTTGTGAAATATCTGAATATATGTCGCTACCCATGGTTTCTTAGGTTTTTTATGAAGTTTTGCTGCATATTTTGTTGCAAAGGCAAAAAGGGTGATAAGGGCGATCCCGGCCCGCAAGGTCCCGTAGGACCAATAGGTCCCGCTGGTGTTGACGGTGCGGAAGGTCCAATAGGACCAATAGGTCCAATAGGTCCCGCTGGTGCTGACGGTGCGGAAGGTCCCGTAGGTCCCACAGGTCCCGCTGGTGCTGATGGTGCAGAAGGTCCAATAGGTCCAATAGGACCAATAGGTCCAATAGGTCCCGCTGGTGCTGACGGCGAAGAAGGTCCAACAGGACCAATGGGTCCAATAGGTCCAATAGGTCCCGCTGGTGCTGACGGCGCAGAAGGTCCAATAGGTCCAATAGGACCCGCTGGTGCTGATGGTGCAGAAGGTCCGCAAGGTCCCGCAGGCACTGACGGCGCGGAAGGCCCCATAGGTCCAATAGGTCCCGCTGGTGCTGATGGTGCAGAAGGTCCAATAGGTCCAATAGGACCAATAGGTCCAATAGGTCCCGCTGGCGCTGACGGTGCAGAAGGTCCCGTAGGTCCAACAGGTGCAGATGGTGTTGATGCAACCGGAACACTTATTCCTTATACCACAGGCAGAGCAATCCCAATTTATATGGAGACCGGGCAACACCCTTATGCCATAGGATTCGGAATGAGCGGCGAACAATCTCACCCAATAATTGACGGAAAAATGGAGGTCAGCGGAGGTCTGATTAACTCATTCCCGTTTTATATTGCCAGGGATGTTGTTATTACCGATATGGGCGTATCAATGATGGCAATGGAAGATGTGGATCTAGGCGCTGCTATTGCCAATATGTATATGCAGCTGTTTTACAAGATTGACACAAGCTATTTTATTGCCATTCCCGAAACAAAAGTGGTTATGACACCTGCTTTAATGGGCAACGTGGTCAAGGGTACACTTTTTGAAATGATTGTGAATAACCTAAACGTTCCTGTACCAGCCGGTAGCAGATTAATGCTGATTATTCATAAGGATATTGTTCAGGCGGACAATACCAAAAGTATAACTGCCATGATGAGCGGCAGCGTTCATCTTAGAAATGTATAGTCAAACCATTTCAAAAACACCTTGGAGCTAAGAGGTTCGACTATATGAATAACGCAAGCGGCAAAGAAGCTAGATACCTTCTTTGCCGTTTACTTATTGTTATACCAAACATCGATAAAACAGTAGATAAAAATATTTTCACACAAGCCTTATATATGAACGTTAACAAGCTCTTAGCATTATATAGCAACGCAATAAACCGGATTGTCTTTTCATACAATGAACTAATGTGGGGATGGTTTGCCATGCCTACAACCCAAGTCTTGTTTTCTGTTGAGCTTTCAACCCACTAAGGTACTAATGTGGGGATGGCTTGCCATGCCCCCACAACCCAAGTCGTGTTTTTTATTGAGCTTTCAGCCCAATAATGTACTAATGGTGCCATTTTACAAGGAGGTCAGAGTGTGAATAAAAGCGATTTAATAAAGAAAAAAATATGTGTTGAATTTTATAAACTAATAACAAAGCAGGGCTATAATCAAACCTCTATGCGCCAGCTGTCGGAAGAGTGCAAAATGAGTTTGGGGCATATTGGGTTTTATTTCGGCAAAAAAGAGGATATCATGATTTCAATATGCAAGATTCAATTAGCAAAAGCATACAATGTCATCAATGAATGCCAGGATATCCCGGATGAAAAGCTTTTAAAGCTACTTATATATTTAATTTTTACATTTTATATGGTAGACAGGCGAAATATAGTATATAGACTTGTTTCGGATATGAGTTCCAACAATGAGTTTTTAAAGTGGCGAACCTGTGTGATTTGCGAATATTTGCAAGAAGCATATCGCGAATACGGTATTTATATCAACTGCAAAGAATTATCAAATGTCTGCTCATTTTTTATGCATGGAATGTATGGGTATATCCATGAGGAGTATACCTGCGGCAATACAGTCGATTATAAAAAAGGCTTTATGTTGTTTATTAAAACGCTGTTGGTTCATTTCGATTCTGCACAATGTAATCGTTATATCGAAAAGTCCTTGCAGCTGTTTGAACGCTTGAATAAAGAAAAGCTGGTGTCGCAATTGGAGCTTGAACTGGGATGATTTTATTCAAGAAATAAACGAAATGCTGTCCTTGTATAAAAAAACTGATTTTGAACACTTGTTTTAATTGAACCCCGAAAACCTAAAGAAATTTGCAAAAGAAATATACTTTTCGGTTTAAATATGCTATTATAAAATACGGGAGTTTTATGTTATGCAAGTAAAGATTAAAAAGTTGATAAAATATAGTTTTTTAATCTGAACTCAGTACTTTAGTGGGCTGAAAGCTCAATTATAATAAGACTTGGGTTGTGGGCTAGGCAAGCCAAGCCCGCTTGAGGTGAATTGATTTAATGCAAGAAATATCAAGGCTAATGTATGGGAAAGACAGGTTTTGTCCGGCATATAATAAAATTGTTGACTTTGAGGTCTGCTATGAATCCGCTCTTGTCCTTGCGTATAAGTTGTTTATTGTATCCTCGGTTCCGGAGCTCTCAGAGATTAAGGATATTGATGCCGCAACGATTATTTGTAAAAATTGTCCCTTTAGTGATATGGAATAGATGCTTTTGCCCGGCAAAAAACGTAACAAATGTAATAAAATATGCGAAAACGCTATTGCCTATAAGAGTTATGTATGTTATTATATTGTTACAAGAACTGCTTTTCGCTCTCCGCTGTCCTTTCTGCCTTCTTTGGGAAAGGGCGGCGGTGTATTTTAGCGTTAAATATTTAACGAGAGATAGAATGATTATAATGATTTTCAGGAGCATTACGCAGGATGACTGCGAATTTATCATGCATAACTGGGTTGGAAACAGTTCCGTATTCGGCGATGGGCTCTCACAAAGCGAACTGCTTTCAATGATAGACAGCTTCAATATAAAAAGCTATAATGGGAATTATTACGAAATGTTCGGCATTGAGAGCGAAGGAGCGCTTGTCGGTACATTTTCGTTTTATCAGCGTGAGAGCGATATTGCCGGAAATGCCGTTTATATAGGCATCGAAATTGACCCAGCGCACAGGAGAAGGGGATTCGCTGCTGATGCTATTGAAATAGCCGCCGAGAAAGCGAGAGAAATGGGCTTTTCAAAGATGACCTCACAGGCTAGAATCTCCAATACAGCGAGCGTAAAGCTACATGCGAAATGCGGTTTTGCGATCACCGAAAAAGCTCTCAGCAAAAGGGGACATGAGGTTTATAATTACATTAAACAGCTTTGAAAAAAATGAATTGCTTTTTCTTGTTATATGAGATAGAATAGGGTAGACATTAATTTTAGACTGTAGACGATGGTTGCGAGCTGATTGTTAAATATTAACCACATTTTATTTTGTGACAAAAATTTTTCATTTTTCATTCTCCCTCTCCTCCGTCCGATTTTCAAAAACGATTATTTTATAGGTGATTAAATGAGGTTCTCATTCCTAAAAACTGTTCAGGCAAGGATTATCGGTCTCCTTGTTCTTTTTATGGTTGCCATATTTATGGTTTCTATTTATACTATTGCTTATTCTTCAAAAAATTCCATGATGAGCGAAAAGGGCGACAAGCTGCTGAGCATTACCGAATACCTCGCCGCAAAGCTTGATACTAGCTATGATGACATGCTCCTTGAGGCGGGACTTGAAAACGCCGGACGCGAGGAAAAAATTAATTTTCTCAATGAACAGCTGAGCGAGGTCACGGACGAAGTTGCTTCGATTTATCCCGGCATGGGAACAGGCTTTTATTCCATTGACCTCGACGCTATTCTTACTTACGGACCATCTGCTGATTATGCCGGAAATGTAGGCGTGGCAATAAATCCCGACCACCCCGGGCGAACAGTTATGGCTGAGAACAAGCCTATGGTTAAGCGTGGAACCATGGTTCGCGGCAATATCATGAACGCTATGTATCCCCTTGAACGCGGCGGGCGGGTGATAGGCTATGTCTGGGCAAATGAGCTTACAACGAGCATTGAGAAGGAGTATAATGATTTAACACGAAGCACTGTGATTTTGCTTTCATTGTTTTTTGTTATAGCCATGATTGCGTCGGTCATTTTTTCGAGGCGGCTGACAAGAAATATCATGAACATCGTCACGGGCGTTAAAAATATCAAGTCCGATTTACATTACCGTATAAGCGGGGTTGACGGTGAGCTGCTTGAGGTTGCTAATAATATTAACAGCATGGCAGAGCATATCGAGCAGACGACACGCGAGCATGAGGCGCTCATATTAGCCGAAGCCGCCAACGCGGCTCAGCGGGATTTTCTCGCGAGAATGAGCCACGAAATCCGCACACCGATGAACGGTGTTCTCGGTATGGCGAAGCTTGCCATACAGGCAAAATCAATCGAGGAAAGCACCGGATATGTTAAAAAAATTCAATCCTCAGCGACTATTCTATTAGGGATAATCAACGATATTCTTGATTTTTCAAAAATCGAAGCGGGCAAGCTTGAGCTTGCGCACGCCACCTTCAATCTGCGGGATACAATTGAAAATATCTTTGAGCTTGTCAATACGAAAGCACAGGAAAAGAATCTTAGACTGCTTATTAATATCAATAATTCTGTTCCGAAGCTGATATCGGGCGACGAGGTAAAGCTCTCCCAGGTTCTTTTGAATTTGTTGGGCAACGCCGTAAAATTTACCGAAAAAGGCTCTGTGACTCTTGACATTGGCTGCGAGGAAGCACACGGCAAATACAAGCTGAAGTTCACGATTGCCGACACCGGTATAGGTTTGTCACGCGAGCAGATTTCGCGGCTGTTTAAACCCTTTTCTCAGGCGGACACCTCGACAGTACGTAAGTTCGGCGGGACCGGGCTGGGGCTTTCCATCAGCAAGGCTTTTGTTGAGATGATGAGCGGCGCAATTTCGCTTAATAGCGAGGTTGGCAAGGGCAGCACCTTCTCGTTCTATATACTGTGTGAAGCCGCCGCCGAAACCGGAGAAAGCGCAAGTGGTGAAGAGGAAATAGATATAAAATTTAGAAATAAAAAAATCCTCGTAGCCGAGGATAATGAAATAAATCAGGAAATCGCCCTTGCGGTGCTCGAAGAATTTGATTTTGAGACAATTGACATCGCGGTAAACGGCAGGGAAGCGGTGAACGCCTTCCTAGAGAATAAATATGATTTGATATTCATGGATATACGCATGCCTGTCATGGACGGAATCGAAGCCACGACAGAAATCCGCCGGATTGAAAAGGAACGTGCTCTCAAGCGCATTCCGATTGTTGCGATGACCGCGAATGTAATGAAGGAGGACCGCGAGGCGACCAGAGAAGCGGGTATGGATGCCCATGTTTCAAAGCCGCTGGACATTGCGGAAATTGTAAACGCGTTAAAAGAGAATTTGGGCTAATTACTTTAATATTTCCTTGAGTGCATTTTCAAATAATATATCCTGCTGAGCTGTCCGTTTCGCATTACCCTTGAGTCTGCCTCCGGCATTCCTGATTTTCTTCGCGTTGTGCCTTGAACAGAGCAGAGCATCGATATTTTCACCGGTGTAGAGCATTCCGTCCTGATTGAGTGGGATTGCCTGGCGGGAGAGGCACATTGCCGCCAGACCGTAGTCCTGGGTGACTACTATATCGCCCTTATGTACCAAATTTACAAGTGCAAAATCAACACTGTCCGCGCCTTTGGAGACGGTGAGCGTTTGCGCGCCTTCCTTCTCAAAAACATGGGCAGTGTCGCTAATAATTATACATTCGAGTTTATTTTGTTTAGCGGCGGCGACTGTTATATCAACTACCGGACAGCCGTCCGCGTCAATGAGTATTTTCACGATTTATTATTATAATTTCTCGAAGGATTCGACATTCAGGACGAATACAGTCGCACCCTTGACCGCAGTTTTCGCGTTTGTGTCTGACAGACCCATCCCCCTGCCGAAGGAGGCGTTTGTGGGTACATTTTTATCCCTCGTGATGCTGTGAGCCTTGATTATGTCTTTGATTTTATCAACCTCGTTGTCGTTCGCGCCGATTAAAAGGGTGGTGTTACCCGCCTGCAAAAAGCCGCCGGTCGTTGAGAGCTTTGTGATAAAAAAGCCTGCGTTTGTAAGGCTTGCGGAGACTGCCGCCGAGTCGTCGTTATTAACTATAGCTAAAACTAATTTCATAAATCCACTACATACCTTTCAAATCATATTTTATGAATCCGATATATTTTAGTTGCTCACGCTGAGTATTTGCTGCCGCAAATATAAAATGGGACGGTCGAAAATTTACATATACGAGTTAAAACGCTTCATGCTGGCTTTATCAAGCTTGAAAAAATTCGGAATCTCATAGCGGTTGTCGCTTGAGTCCTTAATCAGCACGCGCCCGTCATACATGATTTTTATATCGTTGTTACGGCTCTTGACATCAAAATCATACTTGCCCCTGTCAGTCATAACGCTCATCTTCAGAACGCCGTATTTTTCGTATGACTCATAAATTTCGGTGATTTTCGGAATCAAATAATACTCGTCCAAAACCTCCTCGACAGCTTGCCTGCTTCCCTCCATGAGGGTTGTGACGTCGCGGATAACCGCCTGTTCTGCACCCTCCTCGTCAAGCAGGGTTATATATTTATCAAGCCCCGTAATAGGGAAAAGCCGCCTTGCCTCAACATTTTCGAACTTCTGCCCCTCATACATTTCGACATTTAAAAGGATTCCTTCGCCTCGAGTGATTCGGGCATTGTCAAACTCAATATAAATCCTGTCCATGCTAATACAGCCTTTCTATTCGAAATTTTCTTCCTCTTTATTTTTTCTGATTTTTTCGGAAAGACTCTGAATTTCAATAAGCTTAAAATATTTACCCTCAAGAGCCATCAGCTCGTCATGCGAGCCGAATTCTATAATCTCACCCTTGTCAACGACTATGATTTTATTCGCTTTGCGAAGTGTTGAGAGACGGTGGGCAATCATCAGCGTTGTCCTGCCGCTGATAAGCCTTTCGATAGCTTCCTGAATCAGGTGCTCTGTTTCCGAGTCAACCGCTGCCGTCGCCTCGTCAAAAATGAGCATAGACGGGTTTTTAAGAACCGCGCGGGCAATGGAAAGCCTTTGCCGCTCGCCGCCGGAGAGACCTGTGCCGCGCTCACCGAGCATCGTATCATAGCCGTCGGGCAGCTTTGCGATAAAGCCGTGCGCGTTAGCGACATCCGCGGCGTGAATAACCTCTTCAACCGCCGAGTCCGGGCAGCTGTAAGCGATATTCTTGAAAATAGTATCGCGGAACATCAGCGGCTCCTGCTGCACATAGCCGATTTTCGCGCGGAAGCTTTGCAGGTCAATATCCTTGATATTCATGCCGTCAACAAGGATTTCACCCTCGTAATTGTCGTAGAAGCGCATCAGCAGATTCACGAGTGTACTCTTGCCTGAGCCGGTCGTGCCGACTATACCGACAATGTCGCCGGGCTCTATGACGACATTTATATTGCTCAGTGTTTTCTTGGTTTTATCAAAGGAGAAGTTGACATTTTTAAATTCGATTTTTCCCTCAAGGCGGTCAACATTGTTACCCTTGCCGAAATTCGGTTCCGGCTCAGCGTCAATAATATCGAGAATCCTTTCTGTGGAGGTCATCGCGTGCTGGTAGGAGTCATTCATGCTCGCGAAGAAGTTAATCGGCCCGTAAAACATTCCTGCGTAGTTCAGGAAGGAGATGAGGGTACCGGTGGTGAGACCGGTGCCGAAAATAACCTGCCTGCCGCCGATAAGCCAGATAAGCAGCGAGCCGCAGATGACGATAAAGGTTATCGCATGGGGGAAAATATTGGCAATTACCGAGGCTCTCATATCCTCTTTTAGCCATTCGTTATTGTAGTTTTCGAATTTATCGATTGAACGATCCTCGCTGGTGAAGGATTTTATGACGCGGATTCCCGGCAGGGCGTCGCTCAGAATTGAGCTGACAGCCGACCATCTTCTCCAGATACGTCTGTAAATCGGTGAAATTCTTATGCCGAAGAAGCGCGCACCGGTTACGACAACGGGTATGGGAATAAGTGACCAGAGCGTCAAGCGCCAGTTCATGACAAACATAATTACAATAATGCCTATCATCATGAAAAACTGAACAATGGCCTCTTGGGTAATCCTCAGCATAAATGCCTGAAGGGTGTTTGTGTCACTGCTTACGCGGGTTATAACCGAGCCGGTGCTGGTTTTGTCGTAAAAGCTCATCGGTAGAAACTGCGCCTTGGCGAAAATATCGTTGCGCAGCCTTGTGACTGTTTTGTCGCCCACGACTCGCATCAGATGACCTCGCAGCGCGCCTATTGTGTACTGAACGAGGTAAATCAACGTCAGTGAAAAAACTATTGTCAGGAGCATTGTATATTTTTTGTCAACTGTCGCCTCAGCGTTGTTGAGGACGTCATCAAGCAGTATTTTTTGCAAATAAGGGGGCGCCAGAGCCATTGTGGTGGTTATTGTCGAGAGTATCAGGCAGAAGAAAAGCGTCTTTTTTTCGGGCATGATGTATTTCGAGAGCTTTTTCACAAGCTTGCCCTTTGAGGCGCAGTTAATACACTCAGAGCCTTGACTTGAAAGGGCTCTGCCGCATTTCGGGCAATATAGCTTCAGCTTGTCAAAGGTAGCCTCGACCGCCTCAAATTCTTTTTCGGCGTTTTTCCCTCCGGCAACCTCCTCGAGATAGACCGCGACTGCGTCAGCGAGAGAGGCAATGGAATATGTAAAGCGAAAAGCTTCATAAACCTTTTCGCCGACTGTAACCTTTAATATCGCGTTACCATACATACGCTTGACCTTTGACTTTGTGATGTCTGAAATCTTCAGCGTCAGCACCGAAGCGTCATGATATTTGTCAAAGCAGTAAATGTTTTTGTCGGTAACAATAATCGCGCTTTTGCCGTATTTACCCTTTAAATCGAGGTCACCCACAAGGGCAAACATAGCCTTTTCGTCTTTCCCAAGGAGCTTTTCAGCCTGTTTCATAAATTCATCCGGCATAGGCAGATTAGTCAGTAAATCGCCCGGAAGCATAGTAATCAATTCCTTCCCGTAGCACACGCTTTATTTTCTCATTACATTTATATCATAAAAAACAGAAAACGACAAGAACAAAATGATAAATCGTCCGCAAAGTTATAAAAAACCTAAAAATTCACATCATTACCAGAATCTAGTGTCTAGAATCTAGTGTCTAGAATCTAGATTCTTGAAATCCTATCTTTTTCATGGTTTTCGCCAGTGTTCGTGCTGCGATTCTTGAAGCTTTTTCGGCGCCTTTTTCCGCGCATTCCATGAGGTATTTTTTGTCGCTTATCAGCTGCTTAAACTCACTTTGAACCGGACGCAGCTCCTCAACGACAGCCTCTGCGACTGCAGCCTTGAAGTCGCCGTAGCCTTTGCCCTCAAACTCTTTTTCAATGGTTTCAAAGTCAAGACCCGTGCAGCAGGAATAGATACTCATAAGGTTATTTATGCCTGCTTTTGACTTGTCAAAATAAACTCTCGCCTCAGAATCGGTCACGGCGGATTTTATCTTTTTAACAATAACATTCGGCTCGTCAAACATCGAGACAAATGAGCGCTCGTTGGGGTCGGACTTGCTCATTTTTTTCTCGGGCTCAGTCAGCGACATCACCCTTGCGCCCTTTTTGCCGATAAAGGCTTCGGGAACGGTGAAAACATCGCCGTAAATACCGTTGAAACGTACGGCAATGTCACGAGCAAGCTCCATATGCTGCTTCTGGTCGTCGCCGACAGGCACATAATGAGTCTGGTAAAGCAACACATCCGCCGCCATCAGAATGGGATAAGTAAACAGACCGACATTGACATTGTCGGCGTGGGAGGCTGATTTGTCCTTGAACTGTGTCATTCTCGAGGCCTCGCCGAACTGGGTGTAGCAGTTGAGAATCCATGCGAGCTGAGCGTGCTCGCTGACATGGCTCTGAATGAATATAATATTTTTCTCCGGATTAAGACCCAGAGCAAGCAGCAGCGCATAGGCCTCTGTAGTCCTTTTGCGGAGCTCCGCAGGCTCGCACCTGACAGTCAGAGCATGGAGGTCTGCAACGCCGAACAGGCAATTATAGTCGCCGGACATTTTAACCCAGTTTTTGAAAGCGCCCAGGTAGTTGCCCAGAGTGGGAGTCCCCGATGACTGAACAAGGCTTAAAACAGTTTTCTTCTGCTCAATATTTTCCATAAAAATCTATCCTTTTTATTACTTTGAATCCATATTTTATGATTAACTAATGCTCAAAACTCTGTGAATAGGTGCTAACTGAAAAATGAAGAATTAATAATGAAGAATTAAAAATTTTCGGTAAGTATAATTGTTTAGGTTTTTATCTTTTTACCCGACTTGATTTGAATAATTGCATGATTTACCTGCATTAAGTCAGCTAACGTGGGCTTGGCTTGCCAAGCCCACAACCCAAGACTTGTTTTTTTATTGAGCTTTCAGCTCATTAAGGTACTAACTGATATTTTTCAAATCATTCGCGAGTATAATGACATAAAAACATAATTGCCGAATCGCGACCACAGTCTACTGTCTACAATCTAATGTCTAATGTCTAAAATATTCGCAAATAGGATTAAGTACGCATTTATCGCACCCGGGGCGACGGGCTACGCAGACCTCCCGCCCGTGCAGGACACAGCGGTGGCAGAAATCGTTGCTTTTTTCTGCCGGAAGGATTTTTTTCAGCTCCAGTTCGACCTTCAGGGGGTCTTTTGTCGCGACAAAACCGAGGAGGTTTGTAATCCGGATAAGGTGAGTGTCCGCAACCACAGCGGGCTTTTTATAGATGTCGCCGACTATCAGATTAGCGGTTTTTCTTCCCACTCCCGGAAGCTTTGTTAGCTCCTCTATAGTGTCCGGAACGGTGTAGTTGTACTTTTCGCGCAGCATTACGGCTATACCGACAATGTCCTTTGCCTTTTGCCTGTAAAATCCGCAGGAAAAAATAATTTTTTCTACATCGGCAGTTTCAGCCTCTGCCATTTCATCAATAGTTTTATATTGCTCGAAAAGCACAGGTGTGATGAGGTTCACCCGCGCATCAGTGCACTGAGCTGAAAGCCTTGTGGCAATCAGTAGCTCAAAGGCTGAAGCTGACTCCAGAGAACAGAGTGCGTCAGGATAGGCTTTTTCAAGCAGCTCTGTAGCCAGAGCCGCATTCTTTATTTTATCCGATATATTCATATGTTGTCCTTAATTATAATCCATCAGCGTTTGAAGTGGGATATAGTGCGATATATATCATTCGGCTTTCAGTGATTCGGGTGAATATTATGGATTATTATAACCTTTATGTCTGTTAATGTCAAACAGTCTTTACATTTTTTTAAACATATGATAAAATTTACCTTAATATTTAAATTTTAGGGGAAAGGCAGAGCAAATACTATGAAAAATGCTGTTAAAAAAATTTATGAGAACAAGAACCGCCCTATTCCGATTCTCTCTTTTCCGGCAACCTCATTGCTTGGAATTAGCGTTGAGGATTTGATTTTCAGCAGTGAAAATCAGGCGAAGGGTATGAAGGCTATTGCCGATAGGTGCCCTGTCGGCGCGTCGCTTAATATGATGGATTTATCCGTTGAAGCTGAAGCCTTCGGTGCGAAAATTAAGGTATCCGCTCACGAGATTCCGACAGTTGCCGAGCCGGTGCTGAAAAGTCTTGACGAGATTAAAAATCTCAGGGTTCCCGAGGTGGGCGAGGCTAGAACCGGTCTTTATGTCGAGGGTGTTAAAAAGGCTGTGACGCTCATGCCGGATGTGCCGGTGCTGTGCGGTGCCATAGGGCCTTATTCGCTCGCGGGAAGGCTTTATGACATGTCTGAAATTATGATGGCCTGTCTTGAAAATCCCGCGGAGGTGGCGGAGCTGCTTGAAAAATGCGCGGAATTTACTATCAAATATATTAAAGCTTTTAAAGCTGTGGGAGCGAGTGGCGTCATTCTCGCCGAGCCTGCCGCGGGCTTGCTGCCGCCGGATATGTGCGAGGAATTTTCATCTGTTTATGTCAGAAAAATCGTTGCAGCTGTCAGCGATGAGGATTTCATTTTCTGCTATCACAACTGCGGAAACACCGTTGTTTTGACAGAGACGATTTCGTCAATCGGCGCGGATATGTACCATTTCGGCAACGCTATTGAGCTTGAGGACATTCTGAAGCTGATGCCGAAGGACGCGATAGTTATGGGCAATATCAGCCCGCTGCTGCTGAGAAGCGGAAGCGTAGAGGAGGTTGCCGAGAAAACAAGCGAGGTGCTCGAAAAATGCAGTAAATACGATAATTTTATCATATCCTCCGGCTGCGATATCCCTCATGATTCCTCATGGGAAAATATTGACGCGTTTTTTGAGGTAATTCAAAAATTTTACAAAAAATAAACAGTTTGTTAATATAAAAAATTCGTCCGGCTGGTTCCGGGCGGTTTTTTTTGCTTGTTTCGCTTTAAAAGTCATTGATTTGTACTCTTTTACTAAAAAATAAACACATCAGAAAAAAGTATTGACATTCATGAGACCTAATTGTATAATGAGAATGAATATTTGGCTCTTTTTTTCGGTTCAAACTTCTTTTACCGCTGGAACCCGGCAAAGGGGCTAATTTTATCTGATAAATGTAAAGCGGACAAATATGAAATCTGGAGGATTATTTATGCAAAAATTATTCCTTAAAAGAAACTGGCAAAGAGGCGTTGTTGTAGCCTTGTGCCTTGTTCTTTCTGCCGCGCTTGTGCCGATAGTCATGTTCAACAGCGCGCCCTCGGCAAACGCGGTCAATGTTGGGACATGGGCTGACTTTGTTAATCAGCTTAACGCCGGAGTGAACGATATTTATATCACCACGAATATATCATTTGACGGTAACCTGAACGGTGGACCTACAATAGGCGCGGGGCGTAATGTAGTAATCAACTGCGCATCCGGCGTTACTATCAGCAAAAATTATAACAATGTAGCTATAGGTTCGTGGACAACAACGAATAATGTCCCCGGTGTCTATCCTGATTACGCCTCAAACTTCAGAGAAGACCCTTCAAATATTATTAACAGATCAGGAACAACAGCGACGCAGAATCCGTTTTTACGAATAAATGGAGGCGCAACAGTAACAATCAACGGCGGACGCTGGTCTATGGGCGCGTACAGACCGGAAGGCGGCAGCAGCAGCTCATCATACAATATAAAATCCTACGGTTTCGTAAACGACGGCAACCTGACACTGAACGGAGTTGTACTTGATGTCGGAACAGGTCAGTGGGCTACAAACAATAACCACTGTCTTGAATCTCTCGCAATCGGTGTATGGAATAACGGAAATTTATATATCAACAGCTGCCAGCTTTTTGTTGGCGCTAATGCCAGCGGCAGGGCAAGCAGCGGTTACAGCTCGGGTACATATGCCCAGGCAATAGGTATTTATTCACCTAACGGCGGTAATACTGTTGTTTCCCATGTTACCTCGAGAATTGTCGCTTACGGTGACCCGGATGATCAGGGCGGCAGCAACAATCTCTCTTTCCAGAGGTTGTACGCTTGGTTTGCCTATCTAGGGGACGGCGGAAATCTGACTATATCCAACGGTGAGATTGGTGTGCGAGCCGGCGGCTGGTGCGATAATGCCAGATTCCAGGCTTCAGGCTCCAGAAACGTTCTTTCAGCAATTGCATTCGGTTATAAGGGCACAAATTACCCCTCAGTTCACACATCCGTAACTACCTCATGCACTACCTTTTATCACTCTAATATAGGAGGTTATGGAAGAAATTATACCGGAAACATGGCACTTGCATGGTGGTGGACTGACACTAATGTGTATTCACTTTCCACCAAAGGCAATAACGGCCCGGGCACTATGAGCATTAGCGCGTCCGCGACAGGCTGGCCGCAGTTTACCGGCGGTAGCTGGTCTGAAGTCAGGACGCTTCAATACGGCAACATAAATAACAACGCAGCCCACTTAGACGCTTACGGCGTCGGTCAGGGCTTTGGTAGCACGGATTTCAGAAACGGCTGGCTGTCTACGGATTCATATGCCGCAGGCACCGGAGCGTATTCACATTATTACCGCTTGTGGAGCGACCGCGACATGACAAGCCCGGGAGCCTTGCTTGAGAACTCGTTTAATGTACCCGGTGCTCAGATGGCGGCAGTTATGGACGGCAACATTAACAGCAGCCTGGGCGGGCATAACGGTAACCATGCCTTTAGTGAATTGACAGCTCCTGCCCAGTTTACAACCTTTAACGCCAAAAACCCCAATTATTACAGATACGGCGGAACGACTTACGTAAAATATGATAACTATCCATACACTAATCCCAATGTCGCACCTCATACTCCTTCAGGTGCCAACGCAACGGCGAACCACGGCTTAATGGGGACTTACTTTACCTCGCTTCCCGCGCCTGAGAGCCGGTACTGGACCATGGTTTATGTAAATGTTTTCAAATTACCCGCGAAAACCGTTACTTTCGCTCCGGCGGTGACAACCTTTACATATGACGGTTCTTCACTTAAGGGCGGCGATTTCGCCTTCTCAGTAAATGATGTATATCAGGGAAATATTACCTCACAGTATGACCTGGGCAACAACAATTCATCTCTCATCCCGGTTATTTATTCCTACAGCTCAGACGGCGGCTCGTCCTATACCCCCGGTCTGCCGACAAACGCGGGAAATTACAAAATCAAGGTCAACCTGAATCAGGACACGGTATATACACTTACAAGCAAAAACCAGAACGCATATCAGGGTATTTTTGATGTTGTTATCAACAAAGCTACCCCGACTATCGCAGACCTGGGCACATATCCGCTTATGTACGGCAACAAGCCGACAACATTGACCGATACATGTTCGGCTACCTATACTCTTGACAGCGGCGCTCAAGGCAATGTACCCTGCACCTTTACAATTGATACGCTTAATCCGGCGGTTGATTGCAGCCTGAATGCCGGTGCTCATGCCATGACCCTGCGCGCGGTACCCTCGGACACCGCCAATTTTAACACTGCGACCAGAGCTATAACACTTACTGTCACAAAGAGACCCGTTGTCCTGACAGCCAATGCGATGAACGTTACTTACGGTACAACACCCTCATATAATCCGGCGACCGCCACAGAGCCGGGAATGTCCTTCACTCCCTCGAATCTCGCCAGCTTCGACGCGGGTATAACGCTGAATGCCAATAAGTATGAAATAGACCTCAACAATAACGGTCTTTATAATCAGAATCCTTATTATGGCACTGACGCGCCTGGCACAGGCCGAATGGAATGGCTGCGCTGGAACACGGATGTAGGAAATTATAAATACCGTCTTGCCGGTGTGACCGGACTGTGCGCTTCAGGCACGGATATTCATACCAATTATGACTTCACTTATGTAGCGGGTAATCTGAATGTCGTGGCGAAAAGGCTGACTGCAACCGCTACGGCTCAGGACAGGGCATATAACGGAAGCAGCACGGTTGATATAAACTATACAATTACCTCCGGGCTAGTCGGCGACGATTTATTCGCAGGGCTTGTTATCAAGAATGCGTCTCAGACCGCGACCGGAACGGCGGCTTCTCCTAATGCAATGCCAACTCGTCAGGCTGTTACACTGAATGACAGTGTTCTTATGGTATATAAGCTTGACGGCTCTGTTTATACCCCATTCCCGAACTACTTTATAGAGATAACCGATGTTTCCAACAGAAACACTGTTGATGTTTTGATTTCTAAATCTAATTCTGTGTGCGTTTCTCCGGCTGATTTTTCACTCGAGTATGACGCTTCTAGAATACTCAATAGCATTGCCCTTACAAATAGGGCGGGAAATACTCCGGGTACATGGACTTTCAGCAGCTCTCACGCACCTGATACAACTATTCCGAATGCAGGCTCCTCAACCTACAGCCTGATTTTCACTCCCACAGACACTGTCAACTATAACGGCGGTACGGGTACTGTTAAAATGACGATTACCAAAAAGGTTGTCACTGTGACCTCATATGCTTCAAACAGTACAATTCAATATGGTGACGCCGCGCCCGCATACGGCATAACCTTCACCGGATTCTCCGCGCCTCAGAATGAAAACAATGTTGCTGCTCAGCAGGGCGCCGCAATGCTGAAGGAAGTTTTCACTGTTGTTTGCAGCTACAATTCATCGTCCCTGCCCGGCAACTATACAGTTGAAATCAGATCGATTTACGGCACTTCGGGAGATGTAACAGCGCAAAACTATTCCTTTAATATTGTTCAGGGCAATCTCGCGGTCAGCAAGCGCGACCTGACAATTACGCCTGTTCCGCTTACTCTTTCCTACGGCGCTCTGAAGCCGCTGAGCTTTGAGCTCGGAGGAGTCGGATTTGTGAACGGCGAGGGCTTCGCGAACTTGACCGCCGCGAGCGGACTGGTTTACGATACTGATTATGCCCAGAATTCGCCTCAGGGGACTTATTGGACCTCTGTGAGCGGATATACCTCGAATAAGTACAATATTATCTACATCAACGGCATTCTGACCGTTAACAAGGCAGTGCTGCATGTAAAGGCGAACAACCAGGCAGTTCAATACGGCGCAGCAGTTCCTCTCTACACGGTTTCAATAACCGGCTTTGTCGGCTCTGACACGCAGGCGGTCATTACCTCCTCAAACGTAAACTGCGCATATGTCGCGTGGGGCGTGACCAATGGCAGTGTCGGAACTTATAACATCGTTCCTTCTGGTTTTACCGCGCTTAACTACGATTTCACTTATGAAAACGGCACACTGACGGTTACTCAGGCGGATGTCACAGTTACGACATGGCCGACTCTTCATATAACATATGAGGATTCGCTGGATATGGCTGTGATTGATACAGCCGGTGTTTCGCAGGCTCTGACCTCTTCCGGTCCTGCCGCAATTCCCGGCTCATGGTACTTTGACTCCTCCAGCACCGTCCCTGCCTTCACCGACAGCAACTCAACCTATTATCTCTTCCATTTCAAGCCGGACAACACCAACTACAAGACTGTTTCCACAGATTTACAAATCAGGATTGATAAAAGGCAGATTTCCGGTTTGCTCGGAATTTCCGGCACGCCGATGGTTTCCGGTCAGCTCTTTGCCGATATATCCGGCATGCGTCCCGACCTGCTTTCGCGTTATGATTTCCAGTGGAAAATATCAACTGACGGCGGCAACACCTATAACAATATTTCAGGGGCAAACAGCTCTCTGCTTGCGCTTGACGGCTCTTACGAAAACATGTATGTCGGACTGACAGTGACAGTAAAGCCGAACAGCCCCTATATCGGTGACGCGACGACGCTTGGAGTGCTTATTTATGAGTATAAAACTCCGGTTGTCATAGGCGATTTCACGGTCACTCTCAACGGTAAGATTTATGACCGCTTGCCGCTCACCCGCCCTGAAAACGTGGATATTCTTGAAAAGTACGCAGGAATCGGCGACATAACGGCAGTTAAATTTAACAACAGTCTTCTCGCTCCAACCGCAGCAGGCACATACAGGGTCACCTTTGACGTGGCAATGGGTGAGAGCTACGGTCCCGCGGCGGGTCTGTATGCCGGTATGATTACCATTAGTCAGGCTTCTGTAATTGTTGATGTTCCGGTGCTTGACAAAACCTATGACGGAACAAACAACGCGGACCTCAGCGGAGCAATAAGCTACAGCGGAGTAATTTCCGGCGACACAGTGAATCTAAATACCGGTGCGATAACCGCCAGATTTGCTCAGTCGGATGCAAGCGCTTCACCTGTCAATGTGACCATCTCCGGAGCGGTGCTGACCGGCGCGGACGCTGTAAACTATAAAATCGTTCTCAGCAACACCAGTAAGGCTATGATTAATAAAAAGGCACTGAACGCGGTCGCGACACCTGTTTCAAGGGAATATAATCCTTCCGATTATACAGTCGTCGTCAACTTCAGCGGCTACCAGAACGATATTATCCCCGCCGACAGTGCGACAACCACTGTTTCAAGCGGTATAGGTCACCTCGGCTTTAACAATGCCGCCCTTCAGACGATAACAAGCATTACTGGTTATACTATTAACGGTCCCAAGGCTGGCAACTATGTTTTGGTAATAAGCAATCCTAACCCGAATGTCACCATTGATAAGGCGACGCGTTCACTGACACCTCCGGCATTCGCCGCATACACCTATGCCGGAAAGAGAATTGGACAGGATCCGTATTTTGCTCTGAGTGACGGCTGGCAGTGGGTCAACGAAAACGAGATTCCGAGCGTAAATAAGACCTCGTATGCACTGAGAAATCCCGGCGACGCAAACTATAAGGATATTGAGACAACAATACCGATTACAATCCTCGCGAAAACCCTCACAATCAAGACGGACGGCGTTGTTTCAATTCTTTACGGCGACGCGAAACCGGCAAGCTTCAACATTAACTATGAGGGCTTTGCCGACGGTGAAAACGCTTCCGTTTTAATCGGCTCGCTCTCCTTCATAACCGATTATTATAAGGGCGCTGATGCGAACGACTACACCATTTCCTTTGCCTCCTCGCTTTATAATTCCAACTACAATATTAATTATCAAACCGGTATACTCAGGGTTCTGAGAAAACCCATTACCACTTCTCTCAGCGCAGAGACGCGAGTCTACAGCCCCGGTGTTACCGCTGTTACGGTTACTGCGGCGCCTCTGAGCGGCAAGATTTCAGCTTATGACGATGTCTCGCTTAACATCTTTGTATTCACCGGCTATACCTCCTCTCCAAACGCCGGAACGGGCATTGATGTATCTGGCTTTACCCTTCCTTATCTTATCGGTCAGAAGGCTTCAAACTATAACCTGACAGTTACCTACAGCAACAGCAATCCTGCAGTAACAGACAAACTTCAGGTGACAATAAACAAGGCGGATCCAGCGCCGTATTCATTCCCGTCCTCTGCAACGCTTGAATACAGCTATCCTCTCAGCTCCTCAACCCTTCCCGAGGATTTTGTTCAGACCGGAGCGGGTACGGTTGTTTGGGAAAACGGCGGACTTGTTCCTCCCGCAGTGGGAAGCTATCCGAATCAGTACAGCATGAAATTTGTCCCGACAGACATAAACTACAATACGGTTACACATGTGGTACCCGTTACTGTTACAGTCTGCGATGTAAACGGTAAAATCTTTGTGTCGATTCAGGGTACTCTCAATGTCGGTCAGACAGTTTCCGGAGTTGTCTCCGGTGCGAATACCGAAATGATGAACAATATGGACTATGCATGGTATCGTGTCGACAGCAGCGGTAATGAGGTTCTCGTAGGCGAGGAATCGATTTATACCTTGACAACCGCTGACCAGGGTAATTTCATTAAGCTTGTCGTATCGGTTAGGGGAAACTATATCGGCTCGGCTCAAGGTCTGACGGAAAGCATTATCGCGAAGATTGTTCTTTCCTTCTGGCAGAAGCTTATTGCATGGATTAACACCCTTATTCTCGCCATACAGAGATTCAAAATCTAGTAATTAATTTTATACTGATTACAGGGCTGTCGGCTAAGGCTTTACCTTATCCGGCAGCCAAACTGTTTTTATTATTGTGCAGACTAGATAAAAATATTATAATTATAGCGATAGGGTATTGACATGTGACTAAACAAGTAATATACTTATCATGTATGAGTGTCTAATTATGTCCGAAAATTTTATTATTCGTAATTAGAACTATAACCCGCAACCTCTAAATATTTCGTTTCTTAATTAAGGAGGAAAAACAATGCCAAAAAACATCAAGACCAAAAAGCCGTTCAATAAAAGAACTTTGACGGCGGCAGTAATTTCACTTGTAGTTTTACTTACTGCGTCGCTCGCGATTTTTATGAGCGCGCCGACAGCTGAAGCGGTAAACGCAGGCGATATCAACACTTTGCGAAATGAAATTGCTTCCACCGCCTCTGGGCAGTCAAAAACGATTACTCTGACGGCTAACATTACAGGTGTGATTAACCCGACTATATCTATACCCTCCGGCGCGAACATAACACTCCAGATGCAGGGTTATACGATTTCATCATCTGCAGCCAACTATACAAGCCCCGCGGCGAACGATCATGCGTGGATTGTTGAGAGTACGCCACAGATACCTCCTATTTTTACCGTTAACGGCGGAGGTACGCTGAGCTTGACCGGCAGCGGTCAGGTTCGCTGCAGCGGTACAATTAAAATCGGAAACAACAGTAACTCTTTTTCAATGAACAGAACCGCTATTATGAATTATGGTACGCTTAATGTAAACGGACCGAAGGTTTATGCCGGCGGCGAAGCGGGAAGCTCCGGCGGAACAGACACCGGCGACACCGGCGAGCTTTCATATTTTATGCTTGACGGCGATTCCACCAGTAACTACAAGGATGTCATGTCCTGCGCAATCGGAATTAATAACGGCGCGGGCGGAACTGTCAATTTCTACAGCGGCAATATTGTAGCGAATGCAAGAAACAACTCAAACAGTGTTACATGGGGTACAGCCGGATTTTGTACCACTTTTGCTTACGGTATTTTAAACAATAAGGGCGGCTCCGTCAATATGATGGGCGGCACGATTGACGCTGTTTCTCACGGACACAACACCAGAAATAACGCAATTGCGCAAACAGACGGCAGGATTTATTCATATGCAATCGGTATTGAAAACGGTACTAACGGCAAATTGGTTTTGTCTGGCGGAAACATTAATCCGTATTCATACTGGCAGGGTGAAGATAAAGCGACAAACACTAATACGGCTCATGCTCTTGTAGCAATGGGAATAGGATATCAGGGGACGAATTATCCTACAATTACCGGCGGTAACATAGATGTTAATTTCAAAATCGGAGATAATTGGAATACCGGAACACCATTCGATTTAATCGCGGTCGGTGTCTCACCGACATCGGTAAATAATCAAGCGGGCAGTGCCGGAACCGCGAATCCCAACACAAGTAAATTTTACGATGAAAACGGAAACCTTATCAACGGCGGTTATGATATGGACGTCGTGGGCGGTATGCCTGTCGGTTTGTCAACCGGCGGCGTCACAAAATACACTGTCATATACCGTTACTGGCCTAATGCCGGCAAGAGCGGCACACCCATTGTCGTGACAAATTTGTCTGATACGAGATATACCGACAGGAATGTTTCACCTGTGGGAATAGCCAACAGCGGAGCTTTCAGAACCGGCTATACCCAGCCCTGGACGGATATGCCCGACATTTCCGGCGGTGTTCTCAGCGGCACTCAATATGTCGGCTATAAGTCCGGCGGTGTGCTAAGGAACAACAGATACTATAACCTTAACAGTATCGTAGTCAGAGTTTTGAATATGGAGGACGCATCACCCGACCATGCCTCGGCGATGGGCGCAACTCCCGCGGCAAGCTTCGGTATTTCGCCAAATGGCAGTCCTGTTCTCGTTTCCAATACGGGCGCGGAAATACAAGCCGGTAAAAAGGCATATATCTACATCGATTATGTAACAAAAAACCCGAGCAATCTTTCACTTTCACTTGATAACAGCACTTCTGTCAATACTGTGACTATTCCTTATACCAACGCCAATCTGGTTTGCGCTCAGGATTTCAATATTTATGTCAAGGACAGACTAGATTCTTCAATAGACTTTACAAGCAGGTTTAAGTTTAATTCTTCACAAAACGGTCTGGCTGTTACATATCAGTTCAAAAAAACCACAGAACCCGTCAGCTCATTTGTCGGCGGATTGCCGAAGGATGTCGGCGATTATACGGTGCGGGCAACTATACCTGAGGATAAAACCTACTCGCTTTCCTGTATGAACTTTAACGCTCCGGCACTTGGGTATTATGAATTTACAATCAAAATTGTTAAAGCTGACCCGAATATCACGGTTCAGACACCTTATCCCTATCGTCTGACTTACGGCGACAGGCTGAATACAATCAGCCCCGCGGACGGCTGTGTTATAAACACCGCCAATCTTACAGGTACCTTCACATGGCTCGGCGGTGAGGACGACAGCATGGCTGCCAGTGCCACACCCTATGACCGCAGTATAGTTTTCACGCCGGGCGGCGCAAACGGTGCGAACTTTAATACCGTCACAAAAGCAGCCAAGGTCTATGTGGATAAACGCAATATCAATGTAAATGTCAGTCCCGGCAGTGCCGTTTTCGGAAACGCGCCGAACTTTATCACCGATATAACAAATATCCCGCCTAAGGATTCCGGCAAGGTTTCCGGGTGGAAGGCAAGCATGACCTATACCCTGAATAACGGTGTTTCGGATCTCGCTTATGTCGCGGGTGCAACCAATGTGGGCAGCTATACCTACCGCGCTAGCTCTTTCGCCGATACCATCAACTATAATGTCAGCTATAACTCCAGCACCTTCACGGTCACCCCGCGGCTTCTCACTGCGACAGCTGTTGCAGCCGACAAGCGTTATGACGGCACGACCGACGTGCTTGTTACCTTCTCAAATGTCACCGGCGGCTGGTCCGGTCACACCTACGGAGTCGATTACTGGGTTGAGGAAATAATGGGAACAGTTCCCAACTCGGCTGTGAGCGATTTGCCGAAGCCTGTTACCTTCCCTGTGCCGGTTGTTGTCGGTCCTCAGGCGATAAACTATACAATAGTCGCTGATTCCGTCACAAACTACACTATGCTGGCTGTCAGGATTCTGAAGGCTCTCCCGGAATATGATATTCCTGTCTTCCCCTCACAGGTATATGATCCCACAATCACGCTCTCAAGCTTTATTTTACCAACGGTTTTCAGCGCTGGACACGAGGCGGGTGAGTGGAAATGGAACACCGCGGATCTCAATAAGGTTCCTCAGGTTTCCGCCGCTGCTTCGAAATTTACCGCGACCTTCTATCCAACCAACACCAACGATTTTGATCCTGTTTCCGTTGATATTCAGCTCACCATAACAAAGCGTCCAGTTGTTGTTTCAGCCACTTCCGCCGCTGTTGTGACCTACGGTGACCCGATTCCTGTGTATGTTTACCACTGGGATGGCTTTAAGGGTTCCGACACTATTAACAATATCGCGAAAACCGGCGGTTATTCACTGGTTTGCAGCTACCGTCAGAATGACCCCGCGGGAAATTACCCCATAGCAATCAATCTCGCGTCTTTAGTTGCAGACAACTATTCATTTACTGCCGACACAAGCTCTAAGCTTGTCGTTGCGAAAAAGGCCTTAACTGTCAAGGCGACCTCTTACACCTTTGATTACGGTGTACTGAAGACTGACATTCCTTTTGAGATAACGGCTCCCGGACTTGTCGGCACAGATACCGTAGCTTCTGTACTCGGAACTGTAAGCACATCCTGCTCCTATGATTCAGCTGTGGCTGCAAACAGAGGAGTCAACACCTATCCGATAATTCCGAATGTCTCCCTGACACCGGCTAACTATATCGTTAATTTTGAGAACGGAACATTGACGATTCAGAAGAAAACTGTTACGCTCACGGCAAATAATGTAAATGTAAACTACGGCGACCCTGTACCTGCCTTTACCTTTAACGCCGAAGTGCTTGTGTTCGGTGACACCGTCGCGACTGCGATTACCGGAACACCCGTTTTCGAAACCTCCTATACCGCTGCGTCTCCTACAGGATATTACGATGTCAATATTCTCTCCTCAAGTCTTTCATCCGCGAATTATTATCTCACCTTCGGCACAGGTCTTGTTAATTGTCTGAAGGCGACACCGGCAGTCACACAGTGGCCGACGGCATCCCTTACTTATATGCAAACTCTTGCGCAGGCAGCTGTCAACACAGGCTCTGCTGCCAGCTCAGTACCCGGAACCTATAGGTTTGTTAACGGCGCGACTGTTCCCGAGATGTCCGACAGCGGCGTCACAGCTTATGCAATTGAATTTGTTCCGAATGACGCGAGAAACTACAATACCGTTGCCGGAAATATAACAGTTACGGTTAACCTCAGACCCATCACAGGTCAGATAGGCATCAGCGGTGTTCCCGAAGTCGGCTTGACTCTGAACGCGGATTACTCCGGTATCAATCCCTCAAACGCTTCAAGCTATACCTATCAATGGTATGCCGACGGTGCCGAAATAGCCGGTGCGGTAAACAGCACTTATCTCCTGAGCGCCGCTGAAACCGATAAAGTTATAACTCTTAAGGTCACGGCACTCTCTCCCTATACAGGAAGCTCGACAAGTGTTGAAACAGATGCCGTTATACCTGCGGGCATGGGACTTCTTCCGGTTAACGCTGGACTTCTGAATTACTATATCCCCTCAGATATTACCTACGATTCAAATGACCATCCGATTTCTGTCGTTGCCTCTGACCCGGTCGCAATGGGCAGGGTTACAGTCAAGTACAACGGCTCAACGACTTATCCGAGATTTGCCGGTAATTATATTGTAACCGTCGATGTTGCCAGAGGCAGCGCGTATCTTCCTACTTCCGGACTTTATATCGGCGAGTTCAATATCACAAAAGCCCCCTACTATGTCAATTTTACCCCTAATAACAAGGTTTATGACGGAACTGATACAGCGACGGTTATGCCCGGCACCTTTGAGGCTTATGGTGCGATGGGCACCGACGATGTCAGTTTTGACAGAGGCGGCGACGTGTTTAAGTTCACGCAGGTTAACGTCGCTCAAAGCGTTGAGGTAATTATGATAGGCGCAAAGCTAACCGGCAACCGCGCGGATAACTACCAGCTTGTATATCAGGGCAACTATGCCTCTATCACAAAAGCTCAGATTCAGCTTGTCGCACAGCCTGTTTCCAGAGAATACGCCGCGGCAAACTACAGCATTGCTGTAAGCTTCGCTTCGAATACTTATCTTCCGGGCGTTATAGCTCTTGACAGACCTAATGTATCCATTTCCAGCGCAACAGGTACTCTTGTTGACAATACTGTCGGAAGCCGCAAGGTTGTGACTGTTAATGTTACACTCACCGGCAGCGCGAGCGGCAATTATGATTATGTCATCACAAACCTCGCCACACTGTATGTCCCGATAACAAAAGCAAACCCTGTCAGTGAGCTGAATCTTCCCGTTGTTGCACCGCTGACATACAACGCACAGCGTAACCTTTCCTCAGTATTCCTTTCTAGCGATAACTGCTGGTCATGGAATGACACGAGCATTGTCCCGGTAGTCGGCAACTCAGGCTACAAAGTCACCTACAGACCGGTTGACACCGCGAACTATAACATTATGGAGTTCACTGTTCCTGTTCCGGTAAACAAAGCTCCGTTGAAGATAGTTATCAATAACGCCCTCATTACTTACGGCGACCCCGTTCCGGTTTTTACCGTGAATTATGTCGGCTTTACAGGCAACGAGGATGAGACTTCAATCGGCGGTATAATGAACTTTGACACAACCTATGCACAGTATGCCGATGCGAACATTTACCCTGTGTCATTGAATGTTTCGTCACTGTATTCCAATAACTACGCCCTTACTTCGCAGGACGGTGTTCTCACTGTTTCAAGGAAGCCTCTGACGCACACAGTTACCGCGGTTTCAAGAGCTTATATTCCGGGCGACAGAAATGTTACGGTTGAATTCGGACCGCTGACAGGCATTGTAAACGGCGATTCCGTCGCATTGAACAGCTACAGCACTGTCGGAACAGTAGCGGACGCCAACGCAGCAAACGGTAAGCTTGTTACCTTTATTCAGCCGACGCTCACAGGCGCAAAAAGCGGCAATTATACCATCTCGACAACCGGCGCGGGACTTAAGGTCGACATCACAAAGGCTGAGCCTGTTGTTACCTTCCCGGGCGAGGCTACCGTAGACTTCGGTAAACCGCTCAGCGCGGCGATATTTACAATACCCGGCTCAGGAAATGGCACCTTTAAATTCCAGAACCCGAGCTTTGTGCCGACTGCAATCGGAACCTTCAGCCAGATGGTTGTCTTTACACCTAACGCAGCTGACATAAACAACTATAAGACAGCGGTTCAGGCGGTTAATGTCAGAGTTGTTGACGCAGTCATTAACTTCCGCGTAACTATTTATGGCTCGCTTATGAGCGGTAGTCAGCTATCCGCGAACCTCGCCGACTTCAGCGGTGTTCCGGCAGAGAACATTAAGTATACCTGGTACAGATATAAATCTGATTCTGAGATACTGATGGTTGCCACAACCCCGACTTATACCGTGACGGATGCCGATATCGGCTCATATATCCAGCTCAAGGTAGAGCTCACCACTCCCTATTCAGGTTCTCAGACCGTCCGATCTGACAGTCCGATTGTTGAGCAACAGCTCAGCTTCTGGCAGAAGTTCCTGAAATGGCTGTACAGCATTGTTGCAGCGATTACGGCGATATTCGGCGGAATCGGAAAATAAGCAATGCTTTTCAAAAATAATCCGCATAATTGACTTTATACTTTTTCGCCGGAGATAATGCTAATTCCTGATTTAAAACAAGATATCTGAGTGAGCCCGCTTATTTAGGGCATGAAGGAATAGCTCACGAACGATATTTACAGTTTTAACCGGAATCAGAATATAATCTCCGGCGAGATTTCTCGTTTTTGAAAGAAGGAAACCGGATGCAATTAATAAAGAAACTCAGCTCATATTTAAGTATTGTCAGGAAAAATTGGAAAACACCTGCACAGGGTAGTCATGTAGCTTATAAAGAAATACTTAGCTACGGAATAGGCGGCATCGGCGTACAGTTTGTAATAACCTTTTCAAGCACTATAGGCTTGAGCGCGGGCAGCTTTCTCGTCGGCAGTGCGATAGGAATACAACCGATGCACCTGCAATACATGAGCATTTTCATGAGTCTGAGCTCCTTTATTATCACAATAATCAGATCATACCTTATTGACAGCATGCATTTTAAACTCGGAAAGTTCCGTTCATGGCTCGCATACCTTGCTGTTCCGACTTTTTTAATTTCACTCGTTTTTGTCTGGCTTCCGTATGAGACAATGGCATACAACCAAAAGATTATTAGTGTTTTTGTTGTCTATTTACTTCTCCAGTGTGTCAGTCCATTTTACAATGATTCTTATTACAGCCTAGTCAATGTTATTTCCCCAAACTCCAAAGAGCGTACCGATATTATTTCGATTTCATCAATAATATGGTCACTTTCCCCGACAATAACAAACGCGACAATTCCCATGCTCTCCGGTCATTTTACCGGAGGTCTGGCTAACATACAAACCTACCGCATCATTTATCCGGCTTTCGCCCTTTTTGGCATTGTGCTCACATACTTCGCTGTTTACGGCACTCGTGAGCGTATAACTCAGGCGAAAAGCCATGTTTCGCACTATAAATTTTCAGACGCGCTCAGAGCGGTCGCGAAAAATAAATATTTCTGGATAACCTCCCTGGCAGGCTGGATTGGCTTTCTTGAGGGCGCTTCAGGAGTGCTTTTAGGGTGGTACTTCATTTACGGACACCCCGATAAAATGGGAACCTACACCATCGCGATGGCGATAACGGGTAATTCTGCCCTATTCGGAATGATACTCGCGCCGATATTAATCCGGAAAATCGGCAAGAGGTTTCTGCTGATTTCTTGCAATATCTGCAATATTATTTTCATCGGAGCAACTTATTTTTGCTTTAACAATATTATCCCCTTTGTCGCCTTCTGCTATCTTAACGGCTTTGTAGGCTCGTTCGCAATTGTTTACAATCCGGGAATTAACGCGGACATAAGGGACTATCAGCAATATAAAACCGGCGAGAGAATTGACGGTATGTTCGGAACTGTCGGCCTTGTGGGTACCTTTATCGGAATGTTTACGGGCATGGTGCTGCCGACAATATACGAATCCCTCGGGCTGAAGGGGAACTACAATGTGCTTGAGGTCGCTTCCTTCAGGGAGGACATGTTCGCAACCCTGATTATTGCCTCCGTTATAGGCGCTGCGCTTAATGTTGTACCGTATCTGTTTTATGATTTTACAGAAACCAAGCAGAAGGGTGTTGCCGGTGTGCTGAAAATCCGCGCTCTGTTTGAGGATTACAGCAACGGTCTGATTGAGGACAGCGATTTAGCTGAAGCTCTTGATTTAATCGACGGCGCAAACCGTATATATGAGCAGAGCAAGTCTTTGGAGTATATGGAGGACATAAATAATTCGAAACTGTCGAAAAAGGAGCGCAAAAATTTTGAAAAGGAAGTTATCGTCAGCGGTTTTATTGTTGATGAGATAAATAAATTCTCAACCGAGCGCGTAATAACACAGCTTGAGAGGGCAAAAAAGACTGTTGAACGCGCAAGTGAGGGTATTTATAATTTTGACGGCTCAATGCTAAGAGAATGCAAAGCTATGCCAAAAGCAACAAGTGAGCAGAAAATAATCAGAACTGATGCTTTATCCACGGCGAAACAGTATAAAGCCTGTTCAAAAAAGCTCAAAAAGTATTACCCTGACGGAATAAAAGAGCCTGATAAGCAGCAGCTTCTTGACGCTGAAAATCTTCCCGATGATACACTCACCCAAAAGCTTGTCAGAAAAAAAGCCATCAAGGCATATGTTAACGAAAATTCGAGATATAACCACTCGCTCAAGGTGCTTCTCGATGCGCAGCGGCTTATAAAGGAAGAGATAAACTACTCACGTCTTGATGAGATAAGAAGCATTTACGAGAAAGCTAAGGCTAAAAATACAGAAGGAGCTGCTGTGTAAATGAAAAAGTATCTTTCTGTTTTACTGTGCCTGAGTTTGATTTTATTTTCCGGCTGCAATATTTCGCAGATTGCACAAACGGACGAGGACCCAGCGAAAAAGACCGTTGATATGTCGCTTGAGCTGAGTGTCAGCAACAAAGCTTTTGTAAAAGGTGATTTCACATATAAGGTTCTCTCGGACAACACTCTTGTCCTGACTAAGTATGCGGGTAGTCTTGCCTTTCCCGAACTGCCGGCGGCGGTTGACGGAATGAAGCTTGTCGGTATAGAAAACAAGGCTTTTTATGCAAGTGAAACCCTTAGCGAAATTGTGATTCCGGACAGTGTTCTGATAATCGGTAATTTCGCTTTTATGAGCTGCAAAAAACTCACAAAAGTCACTGTCGGCTCTTCTGTGAAAAATATCGGAGTCTCAGCCTTTGAGGGCTGTGAGCAGCTAAGCGAGGTAATATATGAAAGCGCCCCCGAAATCATTGATATGAAGGCGTTTTATATGTGCTCGGCATTGAAGGTCATCGACCTGCCGGAGGGGGTTAAAACAATAGGGGAATGGGCTTTCGCGAAGTGCGGCGAGGCGGAATATATCAGATTGAAGCAGGATCTGGAAACTATCGGAAGCCACGCTTTTTTGAAATGCACTAAAGCGAAGTCACTTGTTATTCCGGGAAGCTGTGAAATTGTTGAGGTGAGTGCTTTTTATCAGTGCAAATCCCTCACTGATATAAAAATTGAAAACGGCGTTAGAGAATTGAAAAAGGGTGTTTTCGAGGAGTGCGAATCGCTCGTGGAAATCGAGCTGCCGCAGAGCGTGACAAAACTTGAGAAATATGTCTTTTACAATTGCCTTTCTTTACGCAAGCTAATTGATAATTCGAGTGCGCAAGAGCTCGGAGATGACATCTTTAAATATTGCGAGGACTTGAAAATCTATACGCATCAAGGCTCGGCATTTTATGAGAATAATAACTACAGGGATCTTTGTACAGACAAAATTTAATTAATAAAAAAACTAGTCTAAAAACTAATATGTGGGCATTATTCCACATTTCATAAATCATATTGGAGGCTATTATAATGGAAAAAATCACAACATTTCAAAAAACTTTTATCGACGAAAAGGGCAGAGAAAGAATTTTCAACGGCATCAATATCCCTGACAAGGGCGGCAAGGACATAGACATGACTCGCTACTGCCACAATGTCGATGATAAATTTCTTGACAAGGCTGTTGAACTGGGCTTTAACCTGATTCGTCTGGGGTTCACCTGGGCGCTTGTTGAGCCTGAAAAGGGCTGCTATAACGAGCCATACCTAGATTCCATAGGTGAAATACTTGACAGGTGCGCAAAGAGAAACATTTATGTTTTTCTTGATGTGCATCAGGACTTATACAGTAGTTTTGATAATTACACCGGAGACGGCGCGCCTTACTGGGCGACTTTGACCGACGGCTACAAGCCTTATGCCCCTAAGGTTGTCTGGGGCGAGGGTTATTTCTTCTCGAGAGCCGTTCATCGAGCTTTTGATAATTTCTGGACCAATAAGGACATTGACGGCATGGGCGTTCAAGATTATTTTGTCAGAATGTGGATGCATGTCGCGGAAAGATTTAAGGACCATCCGGCTGTTTTCGGTTACGACTTCCTCAATGAACCCTTCCCGGGCAAGGATGGAGGGAAGGTTTTCTTTAAACTCATCACGCGGCTTGTACGTGTCACTCTGTTTGACAGTGCGGTCAGTAAAACAAGGCTTATCGGCGACGCGCTAATAAAGGACAGGCGCAAATATTTCCTTGACCAATATACAGGCGATGTTCTGCGCAAGGTCACGAAGGTTGCTGACAAGCTTATTAATAAATTCGATACCGAGCGGTATTCACCCTTTGTAAATAATGTCGCGGGGGCAATAAGGGACATCACGGACGAGGGCATTATGATTATGGAGAACTGCTATTATTCTAATCTCGGTATACCCTGCTCAACGCCCGCGATAAATTATGGCGGGGAGCGCGAAAAGGAGCAGTGCTTTGCCCCTCATGCCTATGATTTTATGGTTGACACTCCGGCATATCAGTACGCCAGCAATGACCGTGTGGGAAGCATTTTCGCCGAGCACAAAAGAACTCAGGATCGCCTTGAGGTGCCTGTAATAGTCGGTGAGTGGGGCGGCGGCGGAAGCGGCGACAGATGGTTCCCGCATATAGAATTTTTGCTTGATACCTTTGACAGAAACAAATGGAGCCAGACCTACTGGGCATGCACGGGCTATGAATTCCTTGAGCAGGACTTGATGCGCGTGCTCTCGAGACCCTATCCCGTTGCGGTCAGCGGAAAAATTTCACGCTATATGCTCGACAGGGATGAAAATATTTTTACTCTGATTTATGAGCAGGACAGAGAATTCAGCGACCCGACCGTTATCTATGTTCCGTCTGAGCCGAAAAGCATTGAAACAGACTGCAAGTATGAAACAGAAACGATTAACGGCGGTAAGTCAGCATTTGTGCGCCTGTATTCGTCAATCGGCGTCAATAAAGTAAAAATTAGTCTATAAAGCAATTAGTTTTGCCTGAGAAAAATTTCCTTGGAATATGGACTCGGCTTTAAGATTATTTTTATAATTATGCTTGACAAGCTATATAAAAAACTGTATAATACCCCTAGATAGGTATCCCCAAATTTCTACTCTGGAGGTTTCAATAATGTCAAAAAAACTCATTTCAGTACTTCTTGTAGCGATATTAGCCATGACTGTCATGGCGGTTCCGGTCAGCGCAGACCCTGTTATTGCCGCGTTGCCCTTGAACATCAACACCAACTTCACTTGCAATCAGAACACGATTTATGTCGTTAATCCGGGCACGACGGTCACAATTGCTGAGAATGCCACTCTTACCTGCACAGGTACAGCCTTGATTAAGAATATGGGTACTGTCACAAACAACGGCAATATTGTCGGTACGCCCATCACAAATGAAGGCGCGGGCGTTGTTTACCACCGTGTACATATGCCCGATCCCGAAGTGGGTAAGTATACCATCTGGTATTATGACCAGACCCAGATAGATCCCGAGGATAATACTTATATTTTCCCCGAATATAACCTCTTCTATTATGAGGAATGTAATGCGAGCACAATATTGTATGCTGAGCAGGGCAAAACCTTTAACTTCACATTCAAGATGAATTCTCCGGCATATGACATGAGAAAATTAGAGCCTAATGTTAACGGTACAGCCGCGCAGTTTATCGGCGGATTTATTGCCGATCCCGAACCTCTTATAGGCGACCCTAAGGTTGAAACCTGCTCGATTTTCACCATCCCTTCAGCCTATTCATCATTTACCATCAATGTTATGCCTTGGAATGCTGATACAATGAGAAAAACAATTACAATTCCGCTTCCCAGAGATATTGAAACAGGTTCTTTCCGCGTTGTCGCTACTTACCGTGGTATAGTTTATGAAAACGAGGTTAAGGTTGCTTATGGCGATACCTTTATCTTCGCTGTTGAGCTTGACCCCCTTTATGACCGTTCGAAGCTGACGGTTTCCCTTGGCGGTAAAAAGGTTACGCCGAATGAAAACGGTTTCTATGTAGTAACAAATGTCACTGATGCCGACGGCAAGGCTGATTTAAAATATGAAATCAGCATCGCAGGTGTATTGACCAACGAGTCTCAAATGGCTATGCAAAACGCTATAGCTCTCTTCCAGGACATCATGAGAGTTATTATGGACATCCTTGATACCTTCTTCGCCATGTTCGGCATTGACATTAAAGTACCTTCCATTTAATCACTGTTCAATTGATTAGCACCTTAATGAGCTGAAAGCTCAATAAAAAACAAGACTTGGGTTGTGGGCTTGGCTGGTCAAGCCCACATTAGCATGACGGGCAATCAAAAAAAGATTGCCCGTTTTGATTTTTATGTAACGGTATGTTAGCAGTTTTTGACCTGTTTTTGGTTTTTAATTTGCCGTGATATAAATAAACTGTTAAATATGGCTTCTAAAGCGGCTTTGGCAATAAAAAGTATTGTACAAGGGCTTTCTTTTATGCTATAATCAATCGGTACAGGTATAAATCTGTACTTGCGGCTTTTTTATGTCAACATATTAATATAACTACAGTTAGTAAAATTGACAGATTTAAAAATTTATTTTGAGTGAGTTGCGATGGAGAAATTTGATTGTATAGTAATCGGTGCGGGTCCCGCCGGTATTTTTACCGCCCTGGAGCTCTATGAAAGATTTTCACCGGATTACAGGGTGCTTGTGGTTGACGAGGGTTTGTCTATAGCGAAAAGAGCTTGCCCGGCGAGAAAAAACGGTAAATGCGTGCGCTGCGACCCTTGCAATATTATGAGCGGCTGGGCGGGCGCGGGAGCTTTTTCCGACGGTAAGCTGTCTTTGTCTGAGGAAGTCGGCGGAAACATCACAAATTACCTTCCGGTTGACGAGGTTCGTGAGCTGATAAATTATGCGGATAAAAAATATCTTGAATTCGGCGCACCGCCTGAGGTTTTCGGGCTTTCCGATAGAAAGGTTGAGGAGATTTCCTATCAGTGCAGCCGTCATAATATTCACCTCGTGAAATGCCCGGTCAGACATATGGGCACGGAGCATTCATATGAGGTTCTCAAGCGAATGTATGATTACCTCGCGACTGTTCCCGGCTTCAGTTTTATCGAAAAGGCTCACGCAGACCCGATTATTGATGAAAACGGCACAGCAGTCGGCGTAACACTGAAGGATTCTTCAGGTGAAACGAAGCAGCTTGCGGCTGATTATATTGTCGCCGCTCCGGGAAGAGGCGGCGCGGACTGGCTCAATTCAATAGCCAGAGCACACAATATAAAAGCCACCAACAACGAGGTTGATATAGGGGTAAGGGTAGAGGTTCCGAATTCGGTAATGGACAGCCTGACGACGCATCTGTATGAAGCGAAGATGGTTTATTATTCCGACACCTTTGAGAATAAGGTCAGAACCTTTTGCATGAATCCCGGCGGGATTGTCAGCGAGGAGCATTACAACGCCGGTTTCAATACCTTCCAGAAAAGTATCGCGGTTGTTAACGGGCACAGCTACGCGGACGCTAAGCTGAGAACCGAAAACACGAATTTCGCCATGCTTGTCTCAACAAGATTTACAGAGCCCTTTGACCAGCCTATTGAGTATGGCAGATATATCGCCCAGCTCGGAAATATGCTCACAGGCGGCGGCGTTATCGTGCAGAGGCTCGGCGATTTGCTGCTGGGGCGGCGTACGGACGACTCGAGGCTGAGAAAATCCACAACCAGACCGACACTGACAACAGCCGTCACGGGAGATTTGTCCTTTGTGCTTCCGCACAGGCATCTCACGAGTATTATCGAGGCACTCAAGGCCTTTGACAAGGTTGCGCCGGGGCTGTATTCAAAAAATACCCTGCTCTACGGCGTTGAGGTTAAATTTTATTCCTCAAAAATTGATGTCAGCAACCGTTTTGAGACCGCAGTCAAAAATCTATACGCCATAGGTGACGGCGCGGGAATAACAAGGGGGCTTATGCAGGCTTCCGTTACAGGCGTTGTTGTCGCGAGGGATATTTTTGACAAACAAAATTAGTTTTTAAATGACTAATTTAATTCGCTAGTTAAATTAATAATTTTTTCGGAGGTGATATTTTGGCAGACGCAAAGACTGTTGTGGAATTGTTGAAAGAGAAGAATCTGCTTATATCTACCGCTGAATCCTGCACCGGAGGGCTGCTTTCAGGAGCTATTACTGCGGTGAACGGCTCATCCTCAGTCTTTGAATACGGGGTGACCGCCTATGCGAACCGCATCAAACAAATTGAGCTTGGAGTTGATAGCGGGATTCTCGATGAGTTCGGCGCGGTCAGCTCACAAGTCGCCGAGGTTATGGCTAAAGGTGTATGCCGCAAGGCTGCCTCGAATATCGGCGTAGGGATAACCGGCATAGCGGGCGACAGCTCCGACAACACAAGTAAGCCTGTGGGTCTGATTTATATCTGCGTTTCGAACGGCGAAATATCGCAAACAGAAAAATTTCAAACGGATTTTTCCTCAGATATACGTAAGAATAACCGTGATTTTGCGGTTGCTCAGGCACTTCGGATGATAGAAAAATTTATCACCGAAAATTATTGATACACTACTTTCTATGTGAAAGAATAGCTTTATCCGGCATATTTAAATTCATTCAGGCACGCAGGTGTAAAAATATAAAATAAGAAACGGTAGAAATACCTTATATATCTGGCACACTTTAATGATAAAATGTCGCAAAGGAAAATGATAAACATGAGTGAAAACGATAAAATAAACGGTAATAATCCGGGCGGACTTGATAATAATCCTGACACCGCGGGAAAAAATACAGATGCCGCAGCCCCAAGCGAGGTTGACCGGCGTATAGCTGAGCGCCTTGAAAAAATCAGGCAGAGTGTTGACGCGGGTTTTAACGCGATTGACACGAAGGCGGCTGAAGCTCACACTCAGCCTGAGAAGACTGAGCAGCAGGAAAAAGCAGAGATGCCGCTTAAGGCGCAGGCAAAAGAAAAAACAGCGCATCAACCATCCGCACAGACAGCGAAGGACTCAGTGAAGGAGACACCTCCGAAGAAGACCGAACAGCTTGCAAACAGTGAAAAGACAGAACCTGACGCGGCGGCAGCTCAGGAAATTGAAGCTGTTACCGAACAGACAGAGGATATCAGCGAGAACACAGTTTCCAAACAAAAAAAAATTCAAATACTTTTCTTTTCGGCGGCGGCTGTTTGCCTTGTCGTTCTTGTCGGAGTTCTGAGCTGGGTTTTTGTCGGCAGCAAAAAGCCTGTTGAGCCCGCAAGCGGCGAGGAAAAGAAAAATATTGAGGATATGTCATTCATTCCCGGCAATGTTTTCGGCGCAGCCTTGCAGCCGAATGCCAACGAGAACACGAGCTACCCCGAGGGTATAATGGAAAAATATAAGCGTCTGTATGCCGCCGACAATCTTTTTTGCGGCTGGCTGAGTGTTCCGAATACACCGATAGACACACCGATTTATCACAATCCGAAATCCAATAATCTCTTTTATATCAAGCGCGATTTGTGGAGCGGCGAGTTTTCGAGATATGGCACAAATTTTTTGGACTACAGAAATAACGCTAAGGATTTGGACAGAAATACCGTTATCTACGGTCACAATTTCGACGACAATAATGACGATAAAATTGATGATATTCTTTTCGGTGCAGTTGAAAGATATACAGACATTGAATTTTATAAACAGAACCCTGTTATAGAATTTAATACACTTTATAAAGATTACAAATGGAAGGTTATTGCCTGCTTCCGCACAAACGGACTCGCGCAGGACGACAACGGCTATCTTTTCTTATACAACTCCCCCATAATGCACGACCAGTCCTTTATGCAGTTTGTTGATGAGATTAAGCAGAGAAGCTATTTCCATACAGGTGTTGACATTAAGCCGGACGACAAGGTTCTCACCCTGTCTACCTGCACTTATTTCTTTGACAAGAATAAAACCGAAGACGCCAGATGCGTGCTTATAGCGCGTATGGTCAGACCCGGAGAGAGCGAGGCGGTTGATGTCTCAGCGGCGGTCAAAAATGAAAATATCCGTTATCCACAGCTGTATTACAATGTATTCGGCGGTACAAATCCATATAAAAACGCCAGTAAATGGGTAGCATATGGATGATACATAATTAATTGTTAATAGTTAATAGTGAATAATGAATAGTGAATTGTAAAGGTATGAGGACAATATGAATAACAGCCGCAATTCTAATAACGACGCGGAAGTCGATAATATATTAGCTGAATTTGCCGGAAACGACAGCGACGACGAGGGAATTCTGAGTCTTGCGGATAAGTATCAGGTCGATACGGCGGCGGCATATGACGATTTTAAATCTGAAAAATACCGCAGCAGGTCATTTATTGATGACAACAACCCCCTGAGAAGCCGCGAGAAAAAATCGGAAGCAGAGAAAAAAGCTGACGAAAAACTCCCGCATGGGCACAGGCTTGTTTATGACGACAAAGCCCTGGGTATGCGCGAGGAAGAGAAGCGCTCTGAAAAAGCCGCAAAACCCCCTGTTAACACAAACGGACAGAGGGTTATCTTCGACGCGGACGCAAACATTAATAACGGCGTTTACAGCAGCAAGCCCTCGTCTCAGGAGAATGCTCCGAGGGGTGAAAAAAAAGCGTCATTCTCAGCAAACGATGACAGCTTTGAGGATTTCAGCGACAATTACGAGGTCACATATAATAAAAAGGTCAAAAAGAAGAAAAAAGGCAATATTTTTTCCCGCTTTTTAAGGTCGGTTTTCCCTGTTAAGGGTGACGACAGAAGAACGGTTATCAGTAAATTGTCCGGATTTGTTTTTATCGCTGTGTTAATCGGTGCGCTTGTACCCATAGTGCAATATGCTTATGAGGCATATATTAACACAATTATACCGAAAATAGAAGAGGTTGACCCTTCCGGGCCAGACCCGAGGCTTGATTATCCCGATATCGATTTTCCTGAAGGGCTTCTTGACGCGCATGTTCGTTTATATGCCGGTAATACGGATTTTGTCGGTTATTTATGGCTTAAAGGAATCGGCAGAAGCGCGGAAATGTCGATCTTGCAAGCGACTGACAACAAATATTATCTGAAGCATGACTATTTTAAAAAGGAATCAACCCACGGCGCCCCCTTCCTTGACGCAAACTGCAGAAAAAATGACGGCAGCATGAACAGCGTTATCCACGGGCATAACATGAAGGACGGCTTGCAGTTCGCTATACTTGAGGACTATATGAAGGTTGAGGCTTTTAAGGCAAACCCCACCATCACTTACAGCACTATGTTCAGCGTCAATAAATATAAAATCTACGGTGTAATTATTACCAATGACACACCGGCACATGATAACGGCTATGTTTTTGATTATATCATGCCGGATTTTCCGAGCGAGGAATGTCTGAGAGATTTTCTCGTTGTTTTCGACCAGAAGAAGCTGTATACAACAGGGGTTGACATAGAATACGGCGACAGATTCCTGACTCTTTCCACTTGTCTTGACAATGTTTATAATAACAAAAAACTCACCGCGAGAATTGTTCTATTAGCGAGACTTCTCAGAGGCGGCGAGGATGAATCGGTTGACACCTCACTTGCTGTTGTCAATCCCGACCCGCGCTATCCGCAGTATTGGTATGACAAGAAAAAGACAAAAAATAACTATGCCATAGACCCCCCGAGATGGTATCCGAATGATTATTATTAATAGTAAGAATGTTTTAAGTGACCAAGAATGCATAAACACGACCACATCTAGTATCTAGAATCTAGTATCTAGCATCCAGTACGAAAGGTAGGGCAATTAATGCAAATCAGGCTTTTTTCTGTTGATTCGCAGTCTGTGAAATCCACCTTGATTCTTCGCACAAAAGTAGCCGCTGCTTTTCGGCCGTACTCGCGCGATGTTATCCCCTTTTCCGATTACCTGAGCGTTGCGGATATGGCAAGCCCTCTTGACCTGGCGTTGAGAAAATCCGACATGGTTGTTATCTTTTCATCGCTGAACAGCTATCGCGAAACCAAGGAGATGCTTTTCAAAGCGCTCCATATAAAGACCGAGCACCGTTTTGATGTTTATAACCTCGCTCTCGAGGAGCTGGGAGATGTCGACCTTCTCTCAAGGGAGGCTTCTGTGCATTCGGAGCTGCCTGTCGGTGCCGCGCTCTTTATTCCGAAAAACGGGCTTTACCCCGGCTTCTCAATCAAAGCCGGTTCAAGATACATAATGTTCCTGCCTTATGACGAAAAAATCACGACCGAGATGTTTAATTCTCAAATAATCTCATATCTCTCCGGTATTAGCGGCGACAGCGATAAAAAAGAGACACGCGCTTTGTTTTCTCATGCCGACATCTGTGAAATCTTAGCGGACGCGGGCGCTCAGGTGGCTATAGCGAACACCCCGGCGATGGATTTTATCTGTGGCGAGGGCGCAAGGCTGGACGGCTTTTACAGATATTTCAGAATGAGCAAGCAAGCTCAGGCGAGGTCAAAGGAAAGCCCCAAGGACTATGTTGTCAAGCTCGCGATATACTCAGCGAGGGAAATGGATTGCCCTTATGGTATAGCCCTCTCGAATATTTTTACCTCCAACACCCTTGAGGGCAAGGAGCTGAAGCTTTATTTCGCAGTGACGAGCAGAAAAACCGCAAGCTGCGCTTCGCTTACGGCTCAAAAAGACGAAGCGGTGGATGAGTTTTTGCTCAGGGCTGTGGAGGAATTATTTTCACTTTTAAAAAAGAGACTTTTTGATGAAAACCCTATTTTAAGACGACGCTAGCTTATATTTTTTGCATTGCTTGGAGTGGTTCTAAATGAAAAACAGAATAATTTCACTCTTTGTCGCTTTTGCCGTGATTTTCGGATTTATTTATGCATCGGCTTCAGGGACGGAAATGGTTGACAGCCTGATACGTAAGGGTGATGTCAATCTGGACGGTTACATAAATGCGCTTGACGCGCGAGAGGCTTTGCTTTTGTCGGCGGAGATGAAAAAAACGAGCTTGCCGCAGGTTATCTGGGCAGCGGATGTTGACCTTGATTCAATGGTTTCGGCGATGGATGCAAGGCTTATATTGCGCGTTTCCGCGGAGCTTGCGACAATTCCCGACATATATTACGGTCAGCGGATTTCAAAGATTATTATTCAGGTTCTCGAAAGCCCGCAGACCCCTCCTGTGACAAATCCTGAGAACCCCACCACCGGCAAGGGCGGCGTGACAAGCGCTCCCGCGACACAGCATCTCGAGTTTCCTCTCCCGGCGGTGCCGCAGTTTGAAAAAAAATCCGGTACCTTCGCGTTTATTACATACGGCTACGGTCACGGCGTTGGTATGAGCCAGACAGGCGCGCTGTATCTGGCGAAAAACTGGAACTATTCCTACACCTGGATTCTTGGATATTATTACAGGGGGCTCTCTCTTGTAATCAACAATCCTCCCGCGACGGCAACCATGCCGAACGGGCAGAGCGTCAGCATGGAGGAGATACTCGGGCGCGTCACTCAGCAGGAAATCGGCAGCGACCCGCTGGCGTTCGAAGCGCTCAAGGCTCAGGTAGTTGTGGCTTATACAAATATTGTCGCGGCTAATTATAAAGTAAAGAATCTCGCCTATACCTCATCTTATGACAAGGTTGACCAATCAGTGAAAAATGCTGTGCGGGAGGTCTGGGGGCAGTATTTGCTTTATAACGGAGAGCCGGCGACAGCGGTTTTCGGCAGCACCTCCGCGGGTATTACCTCAAACCCTTCCGAGGTCTGGGGCGGCAGCAACTATCCTTATCTCGCGCCCGTTAACAGCTACTTTGACAGGCTTTCAGGCGAATATCTCAGCGTCAAAATTTTTACCGCTGACGAAATTCGCGAAATAATTGAAAAATTCAACGAAAAAATCAGGACAGGGCGGACAAGCGTGCTGAAGAATGAAATCAAGCTCTCCGACAACCCTGCGGACTGGTTTGAGATTCTTGCGCATGACGGCGCGGTCAATAATAATATAGGCTATATCACATCGATGCGTATAGGCGACCAGATTATTCCGCAGCGAGCCGGGCAGATTCTGCGGGAGCACATTTTTGAATATAAAATCAAGTCACATTGCGCTGTGATTGAGTATTATAAGTAAAATTGAAGGGATTGTTTATCATGTCTGTTTTAGTTACAGGCGGCGCCGGCTTTATCGGCTCCCACACCTGCGTTGAGCTGCTTGAGGCAGGTTTTGACATTGTTGTTCTTGATAATCTGTCGAACTCTCACAGTGTTTCGCTTGACAGGGTTCGCGAAATAACAGGGAAGAATTTCCCCTTTTACCGCTGTGATATAAGGGACGGCGAGGCTCTCAGGGCGATATTTGACCAGGAAAAAATAGACGCGGTCATTCATTTCGCCGCCTTGAAGTCTCCTAATAACTCACTTTCCTCGCCGCTCGAATATTATGACAATAATATCGGCGGCACCGTTAACCTGCTTCAAGTGATGAGCGAAAAGGGTTGCAAGAAAATCGTTTTCAGCTCCTCGGCGACAGTCTACGGTATTAATAATACCGCGCCGCTGTTTGAGGATATGCCTGTCGGCGGAACGATTAACCCATATGGCACAACAAAGCTCTATATGGAGACTATTCTGCGCGATACATTTGTCTCCGACAACGAGTGGTCGGTTTCAATTCTTCGTTATTTTAACCCAATCGGCGCTCATGAAAGCGGTTTGATAGGCGAGGACCCGAACTGCATACCGACAAATCTAATGCCCTATATTACTCAGGTCGCTATAGGCAAGCTGCCCTTTCTGTCGGTATACGGCAACGATTACGACACTCCGGACGGCACCTGCATCAGGGATTATATCCATGTTGTTGACCTCTCTCTCGGTCATATAAAGGCACTGCAAAGGGTTCTCGGCAAGAGCGGAGTTGATACCTACAACCTCGGAACAGGCAAAGGCTGCAGCGTCCTCGAGGTGATAAAAGCTTTTGAGGAAGCAAACAATATCAGTATTAAATATGAGTTTCACGACAGACGCGCGGGCGATGTGGTTGTTTCTTACTCCGACGCTTCTAAGGCAATGAGGGAGCTCGGCTGGTCAGCTGAAAGAGACCTCAGGACGATGTGCGCCGACGCGTGGAGATGGCAGACGAAAAACCCGAATGGATATGCTTTGTAAAAGTGTGCAGTGTACAGTAAATGTCGGCAGAATAAATCATCATTCACTCAGCTCCTTTTCGTTTTGTTTTCCAAATATCAATAAATTGTTAATTTTTATATAATTTATAGGTAAATACTGTTTATTTTGATTTTTTTAATATTAACAGTTGAAATTCTGACAAGCTTAGTGTATAATGATACGGAATACACATCTTTTTCTTCTAAGGAGGATATAATATGAGAAATAAATTGGTAAAGAAAGCGGTAAGCATCCTTATGGTCATGCTTATGGTCGCTGTAATACCCTCGATAGCTTACCCGGTTTCCGCAGCAGGAAATGACGAGGTCACCCCTGTTTTATATATCCCGGGCTATAAAAATTCGGTTTTATACGCGAATCCGGATTCCGCGAAAAGGGAAAAGGTCTTCCCTCCGGACATCAATACTGACGTAAAGTTCGGTCAGTATCTGGGTACATATATCGGACTTATACTCGAGGGAGAATATTCAACCTTCACTGAGGTTACTATTCCTGAAATTACCTCTTGGTTTGCAGGTGTCAGATGTAATTTTGACGGTACCTCTCAAAACGGCGGCGTTGGCGTTATGTCCTTTAACACATATGACGCTGACGGCACAATTGTCGCTCACCCGATGTCACTTTATGAAAATAACAAGGAATTCCAGACTCAGGTCGCCGGCGAAGTCGGACTTATATACGCCGAGGCTGTTGGCGAGGACAATGTTTATGTTTATTCAAGTGACTGGCGTCTTGACCCTATAACAAGGGCTGCCGAGCTCAGAGAAATGGTAAAGCAGGTTAAGGAGCAGACAGGCGCGAAACAGGTTAACATGGTTTCCGAGGGCATGGGCTCTATAGTTGCGAGTGTTTATCTCGACAAGTACGCCGTTATGTCCGACCTCAAGAATTATGTCACCCTTGACTCCGCCGCAATGGGCGCGTCAATCTTCGGCGATTTATTCAGAGGTAAAATTGACATTGACCCGAACGGACTGGTTCGCTATATCAATGACCTGCCAGACAATGTCATCACCGCCGGAGCATTTTATCTTGTCACGAGAATACTAAATCATGAATGGGAAATATATGACGGCGCTGCTAATGTAGACTTGTATCTGATTCATGAAAAGGATCGTATTTATAATATCTGGGTACGCGAGCTTATAAACGTTATGCCCGGACTGTGGGCTATGGTACCGTACGAGTATTTTGACGAGGCTATGGCATTCATGTATCCCACAACAAATCATCAGCCGATTAATAATACTCTTAAAGCGCAGATAGAAGAATACCATGCAATTCAGTTCAGAGCCTCAGAAAATATCATTGCGGCGAAAAAAGCCGGCGTTAATGTCGCGGTTGTTTCAGGCTACGGTATGCAGTCTCTTCCCTTTACCAAGTCCGGAACAATTGAAACGGGCGACCGTGTTGTTGACACAAGATATTCAGGCTACGGCGCGGAAACAGCCTTCCTTAACGACATTTTTGTCGGCAAGGGGTTGACAAGCCAGCTTATTGACGACGGTCACGACCATACCGACCGCGCAAAGAACCTTTTCCCCTTCGGGCTTCGCCAGTTTATCGGCGCACAGGTTGACGCTTCGACCTGCGCACTGCCGGAAAATACCTGGTTTGTCTACGGCTTTAAGAACGGCTATTGGAACCATGAGAGCGATTCGATTTATTATTTCATGACCTGGCTGGGGCTTGCTGATAAGGAGAGAACCATTCATCAGGATCCCTATTTCCCACAGTTTATGGTTTTCAACAGAAACGCAGTACCCGAGACTCTTTATGCCCGCAAGTCAACGGATGTCAAGCGGTTCTATCAGACCGGGGACGTTGACCTCAACGGTATAATCACCGCGAACGACGCGAGACTTGCCTTGAGACATTCCGCCGAGCTAATAACCTTAACCCGCGCAGCGTTTAAGAATGCCGACCTAAACGGCGACGGCGAGGTAACAGCGGGCGAGGCGAGAAAGATACTCAGAGTCTCTGCACAGCTTGAGAAATTCGTTAAAAATGAAGTTATAAAAGAAGACTGATAAATAGTTTTACCGGAGCCGCTCTTTAAACGGAGCGGCTCTGCTTTTACTAAATCAGAAAAAAATAAAAAAAACACTTGACAAAGCAAAAAAAAGATGATAAACTATAAAAACAACAAAGCAGACGGTTTGCCGCTCTCACCTGTTCGGTTTTTTGCTGAAGGGTTAATACAGATAAAACAGCTTTATGCTTGTTTTATGTATTTGGGAGCGCGGAAAATGTTTCGCGCTTTTTGTTTATTTTTTCGGAGGTGTTGCCGCATCGCTACTAAGGCTACTACTTTTATCAATGAAGACATTCGCGACAAGGAAATCAGGGTTGTCGGTCCCGATGGCGAGCAGCTGGGCATTATGCCGACTGTGCAAGCTATGAGAATGGCTGAGGAAAAAAACCTTGACCTTGTAAAAATCGCGCCTCAGGCAAAGCCGCCGGTCTGTAAAATTATGGACTACGGCAAATTTCGCTTTGAGCAGTCGAAGCGCGAAAAAGACGCAAGAAAAAATCAACATGTCGTTGATACAAAAGAAATTAAGCTCTCTCTTAACATTGACACCCATGACCTTGAGACAAAGGTCGGGCATGCGCGCAAGTTCCTTGCCGCCGGAAATAAGGTAAAGGTTTCAATACGCATGAGAGGCAGAGAGATGGCTTATCCCGCGCGTGGTGTCGAAATAATGGAAAAGTTTGCCGAGTATTGTCAGGATTTAAGCTCCATTGAGCATCCTCCCAAGCTCGAGAGCCGGATTATGCTGATGTTCCTCACCGCAAAGACGAATAAATAAAAATCAGAGCTCTCTGCAAGGCTTTGCAGAAATGCTTAGCCTTGTATTTTTCTGTGCATTTAATATGATTATATATAAAATATAATATATTTAAAACGTGAAAGGAAGGATAAATATGCCCAAAATTAAAACACATACCGGAGCAAAGAAGCGTTTTAAGCTTTCAAAAAACGGTAAGCCGATGCGTGCTCATGCGAATAAGTCTCACATCCTTACTAAAAAGAACATTAAGCGTAAAAGAAATCTGCGTAAGGTCAGAACCTGCGACGTCACAAACGAGAAACAGATTAAACGTCTTATCCCTTACAAATAAAGGATGAATTTAAAAGGAGGAATTTAGCATGGCACGAATTAAGGGTGCGATAATGACCCGCAAAAGAAGAAATAAAGTTTTAAGACTTGCTAAAGGATATTACGGCTCAAAGAGCACACTCTTCAAGACAGCGAAGCAGGCTGTTATGAAGTCCGGAAACTATGCCTATATCGGCAGAAAGCTTAAAAAGCGCGACTTCCGCCGCCTTTGGATAACAAGAATTTCCGCTGCTTGCAAGCTCAACGGAATGAATTATTCCACATTTATGAACGGCTTGAAGAAGGCTGAAATTTCGCTTAACCGCAAAATGTTATCCGAAATCGCTATAGCAGACCCCGCGGCTTTTACAGCGCTTGTTGAAAAAGCCAAGGCTGCATTATAAAACAACGTGGGGACACTTCAGTGTTCCCTGTTTTTTTATTTAGGATTATTTCGCTAAATATATATCTATAACGTATTAAGGTGTTATATGGAATTGATTTCCGGCAGGAACAACGAAAAAATTAAAATGCTCTCTAAGTTGCTTTCTTCTTCCTCCTTCAGGCGTGAAAAGGGTCTGTTTGTCGTAGAGGGGGTAAGACTTTCATGCGATGCTTTTGTCAGCGGTATAAAGATAAATGAAATTTTTTTCACAAAAAAAGCAATGGAAAAATATCATGAGGAGCTTGCCTTCAGCGAAAGCAGCGGAGCGAAAATTTTCGAAATAACAGAAGAAATTGCCGACAAAATCAGCGATACCGTTAATTCACAGGGGGTATTCTGCCTTTGCGAAATGCTTGACAAAAATAAAAATGCTGTTAAAATAAAAAATAGCGGGTATTATCTTGCTCTTGAAAACATTCAGTCGCCGCAAAATCTGGGTGCGATACTCAGAACAGCTGAGGCTCTCGCGGTAGACGCGGTGATAGTAAGCGGCGGTTGCGACTTATATAACCCCAAGGTTCAGCGCGCGGCAATGGGCGCTTCCTTCAGGGTTAATCTTATCGAGACAGATGATTTTTTGTCCTTGTTAAATGAGGCGAGAGCATTTGGAATAAATAGCTACGCCTGCGTGCCGGACAGGAAAGCGCTGAGTATCACGGCGGCTGATTTTTCCCATGGGGCAATCTGTTTTATCGGCAATGAAGGCGCGGGGCTGAGCGAAGAGCTTATCGCTATGTGCGGCGAGAGAATTACAATACCGATGCGCGGCAACGCCGAATCCCTGAACGCTGCCGGTGCCGCGGCTATAGTGATGTGGGAAATGCTTAAACAGTAAACAGCATGCGGGTCTTAAGTGAACAATGATTTAACCATCGTTCACAGACAGAGCCAAAATTTTTCGTTTACAAAGCTTGATATATAAAGCTTTATAAAAGCAATGAGTATACAAAAATGAGTAATTTTAATTAATCAACGCTTATGTAGAAATCAGGAATTTTTTGGGGGGGGGTAAAGGATGAAGGAGTATTGGATATGGCTTCAGAGGACGCTCGGCGCCGCCGCCAGAGCCGATGACCTTCTCTCTTTTTTCGGCTCTCCGGAAAAGGTTTATGAAGCCGGACGCAAGGAATGGATACTCTCAGGGCTTGTCACATATGATATGGCGGACAAAATGATCTCTTTTTCGCCCTCGCAGTCTTACGATATTATTGAACAGTGCGAAAAGAAAAACTGGCATATTATAACACCGGAATCTAAATACTATCCCGAAAAGCTCCGGGAGATACCCTCGTATCCGCTTGTGCTCTATGTCTGGGGCGACCCGACTGTTTTGCGTGAGCAGCTTATGATTTCCTTTGTAGGAACGCGGCAGGCCTCACGCTACGGTCTTGAAGTTTCCAAAAAGCTCGCGTATGATATTGCGAAAAGCGGCGCGGTAATAGTCAGCGGCGGTGCTCTTGGAATTGACACCAGCTCTCACCTCGGCGCAATTGAGGCGGGAGGGAAAACGATTGCTTTTCTCGGCTGCGGGCTCGGGACAAATTATCTCGGTGAAAACGAGTATTTGCGAAGGGAAATCTCGAAATGCGGCGCAGTTGTCAGTGAATTTCTTCCGAATCAACCGGCGTCAAAATCCACATTTCCTATTCGCAACAGGCTTATTTCTGGCATCAGCTTCGGCACTGTGGTTGTTGAGGCGGGCGCGCGCAGCGGCTCGCTGATTACTGCGAAATACGCCGCCGCGCAGGGCAGGGATGTTTTCGCGGTTCCGGGCGACATTATAAATTCGAATTTTTCGGGCGCGAACAAGCTCATTCAGGATGGTGCAAAAACCGTTCTGAGCGCCGCTGATGTCCTTGATAATTACACCTATCTTTTTCCTGAGCTAAGCGGTTTTGTTGAAAAATCAAAGTCCGCGCCGTCTAAACCTGTTTATAACGGTAATTATAACAGGGGCGAGCTTAATGCCGATAACAACGGCAAAAAAAAGATTGTGAAAGCTGTAAATAAAAATGAGGAAACAGGAAATTTTAAGAGCATAAACACCCCCGGGAACGCTGACAGGAAAAAACCTCTGGAAAATAAGGTTGACGAAAGTGTTGAAAAGGTGTATCATTGCCTGAATGGGAAAATGAGGCTAGCCGACGAAATCGCCGATGAATGCTCACTAAAGATTTTTGAGGTGCTCTCAGCTCTGACTGAGCTTGAAATGCTCGGACTGGCCCAGCAGCATGAGGGCAGCCGCTTTTGCGCTGTTTATTCAGATTAGGTTTTTGTGGCTGTAATGATATAAATAATGATAACAGATAATAGTAAAGGTACGGTTTATAGATATGTCAAAGCTTGTTATTGTTGAGTCTCCGGCGAAAGCTAAGACGATAAAAAAATACCTCGGGAAGAATTTTGAAGTAAAAGCGTCCATGGGGCATGTCAGGGATTTGATTCCGGAAAAGCTCTCAGTTGACGTAAACAATAATTTCGCCCCGAAATACACTGTAATAAAGGGTAAAGAAAAACTGATTAAGGAGCTCAGCGAAATCGCCGCGAAATGCGATGAAATTTATCTTGCAACCGACCCTGACAGGGAAGGCGAGGCTATTTCATGGCATCTCGCGAATTTGCTCGAGCTGGATGTAAAACACTGCAACAGGGTAAAGTTTAACGAAATCAATAAAACCAGCGTAAAAAACGGTATCAGCAACCCCTCAAAAATTGACCTCGACCTTGTTAATGCACAGCAGGCGCGCAGAATTCTTGACAGGCTTGTCGGTTACCGTCTGAGTCCTTTTATTTCGCAGAAAATCCGCCGCGGACTTTCCGCAGGACGTGTACAGAGCGTTGCGGTGAGAATAATCGTCGACCGCGAGGACGAGATTATCGCCTTCACACCGGAAGAATTTTGGCTGATTGCCGCGAAATTTACCGCTCCTTCCTCGCGAAAGGTGTTCAAGGCTTCCTTTGTCGGCGATGAAACGGGTAAAATTGAGCTGAAAACAAAGGAAGAAACAGATGTTTTTCTCTCGCGGCTTGAGAATGCCGTGTATAATGTTGCTGATATAAAATACGGCAGCAGAAAAAAGCAACCTGTACCCCCCTTTATAACCTCCACGCTTCAGCAGGAAGCCTCGCACAAGCTGGGAATGACCTCGAAAAAGACGATGAAAATAGCGCAGGAATTATATGAAGGTGTTGAAGTCGAGGGCTTCGGCACGACTGGTCTCATAACCTATATGAGAACCGACTCCCTGCGTATTTCCGACGAGTCGCGCGAGGAGGGCAACAAATATATTCTTGAAACCTATGGTGCGAATTATCTGCCTGAAAAGCCGAGGATATTCAAGACAAAAGCCAGCGCTCAGGACGGTCATGAGGCGATTCGCCCTTCCATACCGTCGCTGACTCCTGAGATGGCTAAGGCTTCTCTGACTCCTGACCAGTTTAAGCTCTACAGCCTGGTTTGGAAAAGATTTATCGCAAGCCTGATGGCGAACTGCATTCAAAATACCGTTAAGGTTGATATACATGCCGTCGGCGACGCTGATAGAGCCGGCGCGGGCGAAAAATTCGTTCATTTTACCTCAAGCGGTTATTCTGTAAAGTTTGACGGCTTTACAGTTCTTTATGATTCCCTCAGTGAGGATGACGACGCGGAAAATCTTCCCGCGATGAATAAAGATGACGAGTTGAAGCTTAAGGATTTGCTAGGTGACCAGCATTTCACCCAGCCGCCCCCGCGTTTTACAGAAGCTTCGCTGATTAAGACTCTTGAGGAGACCGGAGTCGGACGCCCGAGCACCTACGCGTCGATTATCTCTACAATAATTGACAGGGGCTATGTAACGAGGGAGCAGAAAGCGCTGAAGCCGACTGAGCTAGGCTGCGTGACAACAAATCTTCTCAAAGAACGCTTCCCGAAAATTGTTAATACGAAATTTACCGCTGCGATGGAAACAAGCCTTGACGAGGTCGAGGGAGGCAGCGTCAATTATGTTTCGATGCTGCATGATTTTTATGATGAGTTTGATGCCACGCTTAAAAAGGCAAAAGAGGCTATGAATGGCATTAAAATAAAGCTTGACGAGGATCAGACCGATATTGTCTGTGAAAAATGCGGTAAAAATATGGTTATAAAAGTCGGCAGATACGGCAAATTTTTAGCCTGTCCCGGCTACCCGGAATGTAAGAATACCCAGGCTTATGTTGAAAAAACGAATGCTGTCTGTCCCCTTTGCGGAAAAGAGGTAATTGGTAAAAAATCCAAAAAGGGTCACGGCTTCTTTGGTTGTGCCGGTTATCCCGAATGCAACTTTATGACATGGGATCAGCCCCTTAACGATAATTGCCCGCAGTGCGGAAAATCCCTCTTTAAAGGACGCGGCGGTGTCGTGAAGTGTCTTGGTGAAGGCTGCGGTTATGAAATAAAGGTCAAACGCGCGTCAAAAAAGGCTGAAAACAGTGAGGAAGCCGCCGGAGAAACTGATGAATAAGACCGCGATTGTTATAGGCGGAGGGCTCGCGGGCGTTGAGGCGGCGATAGCCCTAGCTCGCCGGGGAATAAAAGTTAAGCTGTATGAAATGAAGCCGGTGAAATTTTCACCGGCTCACAGTAGTGAATATCTCGCGGAGCTAGTTTGCTCAAATTCGCTGAAAGCGGAGCGAATTGAATCTGCCAGCGGTCTTTTGAAAGCTGAGATGGCGAAGCTGGGGAGTGTGTGCGTCGAATGCGCTTATTTGTCGCGTGTTCCCGCAGGCGGCGCGTTGGCTGTCGACAGGGTTTTGTTTTCAAGGCTTGTCAGTGAAAAGGTTGCGGCAGAAGAAAATATAGAGGTTATCAGGCAGGAAATAACGCAAGTTCCTGAAGCCGACGCCGTTATAATTGCAGCGGGTCCCCTTGTTTCGCAGTTGCTCGCTGAAGATATTTCCCGCTTGTGCGGCGGCATGCTGAGCTTTTTTGACGCGGCTGCTCCGATAATTCATGCTCAGAGCATTGATATGAGCCGCGCCTTTACACAGTCGCGCTACGACAGAGGCGGCGAGGACGACTATATAAATTGCCCTATGGACAAGCAGGAGTATGAGCTTTTTCATCATGAGCTCATTAACGCCGAGCTTGCGCCGCTGCATGAATTTGACGCAAAAAAGGATTTTTATGAGGGTTGTATGCCTATTGAGGTGCTCGCGAAAAGAGGAGCGGACGCAGTCAGATACGGTCCGATGAAGCCTGTCGGGCTTGTGAATCCGAATACCGGACATCGTCCTTGGGCTGTTCTTCAGCTGCGCAGGGAAAACGCGCAGGGAAGCATGTACAACCTCGTTGGTTTTCAGACAAATCTGAAGTTTTCGGAGCAAAAAAGAGTTTTTTCGCTCATTCCCGCGCTTTGTAATGCTGAATTTGAGCGCTTCGGTGTGATGCATAGGAATACTTTTATTAATTCGCCGAAGTTGCTTAACAGGAATTTTTCGTTACGGAATAATCCTAATGTTTTTTTCGCCGGGCAGATAAGCGGCGTTGAGGGGTATATGGAGTCGGCGGCTTCCGGAATTATCGCGGGAATAAACGCCGCGCGGCTGCTGAAGAGCGAGAGTGAATTCACCCTCCCTCACTTCACAATGACAGGCGCGCTGTGTGAATACATAAGCACCGATAATAAAACGAATTTTCAGCCGATGGGCGCGGCTTTCGGGCTGTTACCGCCGCTTGATAGGCAAATAAGGGACAAAAAGGAACGTTATACGGCTCTCGCGCAGAGAAGCCTTGAATATTTCAATTCACAGGAAATGAAGGTATAATATTATGAAGATTATAGTTGACGCTTTCGGCGGTGATAATGCTCCGTTGGAAATTATAAAAGGCGCTGCAGACGCGGTTAACGAGCTGAATATTGATATTATCCTCTGCGGCGATGAAGAAAAAATCAGAAATATTGCCGCAGAGAACGAAATATCGCTCAACGGCATAGAAATTGCCCACACTGCTTCAGTTCTGAGTATGGAGGATAATCCTCTGATGCTTATGAAAGAAAAAAAGGATTGCTCGATGGCTCTTGGGTTTAAGCTGCTCAATGAGGGGCGCGGTGACGCTTTTGTGTCCGCGGGCAGCACAGGCGGGCTTGTTATTGGCGGAAATCTTATTATCAAGAATATTAAAGGCATAAAACGCGCGGCTATCGCAACGGTTATGCCGACAAATGAAAACCCGGTTATGATTCTCGATTCAGGCGCGAATATCGACTGCGCGCCTCGCCAGCTCGAGCAGTTCGCGGTTATGGGCAGTATTTATATGAGCAGAATAATGGGCGTAAATAATCCCACTGTCGCTCTCGCGAATATAGGCACGGAGAGGTATAAAGGCACGAAGCTGCAGACGGAAACCTATGATATTCTCGAGCACAGTAAGCTGAATTTTATCGGTAACGCTGAGGTCCGCGACATACCCTACGGCTTTTGCGATGTGGTTGTCGCCGACGGCTTCACGGGAAATATTATTCTGAAAATGTATGAAGGTGTCGCGGGAGCATTGATGCAAAACATAAAATCAATTTTTAAAAAGAGCAAAATAACTATGCTTGCCGCGCTGATAGTCAAATCAGGGCTGACCGATTTAAAGAAAAAGCTGGACGCGAGCGAATACGGAGGCGCGCCGCTTTTGGGGCTTGCGAAGCCTGTTATCAAGGCTCACGGCTCGAGTGACGCTAAGGCAATAAAAAACGCGGTGAAGCAGGCGGTGAGTTTTGTGAGCGCGAATGTAATTGAAGAAATGACGAAAAATTTCGGTGCGGAAATATATGTCCCCGGTGAAAGTGATGAATAGTGGTTTTGAAGAAAAAATAGGATATAAGTTCAAGAATCCCGCTTTGCTCGAGCAGGCTTTGCTGCATTCCTCCTTTGCGAATGAGCGTCCGGGGCTAAAGAGTAATGAGAGATATGAGTTTCTCGGGGATTCTATTCTCGGAATGATTGCGGCTGAGTATTTTTTCTCTTCGAATAAAACCTGCCCTGAGGGGGAGCTGACACGTCTCAAGTCGACCGCGGTTTGTGAAAAAACGCTGGTTAAGTACGCGCAGAGTATTGACCTCGGGAGCTATTTGCAGCTTGGTAAGGGTGAAATCAACACAAACGGCGCAAGGCGCGCTTCGATTCTCGCGGATGCATTTGAGGCGGTTATTGCGGCTATTTATCTTGATTCCGGTTTTATGTCGGCAAAGAAGTTTGTGCTGCCGTTTTTGAAATCTGATCTCGGGAAGACAGAGCAGATTTATGATTACAAAACCATACTCCAAGAGGTTATTCAGCAGAATCCGGGCGGGAGCTTTGAGTATATCCTGCTTAGCTCCTCAGGTCCCGACCACGACAAAATCTTTGAGTTTGCCGTTAAGCTGAACGGCAAAATAATAAGCACAGGCAGCGGAAGCAGCAAAAAAAGAGCAGAGCAGGAAGCGGCTAAACAGGCGCTTATATATATGGAATATAAGTTTTAATAAGAAAATCAGGCGTTTTAAATGCGAAAAAGTTTTGTGGATTTTTCAAAAAAGACCCATATAATGGGTATATTGAATATTACCCCAGATTCGTTTTTTGATAAGGGTGAATTTTTCGATGCGCAAAAGGCTCTGGAGCATGCCCGGGATATGATTCGGCAGGGTGCAGATATAATCGATGTCGGCGCGATGTCAACAAGACCCGGGAGCGAAAAAATTTCCGCTGATGAGGAAATAAAAAGGCTTCAAAATATCATTTCGGAAATATCATCACTTGAAAATTGCCTTGTATCTGTCGATACGGTTTACCCCGAAACGGCTAAATTTGCGCTCAGGCAAGGCGCTTCAATAATAAATGATGTGAGCGGCGTTTTTAACAGTGATACCGCGCGGCTTGTGAGGGAATATGACGCGTGGTGGGTTGTGACTCATGCTCCGTCGGAGAACAGCGGCGACACTGTCCTATATAAAAATGGCGTAACTCAAGCTGTTGTTGACTTTTTTGCCGATATTCTTAGAAAATGTGATGAATACTCGCTAAAACGTGAAAAAATAATTCTCGATCCGGGTTTCGGCTTTTGCAAAAATACCGCTGAAAATCTTGAGGTGCTGAAGAATTTTTCTGTTTTCAAGAAATTTTCTCAGCCGCTCTTGTGCGCCCTTTCAGCTAAAAGATTTATCGGCGATATTACCGGCGAGGAGGAGCCAAAGAACCGTCTATACGGGACGCTCGCGGCGAATATTGCCGCGGTGAGAAGCGGCGCTGATATTATAAGGGTTCATGATGTCCGCGCTCACGACGATGCGATTAAAATGTTTAATTCATTGAAAGCGGGAGAGTAAATGGATAAAATTATAATCTCGGATTTAGAAATATACGCCTATCATGGCGTAAACGAGGAAGAAAAGCGCGACGGGCAGCGGTTTATTATTTCCACCGAGCTTTATCTTTCATTAGAGAAGCCTTCACGCACCGACTGTCTTGATGATACAGTCAGCTACGCTAAGGTAATCAAGCTAATAAAGAGTGTTTTTACAAAGGCTAAATATGACCTTATCGAAAAGGCGGCAGGGGTTGTCGGTGATGCGATTTTAGAAGAATTTGGGGCGATTCAATCTCTTAAAATTCTTTTGAAGAAGCCTGATGCGCCAATTAATGCTGATTTTGATTATGTTGCTGTTGAAATATTCAAAGAGAGAAAATAGGTGATCGTTATTAAGAAGTTGATTTTGAGCCTCGGCTCGAATATGGGAAACAAAATGGGATACCTGAACGACGCACTTGTCGCTATCGATTCGCTCATAAACACCCGTGTTTTGCGTGTTTCGTCATTTTATGAGACTGAGCCTGTCGGTTTTGCGCAGCAGGATAATTTTGTCAATGTCAATGCGGAAATTGAGACAGAGCTCTCGCCCTCCGCTTTTATCGGCGCCTGCCTCGGCATTGAGGCGAGTATCGGGCGGCACCGTACATTTTACAACGCACCCAGGGTTATAGATATTGATTTGCTTCTTTTTGAGGATTATACTTCCGATACTCAGGAGCTGACACTGCCGCACCCGCGAATGCATGAACGAGGATTTGTTCTTGTACCGCTCGCTGAGCTCTACCCTGAAAAAACGGCGCTTGGCTTTGATTTTTCCGCTTACTTAGAAAAATGTGACAAGTCAGGGGTAACATTGATTCGAAATTAAAAGGCGATATTATGAATAAAAAATATTACATAGTAATTATAATTCTCCTGCTTTTGATTATCTGTGTTGGCACGGTTACTATCTGGAATGGCTTTAAGGACGATAATGCAGGCGAAACAACGACTGAGCCGACATCGGTTCAGGTTTTATCATGTTATGATTCAACTGCTGATAGCGAAGGCTTAACGCTTACTTCCGGTGAGACTGATACATCAAAAAATACCGCTGTCAGCGCCACCGGAAACTCTTTAGCTTCAACAAAATCCGGCGAAACTACAGCGGCAGGTTCGACGGGGAAAACTGTGAGCACCACTGCGGGAAGCACCACCGGTCTAAACAACGAGGAAATAGACGAAATGCCAGTTCCGGCAGTCATAACCATTGATGAGGGCTCATTTTCGATGACACTTGTCAACCGAAAGTACCGCATTCCGGAGAATTATTCAGTAAAAACCGCGCCGAGTATTTCAGGCAGCGAAATTCTTCTTGATGAGCGTGTCGCACCCTATTATCAGGCTATGTACAAGGCGGCAAAGGCTGACGGTATTACCTTGACGCCCTGTTCGGGTTTTCGCAGCTATTCGCGGCAAAAGTCGAATTATGAAAATAAAATCAATGAATATATCGCGAAGGGCTTTTCACGCGCTCAGTCCGAAACACTGGCGGCGCGCAGTATCATGCCTCCGGGCAGCAGCGAGCACAATTTAGGGCTTTGCATGGATATTATTGTCGCTAGCTCATCGGCAGGCTTTGAAAAGACAAAGGAATACAAATGGCTGACGGAGAACGCGGAGGAGTTCGGCTTTATTTTGAGGTACCCCGCCGATAAGACCGAAATAACTCAGGTAAAATTTGAACCATGGCACTGGCGTTATGTCGGCACGGAAAACGCCCGCGCGATAAACGCGAGCGGAAAATGCCTGGAGGAATATCTCGGGCAGAGCGCGAAATGATTTCAAACACTAGATGCTAGATACTAGATGCTAGATGCTAGATACTAGATGCTAGATACTAGATGCTAGATGCTAGATACTAGATGCTAGATACTAGATGCTAGATATTAAACTTTTATTTTTTCATTAATTTCAATCTTTTTTTCACTCGAATCAAGGCACAGCGTTACCTCTGACCCTTCGAAGCCTTCGGGCAGGGAGGGTCTTATTTTTATCTGTCCGGCTTCCTGCTTTATACCGAGCATTGATTCGTAAACCGTTCTGTAGTACCAGCCTGCGGCGCCCGTGTATAGGCTCCAGCCGCCCCTGCCCTCCATGCCTTTTGCTGTATAAACGTCAGCCGCAAGTGCGAAGGGTTCGGTTTTGTATTTTTTCGCGATAACCTCATCTTTATATTTCGCCGCGGGATTAATCATTCTCAGCAGGCGGTAAGCCTCGTCGCTCATACCCTCCTCGAATAAGGCGCGTATGAACCACACCGCGGCATGGGTATATTGACCGCCGTTTTCGCGGATGCCTTCCGGATAAGTGTTAACATAACCTGTCGGCTTGCCCTCAAGCCTGAAGGGCGGCGAAAAGAGCTTGATTAAGCCGTTTTCCTCATCAACCAGCTTTTCCAGCACACTGTTAAGCGCGGTCCTCCGCCGCTCCTCATCAGGCATTCCCGAAAGCACAGCAAAGGCTTGAGGAAGCAGGTCGATTTCGCATTCACCCGCGTTTTCATAGCCCATTGGTGAGCCGTCGTCATAGAACGCACGCAGATACCATTTTCCGTTCCATGCATTTTCGTCGACATTTTTAAGCAGAGTTACGGCAAGCTCGTTATACTCCCTGCTTTTTTCAATTTTTTCCTTTAGAAAAGCTATTTTAGCGAAATTTTTCAGCGTCATAGCCATAAACTGCGCCAGCCATACACTCTCACCGCGCCCCAGCTCGCCAACCTTGTTAAAAGAATCATTCCAGTCACCCCCGCCGATTAGCGGCAGCCCGTTTTTGCCGAAGCGCGATGCGCGTTCGATAGCGCGTTCACAGTGCTCATAAACACTGCCTTTTTCTAGCGAGGAATCGGGAGTAAAGAAACGGTCATGCTCATCGTCAAAGAGCTCCATGGCTGAAAGATAGCTTATTTGCTTATCAAGAATATCCATGTCGCCGGTTTTCAGCACATACTCGGCGCAAACAAAAGGCAGCCACAAAAGGTCATCGCTGTAACGTGTCCTTACGCCCTTCAAACGGTTATGCGAATGTGCCGCAACATGCCACCAGTGCAGCACATCACCCTCCTTGAACTGTACGGCGCAGCTGCGGTAAATTTGGCGTTTTGTTATTTCCGGGTGGGTGAGCACAAGGGCTGAAACATCCTGAAGCTGATCCCGGAAGCCATAAGCGCCGCCGCACTGGTAAAACGCCGTGCGTCCTTCTATTCTCGTGCTTTTTATCTGATGCGCAAGGAAATTATTAAAAAGATTATTAAGCTCCTCGTCCGGAGTATCGATGATAATCCGATTCTCGTTTGCAGTTCCTGTTTTCCTTGTGGCGATAATCATCGCGGCTTTTGACGATTTTGCATATGAAAGAATAAATCTGAGGCTTTCCTCCCGGTATGGGGGAAGCTTTATTTTTTTAATAGCCGCGGCACTGGGGTTTTCAACGGGGAAGGCCTCACGCTTTTCCCATTTGCCGCTGAAAAAGGCGGCACGGTTTGTGCAGAAGCCGGAAATGGTTTCGCTCTCACTCTCACTGCTGAGCGCCATAATCCCGTAATACGCGGAATTGTACGGATTTCTGAAAAGCATAGTGCTCTCATTTTCCGCCGAGGTCTTGATAAAACGAGAGGAGCGGATATTTTCGCTCAGCAGCGGCTCGATATAATACGCCGTTTCGATAAGGCATTCCTCCCGGTTTTGATTGTTAAAATTGATACTGATTTCTTTTTTCATGCCCTTCGGAGGCACTGAGATAGTCACAGTATATGCGATTTTGTTTATTTCACCGTTGTAAATCGCTTCTTTATCCGTAAATTCACAGTCTGCGATTTTTAATAAATCGTAAATTTGACCCTTAATTTTTGCATAAAGCAGCTCTCCGCAGAGGTCGCGCGAGGTGTCATTTGACCAGGGCGTTAGCTTGTTTTCCCTAGAGTTTAATGCCCAGGTATAGCCGGGAGAGCTGTCCGTCACAAGAGTCCCGAAGCTGCCGTTTGTCAGTGTATGGCACCAGGGAAGTCTTTGTTTTTGCGATATTCTGTAACCGTTTTGAGTAAAGTCATTGGGCTTTGCGTTTTCGTGTATCGCTATACTTTGAAGCGCCTGCGGCTCGTATTGCTTTATGGCATTCGCGGGGCTTCTGTCCTGCTCGGGATAGGTATATATAGCCGCGGCTATTACGGCGTTGACACTGCAGGGGTCTGTTGCGGTGATATTAATCGGAACAACGCCTCCTTTGGCATAAAGTGACTGCTCATATTTTTCTCTTTTCAAAATTTCACGGAGCTTGTCGAGGTAATCGGAGACATAACTCTCCTGTTCGCGGTAAAGCAGAGCAAGAGTTACCTGAATGCCGCAGCGCGAAAGTGTTTTGCCGAGTCTGATGAGTGGTACGGCGTTGTTTATATCGTCTGCTGTATCACTTGTCACGCAAATAAGAGGCTCGTCCCCGGAAATGCTCAGCTTCCAAAGCGCGTTTATATCCTGCTCGTTTTTCTCACACGCGAGACGGATATTCCGCGAGGTAGGCGCACCAAAGTAAATCAGCGGCAGAATTTTCGCGGCGGCGATTCCGTCAAGGGTATCTGTTTTAAAAGGGCAGGCAGCAGCCTTATTTTCGATTATTCCATTCCTTTTTCTAACCCTGAGCAGTTGATTCGACGCCTCCTCAACAGTGCTTGCCGCGCTGAGAAGCAGGCTCAGTGACTTCTCACCCTTAGCCGGTATCTCAAGAGGCACTTCAAAGGCGCAGCAATTGTCGATTTTTCCGACTGAGTTCGATAAATGCCATGAACTTGAAAACAGCGAGAGTACGCCGTTTTCGCGCGGCAAAACCGCCTCCCTGTCTGTCTCAAAGCGGAAGGAATTCATCTCACAGAAGCCGACAGCAAGGCTCAGAGCTTCGCTCGAATTGCGGATTGTGCGGGTAAATTCGATTATTTTATCGTCTTTGTTATATGAGCTTTTGAGAAAAAGCCGAGAGAATGACGGATGGGAATTAAACGCGTTGCTTTCGCACAGGCAGGGCTCGAAATATATCTTGAGCTTGCATTTTACGTTTTGTTTTCCGTTATTTTTAACGGTGAACTGTCTTTGCTCAAGTGGTATGTGTGGATGCAGAGTGATTTTTATTGAGCATTCCAAATTATCCCTTTTCGAATTAAAACTGATTGACCTTCCCGAAAATTCCGCTTCAAACGCCGCGCTGTCTTTGTAAAAAGGTGCTTTTGTAAAGGGAATCAGTCCGCTCTTCGTCTCGACAGCCGCGAAAACTCCGCAGGGGTTTCGCAGCATGTCGCCGGAGCGCGTGATAATATCCGCGCCGCGATAAAGCGACACACTCACACCGGTATCACTGACAACGGAGGTCCATTCGCCGTTAGACAGCAGCTTCGCACGGGGGTAGAGCGGACTTATATCGCGTACCTCCTCCTTCTGAGCGGTAAAACGCTCCGGGCGGTTGGGAACCTCTCGTTTTTCGATATCCTTGAAAACAACCGCCTCACAGGGGATTTTTTCCTCTAGCAAGCTTATTCCCGCCGCCATTCGCTCGTCGCTCATAAAACGCTTTTGCATACTGTTTCCTAAAAGGGTATTAACGACTGAGAGCATACTCATACCGATATGGTGCGCCATGTAGCTTCTTACAACCGCATAGCTTTGGTTTTCAATTCGCGAGTGCGTAAAATCGGCAGCCTCATAAAAACCGAAACGCCCGCAAAGCTCAAGATTATCAAGCCTTTGCAAATTCTTAAGCGCGCCCGAAAGATCAATCGGTAGCGTGAGAAAGGTGGAATATGGAGAAATGACAAGGTCGCTGTTCAGCGCGCGCTTAAGCCCGAGCTTCTGAACACCGTGAGCCTTATACTGATAATTCAACTGGCTGTCAAAGGCGTAAAATCCGCTTTCGGAAATACCGTAGGGAATACCCTTACCCTTTACACGCTCCTTCTGACACCTCAGGCAGAAGCGCAGTCCCTCAGAAACAAGGGTGTTGGAGATAACGGGGATAAAAAGCGAGGGCATGAAATATTCGAACATCGTACCAGTCCATGATATGGGACCGGTGTAGCGTCCGTCCTTTGCAAGGGTTCGCGAGAGTGTGCCCCAGTGTTTTTGCGGTATTTCAAGCGAGGAAACGGCATAATAGCTTAGCATGCGCGATTCGCTCATAAATAAATCATAGTAGGAGAGCGAAAGCTTTTCCTCGCTCAGGTCATAGCCTATATGAAAAAGCGCACGCTGACGGTTGTAAAAAGGCGCAAAAGAACAATCCTTGATAATCGCGGCAATCCGTGTTTTCAGTTCCTGAAGCTGCGGATAATCGGCGACATATTCCCCGAGTCCCTGATTCAGCGCGACAAGACAGCAGATGAAATTTCCGCTGTCGATAGCCGAGCAGTATTTCGGCTCAAGCGGCTTCAGATTTTTCGTGTTATACCAATTGAGAAGATTACCGTTCCATTTTTCGAGCTTTTCAATGCTGTCAAGAGAATTTTTTATCCTTTGATACATGGTTTTTGAATCGATAAATCCGAGGTCTCTCGCCGCGAGAACACAGCAGAGCATCAGACCGATATTTGTCGGCGAGGTTCTGTGCGCAATGGCGTGAACCGGCGTCTCCTGAATGTTGTCAGGCGGCAGATAGTTATCAAGAGAGCGGCAATGCTCGTCGTAGAATTTCCACATCGAGGCGGCATATCCGGTCAGTTTTTCCTGAGTTTTCTGTGAAATTTTCTGACCGGAACGCTTTTTTTCCTTAGACGAGGTCAGAGCGAATATTATATTATATAAAAAAGCTATACCGCAAAGCCGCCCGACAGGTGTGGAAAAAATGAGCAGCAGCAGCCCGAGCAGACCTGATTTCCAGTATTTTTTCAGTACCGAACCAAGCTCGCTTCCCGCGTCGCTCTCCGCCGCCGTCGTCCATTCAAGTAAATTTTGTGAGCTGATAAATGAACGGTACAGAGCTCTGATTATTGCGTCAAGGCAAACAAAGCCTGTTTGCGCAAGCATGATAAGCGAAAGAGCGGCTTTGATTATAGCATCAAGTGCGCCGGGCAAAGCGCCGGAGTAAAACAGGCGCGAAAGCATCGAAAAGCCGCCCGAAAAAAGCGCTTTTATGCTGCTGAGAAGCTCGCCCGCTGTTACTGAAAGAATAATTATTCCTATAAGGTATGAAACAGTTTCGCGCGGCATGAAAAATGTCAAAAATAAAGTCAGCACCAGAACTGCCGGTGTCGCTGAGCGGCGAAGATTATCAAATAATTTATATTTAGAAATTAACGAATACGGGTTTTTTTGCCTTTTTGATCCTACTTTATATGATTTGAAGAGATAAATAATATTTTGCCAGTCACCCCTGACCCAGCGGTGAAGCCTTGACATGTATGAGTTTTCACTGCTTGGGAAGGAATCGGTGAGCTGAACATCAGCGACATTTGCACACCGGCAAAGCTCCCCTTCCAAAATATCATGGGAGAGAACCCTTTCGCTCGGGAAACGGTCGGTTGTGCAGTATAAAAAGGTGTCGACATCGATAAGTCCCTTGCCGGTAAAAATGCCGAAATGGAATAAATCCTGATATTTATCGCTTACTACATTGTTGTACGCGGTTATGCCGCCCGTGCCGGACATTGAGCCGGTGAAGGTGTTTTTTGACGCGCTTTTAATGCTAGTGGCAATCGAAGGGCAAAAAATACCGTAACCGCTCTTAACCGTCCTGTTTTCGGTATTCAAAACAGGTCTGTTCAAAGGGTGAACCGCCGCGGAAACCAGTTGTGAGAGAGTGCCGAGCGGCATTGAGGTGTCGCTGTCAAGAGCCATTATATATTTTGTTTTAGTCAGGTTTTTTGTGTCGCCGAAAAGGCACATGAAGCCCTCGGTATGCCCGCGCAGAGCGTTGCACAGCGCGGTTACAGCTCCTCTTTTACGTTCTGTTCCGCTGTATTCATTCTGTGTTTTTGAAAAGCTTCGCGGACGCACGGCAAGTAAAAATCCGCCGTTATATTTGGTATTCAATTTTCCTATTACGCGTTTCATCGCCTCAATGTCGGCTTCATCAGAGGGTGAGACACGGTTTTCGTTATTTTTTAAGTCTGCGAGGACACAGATATTTACCGCCCCGTTCGCATTGCTTCTGAAGAGCTGCGAGAGGTGTTTTTCACTTGATTCAGCCTTCGCCGCGGACGGCAGAAGCATTGATACAGCTATCATTGTCTGTGCCTCAGGGGGTACCTTGCCCGAAAGCTCAAGGCGGGGCAGCAGTCTCGGACGTGAACGCTCACGTGCCAGCGAATCCGTAAAAACCTTGACTATTTCAAAGAAAGGGAAAATAAGTATCACGAAAAAGTACCATCGCCGAAGCAGGATAGCCGCACTCAGAGAGATAAACAGGGGCATTACAATTTCAAGAAGCAGTACACGCCGCGCTCCGGCTTTGATTTTTTCGCTGTATACCCCCAGCTCAAAGCCGATATGAGCTTTTTTTTCTTCAGCTCTTTTCAGTGCATTTTCGGCAGCAGTTTTTTCGGGAATTCTCTCGCGTTTTGCTTTTGCCGCGACTGCGTGACGGTACGCGCTGCGTGTAGCATCGTCCATGAGAGGGTATTCGCCGCTCGGGTCGAGTGTCAGTATTTTTTCAACCTCGCCAGTTTTTTCGTTAATTGTCTCAAAGTCAATATCCTGAATTCGCCTTAGGGATTTTATGGCGTTTATGCAAGTAGAAGGTGAGCCGGCATCTCTTTTTCCGGCGGAGATTTTCGCGCATTCAAGAGCGGCATAATAAATCAGAGCACAGCGAAGCATGACAGGCAGCAGCTCGCTCTCCGCGACGCTGAGTGACGCGTCCGCCACCGCGTTCTCAAGCTCTGAGGTAGGCGGAAGAATGCCCTCAAGGCAGATCTTGCGGGACATATTATAAAGCTCCGGCAGACCTTTTTTCTCCGGGAGCTTTCCGCTGTGTTTCAGAGTTTTTATAACGCTCTTGCACTCACGTTCGAGGATGTAGTAATTGTCGCTAAGCCATTCAAAAAGTATGTCGGTGCTCTCAAGTGAAACGGTTTTTTTATAAGCGCGGCGAATGATTTTCAGCTCAAACTGAAGTTTTTTAATCAGCATTTTCATCAGTATTATTCAATCCTTTTGTTATACTAATCACTGGTAAAAAACGTTGAAAGCTTTGCGAGGATTTTTTGCGTTTTACAAGGATGCCGACGCAGACGGGCTGCCGCCCGTTAAGGAGAAAGACGCAGTAAAACACAAAAAAGACCGTAAATATACAATGTTTTTTATCAGTGGTTAGTATTATGACTAGTATCAGGTATATTTTTGCCTGAAAACTGATAAAAATTCAAAGATGAACTATTTCCTGCCAAAAAGGCATAAAAAAACAAGGCTGAAACTATCAACCTTGTTTTCATACTGATTAACATTAAACCAAATTGTCCGAGCTTATATCAATGTCTGAATAATCGTTGCTGAGCTGTGCGTCGCCGATTCTTCTCAGCTCATCTTCATCCGCGTTGGTAACTGCTCTGGCGATACTTGAGCGTCTGACTAGCAGCTCCGCGTACATCTTGTCGCGCCGTGCGCCTGTCAGGGGGTAAACAAATTTTGGTAATATTCCCAAGGAGCCGGTTATTATCGGAACACCTGTACCCATAGCGAAAAGCCACCACTTTGTTCTTATCTCCTGCGTACCGATTTCAAGACCCTGAACATAGCCGATTTTCCCAAGAATAATATTTTTTATGGAGTTCATGACAATGCCCTGAGCCTTGCCGACAAGTCCCCGTGCGACACCGGTCATTGCCTCCATTCTGTAGCCGTTTTTCCATTCACAGTAATCCATCGCTTCATTTTCAAGCTCTCTTGGGATAACATGCCTCAGACCGTAGACCCACATCTCGACAAATTCCTCAATCATCATGGTAGGAATCATGACAGCACGTTTCATGAAATTATTATTAAATGAGCCGATAATAAAAACGATTATCCAGCACATATCCGTGTACATATCCTCGATTATCCATATGGCTTTCGTCGATAGCCGCTTTCGCATTGGTGCTATTAATGCATAACTGATTGACGAAACAGGCCCCGCGGGAATGCCGACTATAGTTTGCAGTGTTGCGCTGCCGAGAACGTCTATATAATAGTCACTCCTGCCCTGACCGATACTGAAGCCGCTGAAGAAGCTAGAAAGCGTAATAAGTAGAATCGGGTAGTTGTTGATAATCGCCTTAAAGCCCTGCCTCAGGCTCGGACGTTCAATCGACTGCAGAACCCGTTCGCGTGAAACCACAATAAACCAGAATGAGGCGGCTGAAGAAACAAGTGCAGTCGTCAGACCCATACCGATAAAAAGATTCCTCAGGCTCCAGTTTACCTTTTTGTTGTTAATCAAATCCAGAAGAACCCCCATGAGCAGCTCCGGGATTTTTTCACCGAACCAGCCCGACCAGAACTGCGCGGCGGTTATGAGCCGCGTTCGGTCAACGGGGTGAGGTGTTATGGTCGACATGAAGCCGCCCTTCGCTATTCCTGAAAATGTTCCCGCTGTTTCGGTTACAATACCTAAGGCGAAATGGAAAATCAGCTTTGGTATAAAGGTTCCGTCTGTATTCGGGAAGAAAACAGGCGTGAACCAGTAAAGCGCGCCGATAAGAGTCAGGGGTATCTGCAAAAATAAAACATAGGGGCGGAACTTGCCCCAGCGTGTTCTTGTGCGGTCAACGATTAGCCCGATAAAGGTGTCATTAATCATATCCCACGCGCCTGTGAAGATATTCACCGCAGCCTGCACATTAAAGTCGATTTTTACGACGTCCCAGATGAAGCGGTTGCCGTATTTTCCGATATTGAAGCTTTTTGAGAAGTCGTCGAATATGTAGGCAATCGTTTCCTTCCTGCCGACGTAGCGCCGGTTTTCATGGACATAATTCATAACATCCTGTTCATTGAACTCGGTTCCGGTGGTTTTTTTGTCCGCCAAAGAATCATCCCCCTATTTCCGCAAATTTTTATCCTTATTATTTTATCATATATTTAAATAAAAAGCAACAGGAATTTTGTGCAAAATCATTAAATTGCGGAAATTGTGAGAAGTAAACAAAACAGAAGTCTAATAATAAACGTGATGATGTTTAAACAATACTATATCAAGCTTTCAGTATTAATAATTATTTCATTTTTATTTACCGAATAGCACTTGTTTTTTATTCTTTTAAAAAGTATAATAATAAAATAATGAAAATTTTAGTGTTTTAACCGGATTTTGTGGTGGGGTATGAAAAAAGGAAGTCTTATTTGGCAGCAAGAGAAAAAAAATGAGCTGAGGAAGCGTTTGATGCTCAGAAGAACATTAATTGCCTCCGCGGTTCTCTTTGGGTTGATTTTGACCGTTGTACTGATGGGAAAAATGTTTAACAGGGTACCCATTAATTACCTCAACACGACTGCTGCAACCACCAATGGCGAAAGCACCCAGGAAACACCGGCAGTCCCCTCCGGCAGGGCAGGCATCCTTTTTATGTGCTATGACTCAGAAAAAAAACTGACTCTTGCAGGAACAGTTACCGCAGACATGGATTCAAAGCGGTTTTCAGTACGGATGTTTGACTGCAGCAAAAGAAACGCGGATGAGATGAGCTTGTCTGACACATATTATACCGGCGGAGAAGCGGCGGTTCTCGCTCAGGCAAAGGCGGAGGCTGACATGAAAATAGACCGCTACATAAGCGTCAGTGAATGGAATTTTACAAAAGTCGTTAAAAATTTTAAGGATATTGAGATTGATGTGGAGCAGTCCGTTTCCTACTCGAAGGATGAGGTTAATCTTCTCTTAAAGAAGGGTCTGCAAAAAATCAGCTATATTAATCTCTTGAATTATATGAAATACGGTGCACAGGGGGACGCACTTCCGGCATTGCAGGCTAAGACTGTTATTTCAATGCTGAAGTCGTATATCAGCGAAAAAAATCTTGAAAATGGCGAGGAGCTTTTCGGCAAGGTGATAAATCTCGTGAAAAGTGACATTGGAGCGCGGGATTTTATTGGCTCTGCATCAGCCCTGAAGTTTATCGCACAGAACAATTTTGAGTTTGTTTATGAAGGGATTATTAATTAGAGCTCAGATTTTAAAAAGGCATTCGGGATAAGGGATTTTTTTATGAAAAGATTTATAGCGGGCTTTTTTGTTTTTTTCGTTTCAGCTATTGTTTGCATTTTTACATATGAATACGTAAGCGGTTCAAGCTTTTCCGAGGATGTCAGGGTCTTTTACGACGAGTATTTTGTCAAGCCTGTTTTCCCCGAAAAGCTGCTTGACGAGGGAGACTATAACCGCATATATTTTAACGCTCTGGGTGAGACGGAAAAGCAGGCATATATCAGCCTTTACAATAACCTTCGCACCCACCCGAAAAAAATTGATATTCCTTTCCTGGAAAAAGGGGAGATGGATGATGTTTTTTCGGCTTTAAAGTATGATAATCCGGAGCTTTTATGCATCGAAGAGGGCGGATTTATCGAGTCAGGGAAAAAACGCTGCTATTTTCTTCCAAAATATACCGGTGACGCCTCCTCCTGCGAACAAAAAAGGGAAGAGCTTAGAAAAAAAGCGGACGACATCATTGCCGGAATGGATAAAAACCTGAGTGATTATCAAAAGGAAAAATATATTCATGATTATATCGTAAAAAACTGCGAATATGCCGACTCAGCCAATCAGCATACGCCTTATGGGGTTCTTTTTGACGGCAAGGCGACATGCGCGGGCTATGCGAGGGCGGTTTTACTGCTGTTGACAAAAGCAGGGGTACGCAACAGCCTTGTTTTGGGGCAGGCAAACAATGCTTCAGGCGTTATGATCGGTCACGCGTGGAATATCGTCTATCTCGACGGTGAGCCTTATCACCTCGATGCGACATGGGACGACCCTGTCAGGAGTGTAACGGAAAAGGCGGATGTAATAAGCTATAACTATTTCAACATTACTGATGAGGCTATTGGCAGAACGCATCAGGAAATGAGCTTTGAGACTAATTGCAAAGCCGAGAAATTTAATTATTTCGCTCAGGAAGGTTTGCTTTTTGAGAAATATGACAGCAAATGCAAGACTCGGCTTAAGGACGCAATTGTAAAAAAGCTCGGTGATGGTGAGTTTACCTGCCCGATGAGATTTACTTCACAATCAGAATATGAAAAGGCATACACTCAGCTTTTTGAGCGTAATGAGATTGATTCGATACTTGATAACGCGGCGCGGCAAGCGAAGGTTTCACTGAACAACAGCTACAGCTACTCAAAAAATGATGATGTTTTTGTAATTCTGGTAACACTAAATTAAATGATAATGAGTGCCATAATCACAATAATTAAGATTTCAACCATTTGTCTAGCATCTAGCATCTAGAATCTAGTATCTAGCATCCAGTATCGGGGGTCATTTTTTTGGATAAAGTCCGCATTGAGAATGCCGTAAGAGAAATATTGCTTGCTATCGGTGAAGATCCGCAGCGCGAGGGTTTATGTGAAACCCCTAAAAGGGTTGCGGAAATGTATGCCGAAATTTTCGCAGGGCTTGAGGAAAATCCCGAAAAGCACCTGAAAATTTTCAACGAAACAGGCAGTGATGAAATCGTAATAGTTCGTGATATTCCCCTTTATTCGATGTGCGAGCATCATCTACTGCCCTTTATAGGTAAGGCGAATATCGCCTATATTCCGAATAACAATAAAGTAATCGGACTCTCAAAGCTCGCGCGAATTGTTTCCGCTTTTGCGAAAAAGCCCCAGCTGCAAGAGAGACTGACCTCGAATATTGCTGATTTTCTTTACGAGAAGCTTGAACCGCAGGGAGTCGCGGTGCTCATTGAGGCTGAACACCTCTGCATGACTATGAGAGGGGCGAGGGCGGCGGGCTCGGTCACTCAGACCTCAGCGCTGAAGGGCGTTTTCAAAAAGGATGCCCGCTCGAGAATGGAAGTCATGGCACTGCTTGGAAAATCATGAAGGAGAAGCATGCGAACGTTTCGCTTTTTGTGCCCTTTGAGGGCTGTCCTCACCGCTGCAGCTTTTGCAATCAGAATATAATCACCGGGAAAAGCTCACCATTGAAGGTTTCAGATATTGGCGAGGCTGTAAGGATTGCAAATCATAGCGGTATTGATGCAAGCCGCAGCGATATCGCTTTTTTCGGCGGCAGCTTCACGGCTATTGAAAGAGCTTATATGCTATCATTGCTTGAGGAAGCGGCGCGGCTTTGCGATGAATTCGGCTTCAGGGGAATTCGAGTCTCAACAAGACCGGACTGTATTGACAGTGAAATTTTGATGCTTTTGAAGAAGCATAGGGTTACATCGATTGAGCTTGGCGCGCAAAGCATGAGGGACAGTGTTTTGCTGAAGAATAACCGCGGTCATACAGCGCTTGACACCGAAAACGCATTGCGTCTGATTAAGGAATGCGGCTTTGAAACGGGGCTGCAGATGATGACGGGGCTCTACGGCGACGATGATGAGGGTGCTGTATATACTGCTGAAAAATTTATCGCTCTGAAGTGTGATACCGTCAGGATTTATCCGACCATAGTGCTGAAGGGTACTTATCTATATGAGCTTTTCAAGTGCGGGAAATATACCCCTCAAAGCCTTGAGTGCGCTGTCAGCCTTTGCGCTCAGCTGCTGCTAAAGTTCCATTGTGCAAATATAAGGGTAATACGCGCCGGGCTTCATGCATCGGATAATCTGTGCGGTGACACCTTGGAAGATTCTAGCGGCGAATATATAGCCGGAGCTTATCATCCGGCTTTCAGGGAGCTTTGCGAGAGCGAAATATATCTTGGAATCGCTAAAAAAGAAATACAAAAACAGGGTATCAGCGGCAAAATTACAATTTGGGTTAATGAGAGTGAAATCTCAAAAATGATAGGGCAAAAACGCAAAAACATACATTTGCTGAAAGAAATCGGAATAACACCCGAAATAAAACCGGATTCAAAGCTGAAAAAATACGAAATTACTGTACAATAAAATATTACCGAGGTTAATAATGTATCTTAAAGGCATTGAGGTGCAAGGGTTTAAGTCGTTTCCCGATAAAACCGTTTTAAATTTTAATAAGGGTATGACCGCTGTTGTGGGACCCAACGGCTCAGGGAAAAGCAATATTTCCGATGCTGTGCGGTGGGTTCTTGGCGAACAGTCGTCAAAAACGCTCAGAGGCTCAAAAATGGAGGACGTCATTTTCAGCGGAACCCAGACACGCCGTCCCCAGGGCTTTGCCGAGGTCACCTTGAAGCTTGACAATAAAGACCGCAGCCTAAAAACGGACTGTGACGAGATTTTGATAACAAGGCGTTATTTCCGCTCTGGCGACAGTGAATACCGGTTGAACGGCGACATTGTGAGACTGCGCGACATAAATGAGCTTTTCATGGATACAGGGCTTGGCAGAGACGGCTATTCAATGGTTTCGCAGGGAAGGATTGAGGAAATTGTCTCCTCAAAATCGGGCGAAAGGCGCGATATGTTTGAGGAGGCCGCAGGCATTTCGCATTACAGGTACAGCCGCAGCGACACGATAAGGCGACTGGAGCAGTCCGAGGACAATCTCCTGAGGCTTCGGGATATTCTCGCGGAGCTTGAGGGACGAGTCGCGCCGCTGAAGGTTCAGAGCGAGAACGCTGAAAAATTTCTAAGGCTCTCAGAAGAAAAAAAAGAACTTGACATAGGGCTTTGGCTTTATAATTTTGACAGGGCAGCGCAGGGTATAAGAGAACAGCGTAACCGCGTGACTGTTGTTGAAATTCAAAGCGAGGACTGCCGCAAGGCGCTCGAAAAGATTTTTGCCGACACTGAGGAAGCGACCGCGAAGGGCAGGGAAATAACCTTTAAGATAGAGGATATTCAAAGAAGCCTTGCCGATTTTGAAGAAAAAGCGGCGGCGCATGACTCACTTGCGGCGGTGTATAAAAAAACCGTGGAGCTAAACGACGAATCGATTGAAAGAATTGAAAAGGATAAAAGAGTGCAGGATGAGGCTTTCGGTGAGCTTTCCGAAAAGGCTGAGCACGCCCAGTCCTTGATTGATGAGCTGAATGCGAAAATCGAAGATAAGAAAAAAGGTCTTGAGGACGCTTCGCAGGAGCTCGAAAAGGTTCGCAGCACTCATGATAAGCATTCCAAGGAGCTCAGCGGTCTGCTTGAGGAGCGGAATTCAGTTTTTTCTCAAATTTCGGAAAAACGCATACTGTTATCCTCCGCCGAGGCATCCGTTTCTCAGCTTGAAAGCAGGGCAGAGGCTGCTAAGCATGAGCTTGCGCTTAAGCAGCAAGAGCTTTCCACGATTGAGCAGAAAATCGAAGAACTGACAAAGCAGCTTGAAGATATTGAAGAAAATTCACTGAGCTTAAAAAATTCTGTTTCCGCGCTGGAAATCAAGGTCAGGCTTCGCGCGGAAAAGGAAGAAAAAGAAAAAAACAGCCTGAATACGGCTTTAATTGCTTCCGAGCAAATAAAATCACAAATTAAGCTGCTCGAAGAGATGGAAAAAAACATGGAGGGCTACACGGGCAGCGTCAAGGCGGTCATGCGTGAGGTCAGGCGGGGTATGCTCCGCGGGATTCACGGACCGCTCTCCCAGCTTATCAGCGTAGAGAGCAAGTATGCCTGCGCCATTGAGACTGCTCTCGGCTCGGCGCTTCAGCATATAGTCACTGACAATGAAAATGACGCGAAAAACGCGATGAATTTTTTGAAAAAGAACAACATCGGACGCGCGACATTTTTACCTCTTAGCACAATAAGACCAAACAAAATGGACGAAAAGGGGCTTGCGCGTCAGGAGGGCTTTATCGGCGAGGCGGACAAGCTTGTCTCCGCTGACTCAAAATACAGCGCTATTATTAGCTCTTTTCTGGCTCGCACGGCGGTTGTCGATGATATTGACAACGCCATTGAAATAGCGAGAAAATTTAACCACCGCTTTAAAATTGTTACACTGGACGGTCAGGTTATTCACACCGGCGGCTCAATGACCGGCGGCTCAGCAGCTCAAAACAGCGGCTTTTTGTCAAGAGCCAATGAAATCGACCTGCTTCATGAACAGCTGATAAAGTCCGAGAAAAGCGCGTTTGAGAGCGAGAAAAGCTATAAAACCTTATGTCTTGAGCTTGCGGAGCTTCAGGCAGTGCTCAGGGGTACTCAGGCTGAGCTTCTCGAAGTCGGCGAAAAAAAGGTTAAGACCGAGAGCGCAGTGATGCTGTGCCAAGGTCAGATTGCTGAGAGTAAAAAGCTCGCTGTTAGCCTGAGCGATGAGTTGAAAATTATCGACGAGAAAAAAGCGGGCTTCGAAAAGAGCTCGTGTGAAGCAAGAGAGGAGCTCGCTATACTAAGCGAAAGCCTTGAAAAGCTTGACGGAGGGATAAACGAGCTTGGCGAGGGCAGGGAAAGCCTCTTAAAGCTAAAGGACAAGCTGAATGAGGAATCCTCAAGGGTTAATATTGAGATTGCGGAAATATTAAAAGAAATCGAAGCCGCGAAGGATGCTCTTGAGAGCTACAACCGCCGAAGTCTTATGCAGTCGCAGCGAATCGGGGAGCTTAATGCGGAAATAGATGAATTTAAAGCGAAAAACATGGAGCTCAGCATAGAAATTGAGCAGGAGAATGCGGGGGCCACAGAGATTCGCGAGCAGGCAAAGGAAGAACGCTTAAAAATTGATGAGCTGGTTTCAAAAAGAGAACAATATGAAAAGCAGGTTTACGATTTAAGAGCGCAGGAGCGAAATAAAAATGATGAGAGCATGCGTCTGGCACAGGAGCTGACAAGGCTTCAAGAGCGGCTCGCGATACTCGAAAAAGAACAGGAAACCATTGAAAAACAGCTGTATGACGAATACGAGCTGACCCGCAGGGAGGCAGAAAGTCTTGAAATCAGTATTGAATCGGCTCAAAAGGCTTCAAAGCGGATTTCGGAGCTGAAAAACGCGATTAGGTCACTCGGGAGTATAAATGTCGCCGCAATTGAGGAATATAAAGAGGTGTCGGCACGCTATGAATTTATGAGCGCTCAGCTCAGCGACACCGAAAAATCCAAAAAAGAGCTCGAGAAGATGATTGAGGAGCTGACCTTAAAAATGGCTCAGCAGTTTTCTGAGCGGTTCAAAATCATAAACGAAAGATTTAAGGAGTGCTTCTACCACCTCTTTTCGGGAGGTGACGCGGAGCTTGTGCTTGAGGATGAGACAAATGTGCTTGAATGCGGAATTGAAATTAAAGCTCAGCCGCCGGGTAAGAATGTCAAGACTCTCAGCCTTTTATCGGGCGGCGAAAAGGGGCTTTGCGCAATAGCTATACTGTTTGCCATGCTGAAGGTTTCGCCCTCGCCGTTTTGCGTCTATGACGAAATAGAGGCGGCGCTAGACGATGTAAACGTCGTCCGCTTCGCCCAGTTTGTTAGAAAAATGACTGACAACACCCAGTTCATTTTGATAACCCACCGGCGCGGAACAATGGAGGAAGCAGACACCATGTACGGCGTGACAATGCAGGAGGAAGGCGTATCAAAACTCCTTGAGCTGAAAACGGCGGAAATGGCGAAAGAGCTAGGAATAGATTAGATTCTAGATACTAGATTCTGGATTCTGGATATGGTTTACGGAAAAGCTAAGTGATTTTTATATATAATTGTCCGCGGCATAAAATGAAAGACACAAATATATCTTGAGCGCGACCTCGTCTAGCATCTAGCATCTAGCATCTAGCATCTAGATTCTAGCGTCTAGAGTCTAATTTTTTGTATTGTAAAATTTTTGTAATGTTTTTCGAAAGTAGGTAGGCTTCAATGGGTATTTTAGGCAAGTTTAATTTCGGGCTGAAGAAAACCAGGGATAAAATGTCAAAGGATATGGTGCAAATGCTTGACTCCTTTGATTCCTTTGACGAGGACTTATACAGCGAACTGGAAGAAATTCTTGTGCTGGGTGACGTGGGCGTAAATACGGCTCTCGACATCACTAACGAGCTGCGCGAGAGGGTTCGAAGGGAAAAAATAAAAAATCCCGCCGAGGTTCGCGAGGAAGTCAAGGAAATTGTCGCTGAAATGCTCGACGGCGGCGAGGACATGGGGCTTGTCACGGTACCCTCGATTATTCTTGTTATCGGCGTCAACGGCGCGGGTAAGACTACTACTATCGGTAAAATGGCGAGCATGTACAAGTCTCAGGGCAAGAAGGTCATTCTCGGCGCGGCGGATACCTTCCGTGCGGCAGCCATTGACCAGCTTGACGTTTGGGCGCAGAGAGCCGGTGTTGACATCATCAAGCACAAGGAGGGCGCGGACCCTTCAGCAGTTATTTTCGACACAATTGCCGCCGGTAAAGCGAGGGACTGCGACATAATTATCTGTGACACCGCCGGAAGACTTCACAATAAAAAGCATCTCATGGAGGAGCTTGCGAAGATGTATAAGGTCATAGACCGCGAGCTGCCGTATTCGGACAGGGAGGTTTTGCTGGTGCTCGATTCGACAACCGGTCAGAACGCCGTGAATCAGGCGCGGGAGTTTATGAACGCCGCCGAAATCACGGGAATAGTGCTCACGAAGCTCGACAGCACAGCCAGGGGCGGAATTGTTCTCTCCATAAAAAACGAGTTGAAGATACCTGTTAAATTTATCGGTGTGGGTGAAAAGCTCGACGATTTGCAGCCGTTTAATCCGAAATTATTTGCCGAAGGTCTGTTTTTCAGTATCGAGGGCAGTGAAAACGAGGAGGATGATGACTATTATGAAAAACTCAAACAAGACAGTGTCTTTGAGGGAGAAGCAGAAGAGAAGCTTGACAGCGAGGCTCTTGGCGATATTTTTCAAAGTGTTTTGCAGATGGTGGAAATGGCAGACGAGGAAGACGAAGCACGAGACGAATATCAAGACGAATCCCCTGACGACAGCGAAGATGAATCCGAAACGCTTTTCGAGGAAGAAGATACCAGTGAGCCTCCGCGAGCAGATGAAACTGGAGTTTTCGAACATCAGCCGCAACCGCAGGGCAGGGAGCTTTTAGAGCTTGAAAACACCGCTGAAACACCGGCAGTAATAGAAGATGAGCCGGAGCAATCCGCCGCTGAATATGATGAATATCCGGCAGCAGATGATTATTCCGAAGCGGAAACTGATGAAGCGGATAAGTCCGCATTGATTGACGAATTGCTTGATGAGGAAGAAGATATCCCCTCAGAAGAAGCCGCGCCGAAAAAGAAAAAAGGGTTCTTTGGCGGGTTATTCGGGAAGAAATAATCTGACATTATCTCATCTAACGTGGGCTTGGCTTGCCAAGCCCACAACCCAAGTCTTGTTTTTTATTGCGTGTTCAGCCCACTAAGGTACTAAATTAGAGTGGTTTAAGAATTATGGAAATAAGTATTGAAGAGGAATTATATCTCTCTGTCGGACATGCGCTATTCGCGCAGCAAAGCCAGATGTTTGGCAAGCCTTGTTTCAAGGCGAACGGAAAGGCGTTTATTTGCTTTTTTCAAAAACAAATGGTGTTCAAGCTGACTGCTCCGGTGCATACTGAAGCCATCAGCCTGCAGGGTGCCGCTTTGTTTGACCCGTCCGGTAAAAACAGACCGATGAAGGAATGGGTGCAGCTGCCTTTCACACATTCAGATAAATGGGAAAAGTTTGCAAAAGCCGCTTTGGAATATGTCGCAGGGGGAGAACAATTATGCCGAAACTGATTGCGAAAATGAAGATTAATAAACCTGCAAGGGATGTTTATGAAGCGTTTACCGAGCCTGATAAAATCAAAAACTTCTGGTTCTCAGGTAGCTCCGAGCGCTGGGAGACAGGCAGGACGGTAACTCTTTCATATGAAGAATATGTGGCAAGCTTTGACATAAAAATAGCCGAAGCTATTCCATATTCAAAAATCGTTTTTCTTTGGGGCGAAGGGGAAGCTCAGCGCACAAATACATTAACTTTTTCATATGAATCCGACTATACTCTTGTCATTATAGAAGAAGCGGATTTTGGCGAGTCTCAGCTTGAGGAGATGCTGAAAAACCAGACAGGCTGGGTGTATATGCTCACCTGCCTGAAGGCTTATCTTGAAAACGGTGTTTCGACACTGCGAACCGGGCTTGTAATATAAATTAAGCTTGTGTTAAAATATGGAGAGTGAAAATTGTGGATAACGCCATTTTCAAAAAGATGAAGGTCAAGGACGGCATGTCTTTTATTGTCATTAATAAACCGCAGGACTATCCCGAAGCGGAAAACCTTATTCCCTCTGTCGGCGGACAAGCTGATTTCGTTCATCTCTTTGTAAAAAGCCGCGAGGATTTCGAGAACTGCGTCAAGTCGGCAGTCGAAAATCGAAAGCCTGATGGGCTTTTATGGATTTCTTACCCAAAAAGTAAAGGCAAAATCATATATGACATCAATCGTGACAGCATGTGGGATTTGTCGATTCCTTATGGTGTTCACCCGGTAGCGCAGGTAGCGCTGGACGACTGCTGGTCGGCGCTCCGCTTTATGGATAATAAACCGGGCGAGGAGTATGCCCGTCCGATTAAAAAGTAAAAACTTTGTATAAAATATTTAAAGAAATGGTCAGGGATATGGATTTTTTAATCGCTACACACAATATGAAAAAGCGGGATGAGCTTCAGCGGATACTGAAGCCGCTAGGCATCACGGTTTATACCGCCGACGAGCTCTCAATCAACCTGCAAGAGGTTGAGGAGACAGGGGCGACCTTTGAGGAAAATGCCGCGCTCAAAGCAAGGAGCGGCTGTTTTGACAGTAAAATGCCCTGTATCGCCGATGATTCGGGGCTAGTCGTTGACGCGCTTGACGGCAGACCGGGAGTATATTCGGCGAGGTACGCGGGCGAGGAAACACCTTTCGCGAAGAAGATGGAGCTGCTGCTCGGGGAGCTTAGCGATATTCCGAGAGAGAAACGCACAGCGAGATTTGTCAGCGCGGTATGCTGTGTTTTCCCTGACGGCAGAGAGCTTTTTGTCAGGGGTACCTGTGAGGGTGAAATAGGCTTTGAAGTGAAGGGCAGCGGCGGCTTCGGTTTCGACCCTTGTTTCTATGTCGGCGGCAAAAGCTTTGCCGAACTGACGGCAGAGGAGAAGGACAAAATCAGCCACAGAGGGAATTCATTGAGGGAACTCGTGAAGGAATTGCCGAAATTAATTTAGACATTAGATTGTAGACAGTAGATGATGGTCGCGAATTGATTAAAATGTATTTTTTTTCTCTATGCTCGCGGTGATTTGAAGTTTTAGCATTTATAAAATTGTAAATTAAATCAACGTTACTTAAACAAAAAGTCATAAAGTATAAATTTGGAGTTGGTTATCATAGAAGCAGATATAAACGTAAAAATGAACAGCAAGGAGCGCGCGGCGCTCAAAGCGGCGGCGAATACTCTTGAGCCGCTTTTTCAGGTGGGCAAGGGCGGCGTCAATGACGCGCTTATTACTCAGGTATGTGATGTTTTTAAAAGCAGGGAGCTTATAAAGCTAAAGGTTCTCCTTGAGACCTCGCCGGAAAAGCCGAAGGAAATCGCAAATGAAATTGCCGAAAAAACAGGCAGCGAAGTCGTTCAGGTCATCGGCGGAGCTATGATTTTTTATAAGTATAACGCGTCCCTGCACGAGGACAAAAGCAAAAAATACGAAAAGGCGATTATCGAAAAGGTGGCTTCAAAGAAAAAATCCCCGGTTTCGGTGAAAAAGGTGAAAAAGGGAACCGCCGTCAAGCCGAACAGCAAAAAGCGGTTCAGCTTTACCATTAAGGACAGCAAGGAAATCAAGCAGCATAAAAAGCATTAATTGACTTTTTTCTTGTGATATGCTATATTATTTTCAGGAGGAAGTAGCATGTTTTTAAATTGTGTTATGAAAATTGATTCTATGGTTTGCTCTGCACAAATGGATAAAGGCGAGACGTTGTACAGAGCTTAATCAGGAAGGGTTATCCTTCCCGCGTTCGTCGGTAATAGAGCATAAAAAAAAGCGTAGTTATGCTATGCTTTTTAGGGTGTTACTATTTATCGACTTATGAAATCGGATTAAGTATTGGCTGCGGACGTTTCGTCCGCAGCCTTTTTGTTTTGGGGTATGCTATACCTCGCGCGGAAGGTTGCACGTTTCACTCTTGAAACGCTTAACTTTCCGCTATTATTATTTTTGGAGGAATTTGTAATGGATTACAAAATCAAGCATGTTAATAACCCGCTGGCGGCGCTTCCGAATTGGATCAGTGTAGCTGCAGAAAAAAGGAGATAGGAGGTAGGAGAAAGGAGATAGTTAACAGGTGTCGATTTATTGCCTATCTCTTGTGAACAAAGTGTGAATAATATGTAAATTCATATGTAAACGCATATAAAATTATAAAAAAATGAATATTTTCAGAACTATTTTACTTGACAAGGCTTGACAGATGAGGTATTATATAAAACCTACATTAAAATGGAAAGGTATCGCCTTTACGATTCTTTTCTTGCTAATGAAGGTTGGGGAAGTCTGCAATGCTTGAAAAACTTGTTTTTCAAAATATATTTATGCGTTTCTTTAAGGGAAATATATAACGCAAAAATTTATTGTCAGATGAAAAGAATGGTTTATAAACAATGACAGAAAAAACCTTTTTTCTCAAGTAAATACTGTCTGTTTCATCGGATATCACACCCTTTTTTCAAAATTCTGGTGCTGATGTCTGATTCTTGTTGTGTTTGCCCTGTTTATATATAATATAGTTTAATATTTTACTGTTATGATATAATTTTTGATCGGAGTGATTGGCCTTGGTGAATGCGAAGCCCGTTGCAAGAGGAAAGAATTTCAGAATGAATTTCGGTCGTATTAATGAGGTTATGGAAATGCCTAACCTGATTGAGGTTCAGAAGAATTCCTATCAGTGGTTTCTTGAACACGGTTTGAGAGAGGTTTTTAAGGACATTTCGGGCATAACCGACTTCTCCGGGAATCTCGTTCTCGAATTCATTGACTACCGGATGGACAACAATCCGAAATACACTATCAAAGAGTGTAAAAAACGTGACGCCACCTATTCGGCGCCCATGAGAGTAACCGCCAGACTTTATAACAAGGAAACCGGCGAAATCAAGGAAAATGAAGTTTTTATGGGCGATTTTCCGCTCATGACAGACCGCGGCACCTTTGTTATCAACGGCGCAGAGCGTGTTATCATCTCCCAGCTCGTGCGTTCTCCGGGCATGTACTACGGTATGTCGCGCGACAAGACCGGCAAAAAGCTCTTCACCACGACCGTTATCCCAAACAGGGGTGCCTGGCTTGAATATGAGACTGACCAGAACGATGTTTTTTCCGTGCGTATCGATAAAAACAGAAAGCTGCTCATAACAACCTTTATCCGCGCTCTGGGGCTCAGCTCAAATGAGGAAATCAGCGAATTTTTCGGCTATGACGAGAGAATTAAGGCGACACTGGAAAAGGACACAACTAAAAATACCGCCGAGGCTTTGCTCGAAATCTATAAAAAATTAAGACCCGGCGAGCCGCCTACAATCGACACGGCTCAGGCACATCTGAACGGGTTGTTTTTCGACGAGCACCGCTATGATCTCTCCCGCGTGGGCAGATATAAATATAATAAAAAGCTTGCCCTCTCCGACAGACTTCGCTCCCAGAAGCTCGCAGAGCCGGCCATCAACCCCCTCACCGGCGAAATCATGTATGAAGCCGGTGCGAAGCTCGACAAGGCAAAGGCTATCGAAGTCGAGCGTGCTGGAGTTAACAGTATTTTAGTCGATGTCGAAGGCAAAGAGGTCAAAATCCTCTCCAATGGCATGGTCAACGCTTATGATTTCATCACTGTTTTGTCCGCTGAGGAGCTTGAGGCGCTTGGTGTGAACGAAAAGGTTCGTTTTAATGTTCTATGCGAAATAATTGACAAGTGCGGAGACGACGCGGCGGCTCTCAGTGAGGAGCTTAAAACGAGACTTACAGACCTTATCCCGAAATTTATCATAGTAGACGACATAATGGCGTCGATAAACTACCTCAACTGTCTCGCCGAGGGCGTAGGCAATGTTGACGATATAGACCACCTTGACAACAGGCGCATCCGTTCAGTCGGCGAGCTGCTTCAAAATCAGATGAGAATCGGCTTCACCCGCATGGAGCGCGTTGTACGCGAGAGAATGACTCTTCAGGCGCAGGACAGTGAAAAGGCGACTCCTCAGCACCTAATAAATATCCGCCCGGTTGTCGCGGCGGTCAAGGAATTCTTCTGTTCCTCCCCGCTTTCGCAGTTCATGGATCAGCCGAACCCTCTTGCCGAGCTGACACATAAGAGAAGGCTTTCGGCGCTCGGTCCCGGCGGACTTTCAAGAGACCGTGCCGGATTCGAGGTTCGTGACGTTCACTATTCGCATTACGGACGCATGTGCCCGATTGAGACACCTGAAGGACCGAACATCGGACTTATTTCCTATCTTGCGACCTTTGCGAGAATCAATAAATACGGCTTTATCGAGGCTCCCTTCCGCCGCGTTGATAAGGCGACAGGGCGTGTTCTCGAGGAGTTCATATATATGACCGCCGACGTTGAGGACGAGTATTCCGTCGCTCAGGCGAATGAGCCGCTGGACGCGGAAGGTCATTTCTTAAATAACAGAGTTACCATTCGTTACCGCGACGAGTTCCGTGAGGTTGAGTCAAAATACGCCGACTATATGGACGTTTCACCGAAGATGGTTGTTTCCGTTGCGACGGCTATGATTCCCTTCCTTGAAAACGACGACGCGAACCGTGCACTGATGGGCTCGAACATGCAGAGGCAGGCAGTTCCGCTTCTCATAACCGAATCTCCCATAGTGGGCACTGGTCTTGAATACAAGGTAGCCGTTGACTCAGGAGCCGCGGTTGTCACTAAAAAAGAAGGCTTTGTCAGCAAGGTTACCGCCGAAAATATCGAAATCACGGCGAATGACGGCGCGGTAGATAACTATGAGCTTATCAAATTTATGGGCTCGAACCAGGGCACCTGTATCAATCAGCGTCCGATAGTCGATGTTGGTCAGAAGGTTTCAGCTCTCGAGGTTATCGCGGACGGTCCCTCAACCTCCGAAGGTGAAATATCGCTCGGGAAAAACGTTCTCATCGGCTTCATGACATGGGAAGGCTACAACTACGAGGACGCTATCCTTATAAATGAAAAAGTTGTGCGCGACGATGTGTTTACTTCTATTCATATTGAAAAATATGAGAGTGAAGCCCGTGACACAAAGCTCGGACCCGAAGAAATAACCCGCGACATCCCTAATGTCGGCGACGAAGCACTCAAAGACCTTGACGAATATGGCATCATCCGCATAGGCGCGGAGGTTCAGTCGGGCGACATTCTTGTCGGCAAGGTCACCCCCAAGGGTGAGACGGAGCTGACGGCTGAGGAGAGACTTCTGCGTGCGATTTTCGGCGAAAAGGCGAGGGAAGTCAGAGATACCTCACTGCGCGTACCGCACGGCGAATACGGAATTGTTGTTAATGTTGAGGTGTTTACAAGGGCGAACAGTGACGAGCTGAGCCCGGGTGTAAATAAAGTTGTGCGCTGCTATGTCGCCCAGAAGAGAAAAATCTCCGTAGGTGACAAAATGGCGGGACGCCACGGTAACAAAGGCGTTGTTTCCAGAATTTTACCCCAGGAGGATATGCCTTTCTTACCGGACGGTACACCTCTTGATATTGTGCTCAACCCCCTCGGCGTTCCCTCACGAATGAATATCGGTCAGGTTCTCGAGGTTCACCTCGGTTACGCGGCGAGAGCCCTCGGCTGGAAGGTCATGACACCTGTTTTTGACGGCGCTCATGAAAGTGACATCGTGGACGCTCTTCGCGAGGCCGGACTTCGCGAGGACGGAAAAATAAATCTTTATGACGGTCGAACCGGTCTTAAATTCGATAACCCGGTCACTGTCGGTATTATGTATTTCTTAAAGCTCCTGCATCTCGTTGACGACAAAATTCATGCTCGTTCAACAGGTCCGTATTCCCTCGTTACGCAACAGCCCCTCGGCGGTAAGGCCCAGTTCGGCGGTCAGCGTTTTGGAGAGATGGAGGTCTGGGCGCTTGAGGCTTACGGCGCGGCTTATACCCTTCAGGAAATCCTGACGGTCAAATCCGATGACGTTGTCGGGCGCGTTAAGACCTATGAGGCTATTGTCAAGGGGCACAATGTCCCGAAGCCGGGTATACCTGAATCCTTCAAGGTTCTTATCAAGGAGCTGCAGTCCCTCGGTCTTGACATTAATGTGCTTGACAAACAGGGTGAAATAATCGATCTCAAGCAGGACTTTGACGATATCGAAACGGGACTTGAGCCCGCGCTTGACCTCGGCGACGAGCTTCTTGGCAGAGAAGCAGAGGTTATGGATGATGACCTTGACGACCTTGAAGGGCTTGATGATCTCGACGATCTTGACGACCTTGATGACCTCGACGACGAAGAACTTGAAGATGAAGAGAAGACGGATGAGGACGAGGATGAGGACGACGATCTTGACCTTGAGAATACCTTCAGTTATAAAAACGATGCCGGTAAAGCGGCAGGCTTCACCATTGAGGACGAGGACGGCAATCCTGCCGATGATATGATTCTCGAAGAGGAAGATGTGGATATTGACCTCGATCTTGAAAACCTTGATAGCTTTGATGACAATCTCTTTGCAGACCTGGAGTTTGAAAGTGACGAATTTTAATCAGGTTTCTTAAAGCGAGTATGAAATGGAGCTGAAAAATTGTGTTAAACGAAAATAATTATAACGAGCTTGACTTTGAGGCCATAAAAATCGGTCTCGCCTCTCCCGAAACTATCAGAAGCTGGTCATACGGCGAGGTCAAAAAGCCGGAAACCATTAACTATCGAACTCTTAAACCGGAACGCGACGGACTTTTTTGTGAAAGGATTTTCGGGCCTATCAAGGACTGGGAATGCCATTGCGGCAAGTATAAGCGCGTGCGCTATAAGGGTAAAACCTGCGAACGCTGCGGTGTTAAAATCACAAAAATGAAGGTCAGAAGAGAGAGAATGGGACATATCGAGCTTGCGGCTCCGGTCTCCCATATCTGGTATTTCAAGGGTATACCGTCCCGTATGGGACTTATACTCGACATATCCCCGCGTGACCTTGAAAAGGTATTGTATTTCGCTAAATATATTGTAATAAATCCCGGCGACACCCCTCTTGCCAAGAATCAGATTATTTCCGATAAGGAATATGAAGAGATTGTCGAGAAGTATGACGACGATGAGAATTTCCGCGCAGGCATGGGCGCAGAGGCAATCAAGGAGCTTTTCCAGGAAATTGACCTTGATACAACCTGCGAGGAGCTCAGAAGCGACCTTGAGGTTGCCTCAGGGCAGAAAAAAACGCGTATTCTTAAGAGACTCGAGGTTTTCGAGGCGTTCAGAGCCTCGGGAAATAAACCTGAATGGATGATACTTGATGTAGTTCCGGTCATTCCTCCGGACATCCGTCCTATGGTTCAGCTTGAAGGCGGACGTTTTGCCGCGAGTGACCTCAACGATTTATACAGACGTGTTATAAACAGAAATAACCGCCTGAGAAAGCTCCTTGAGCTGGGCGCACCCGAAATAATTATCAGAAACGAAAAAAGAATGCTGCAGGAAGCCGTTGACGCGCTTATCGACAACGGCAGAAGGGGCAGGCCGGTTACCGGTCCGAACAACCGCCCGCTTAAATCGCTTTCCGACATGCTCAAGGGCAAGCAGGGACGCTTCAGGCAGAATCTATTGGGCAAGCGTGTTGACTATTCCGGACGTTCGGTTATCGTTGTCGGTCCTGACCTTAAGATTTTCCAGTGCGGTCTTCCAAAGGAAATGGCTCTAGAGCTGTTTAAGCCCTTCGTTATGAAGTGCCTGGTTGAGCTTGATATTTCTAAAAATATAAAAAGTGCGAGAAAAATGGTTGACAGAGCAAGCCCGGAAGTCTGGGACGCTCTCGAAATCGTTATCAAAGACCACCCGGTTATGCTTAACCGCGCGCCGACCCTTCACAGACTTGGTATTCAGGCGTTTGAACCTGTGCTTGTCGAGGGACGCGCCATAAAGCTTCACCCGCTTGTCTGTACCGCCTTCAACGCCGACTTCGACGGCGACCAGATGGCTGTTCACGTTCCTCTTTCCGCCGAGGCTCAGGCTGAGGCGAGATTTCTCATGCTTTCCTCAGCAAACCTGCTGAAACCCTCAGACGGTAAGCCTGTCGCCGTTCCCACGCAGGATATGGTTCTGGGCTCCTACTATCTGACGCTTATAAAGCCCGGCGAAATCGGCGAGGGCAACGCCTACCGCGATGTAAACGAGGCGCTGATGGCTTATAACGAGGGCGATCTCGGGCTTCACGCTAAAATAAAAATCCGCTTCACAAAGGAAGTAAATGGCGAGGTAATCTCTGTTCTCAAGGAGACTACCCTCGGCAGGGTTATATTTAATGAGCCTATCCCGCAGGATTTGGGCTTTGTTGACAGAAGCAATCCCGATAATGTATTTGAGCTTGAGGTAGATTTCCTTGTCGATAAAAAGGCTCTCGGGAGAATTATCGACAAATGCATCAAGGTTCACGGCACGACAACCTCCGCCGCTGTGCTTGATATGATTAAGGCGCAGGGCTACAGATATTCCACCCGCAGCGGCATCACTTTCTCTGTCAGCGATGCGATAATCCCGCCGAAAAAGAAGGATTTTATCGCCGCTGCCGAGGCTGAGGTTGACAGAATCAACGAGGGCTATATGCTCGGCGAGTATTCCGACAAGGATCGCTCGAAGCATATACTTAATGTATGGGAGGAATGCACGAAGAGTGTTTCCTCAGAGCTCACGCACGGGCTTGACCCGTATAACCCGATTTTTATGATGGTTGACTCCGGCGCGAGAGGCGCGTACAGCCAGCTCAATCAGCTTGCTGGTATGCGCGGACTTATCGCTAACACCGCCGGACGCGTTATCGAAATTCCCATCCGTTCCAATTACCGTGAAGGCTTGAATGTTCTCGAATACTTCATCTCCTCCCGCGGAGCTCGTAAGGGACTTGCCGATACAGCGCTGAGAACAGCCGACTCCGGCTATCTCACAAGGCGGCTTGTCGACGTTTCGCAGGATGTTATCATCAGAGCCTTTGACTGCGGCTGCAAGAGCGGACTGACCGTTGCGGAAATCACCGGTGAAGAGGACGAAATGATTGAGCCCTTCGCCGAGAGACTCGCGGGCAGATACCTGCTTGATGAGCTCTATGACGACAATGGGCAGCTCATTATGGGCACTGAAAGAATGATGAGTGACGCGGACGCGGACAGGATAATCAAGGCGGGTGTCACAAAGGTTGTTATACGTTCACCTCTTAACTGCTGTGCCGAATACGGCGTATGCATTAAATGCTACGGCTCGAACCTCGCCACAGGTGACGCTGTTACAGTCGGCGAGGCTGTCGGTATTTTCGCCGCTCAGTCAATCGGTGAGCCGGGCACTCAGCTTACCATGCGTACCTTCCACACCGGCGGCGTTATCAGCGCTGACGACATCACTCAGGGTCTGCCGAGGGTCGAGGAGCTGTTTGAGGCGAGAAAGCCGAAGTCTCTCGCGATACTCAGCAAGCATGCCGGTACGGTTTCGTTTGAAAAAATTAAAAATAACACTCACGTGGTTGTTTCCGATATGGAAAACACCGAAAAATATATGATACCCTACGGTTACAGAATTTCGGTCGAGGAAGGTCAGCAGATAGAGAAGGGTGACCTGCTCACTGAGGGCTCTGTAAATCCGCACGATATTCTCGAGGTTCTCGGCGTTGAAGCTGTTCAGAATTATCTTATCAGAGAAGTTCAGAGGGTTTACCGTATTCAGGGTGTTGATATCAACGACAAGCATATCGAGGTTATTGTCAGGCAGATGCTGCGCAAGGTGAAGATAATCGAACCGGGCAGCACTGGCTTCCTTCCCGGAGCCGTCGTTGAAAAGAATGAATTCGTCGCGGCAAACGCGAGAATCAATGCCGCAAACGCCGAAAACGGAAACGAGGAGCTCATTCCCGCGACCTATCTTCCGGTGCTTCTGGGTATAACAAAGGCATCTCTCGCTACGGAATCCTTCCTGTCGGCGGCTTCCTTCCAGGAGACGACACGCGTACTCACCGATGCCGCGATAAAGGGCAAGAGCGACCCGCTGCTGGGACTGAAGGAAAACGTTATCATAGGCAAGCTGCTTCCCTCGGGAACAGGAATGAAATGCTACAGCGATGTGTCGATTATTCCGGAAAATGTCGGGGGTCTAAACATCAGTGCCTTCAACGAAATCGGAAAAATTTCTTTGTAATGCACAAAAATGAGCAAAGAAAATTGTACACAATTGCCGATAACCATGCTTTTTCGCTCTGACTTTTGTAATTTCAACTGATAATAAGAGCGAAAAAGCGAAAACTATTGACAAATAAGACTTAAGAATGATAAAATACAAAATCGGGCGCGGTTTTCTTAAAAAAACAATTTTTTTATGCAGTCAGTTTTATAATCGTTTCGCGGACTGCATTGAAAAAGATACTATTTATCTGTATCGCGACCAATTCCAGCATCTAGAATCTAGAACACAGTAATTCCTGCGATTTATTGGGTTCTGCCCTTTAAATATAATCTTAAAATCAGGAGGTGACATGCTTGCCAACGTTTAATCAGTTAGTTCGTAACGGCAGAGAGACCATTGAGAAAAAATCGAAGTCTCCGGCTCTCGGCAAAGGATTGAACACACTCAGAAACGTTTCAACAGACAACAACTCGCCGCAGAAGAGAGGTGTTTGCACGGTTGTTAAGACCGATACACCTAAGAAGCCCAACTCAGCGCTTCGAAAGCTTGCGAGGGTACGTCTTTCAAACGGTATCGAGGTTTCTGCCTATATCCCCGGCGTGGGACATAACCTGCAGGAGCACAGTGTTGTTTTGATTCGCGGAGGACGTGTTAAGGATCTTCCCGGCGTCCGTTACCACATTATCCGTGGAACCCTTGATGCTCAAGGCGTTAACGGAAGACTGCAGTCCCGTTCGAAATACGGCGCAAAACGTCCGAAGGCTGCAAAAAAATAGTGATTAGTGAGTAGTGGCTAGTGAGTAGTTATTTTCCGCTATGCTGATTGCTAAGAAGTTTTTATTGATTTGACAAATCTATTGTTCGGCTGAAAATTATTTCACCAATGACAGACTTAACATATATAATGGTATTCATACCCTTTATATCCGGTCATCATTGGCGCCGCGAGATTAAGTCACTCGAGTACCTGTGATATCATTATTATTATGAAGGAGGGAAGCGAAGTGCCAAGAAGAGGCCAGATAGCAAAACGTGATGTTTTGCCGGATCCGCTTTACAACTCAAAGCTTGTAACACGGCTGATTAACAGTGTTATGTATGACGGTAAAAAAGGCGTTGCCCAGAGAATTGTTTATGACGCTTTTGATATTATCAGAGAAAAGACAGGCAAAGACCCCCTTGAGGTTTTTGAAGCTTCAATGGAAAATATCATGCCCTTGCTTGAAGTCAAGGCAAGGCGTGTCGGCGGTTCAACCTATCAGGTTCCCATGGATGTACGTCCCGAGAGAAGAGTTACGCTCGGACTGCGTTGGTTAACACTATATTCTCGTCAGAGAAACGAAAGAACCATGAAGGAAAGACTAGCCAACGAGCTTATGGACGCAATTAATGGTCAGGGTTCTGCCTACAAAAAGAAGGAAGACACCCACAAAATGGCAGAGGCCAACAAAGCCTTCTCCCATTTCCGCTGGTAAGCGCGTTTTTCCCGCAAATTTTGTGTTTTCGGTTAGATACCAGTTTTTCGGACATACTAAGTTATTGTCCAAACACTAGAATCTAGCATCTAGTGTCTAGTATCTAGCATCTAAAATAGGAGGTAATTATGCCCAGGCAGGTTCCGCTGGAATTAACCAGAAATATCGGAATAATGGCTCATATCGACGCCGGCAAAACCACGACAAGCGAACGTATACTCTATTATACGGGTATTACTCATAAGCTCGGCGAGGTTCATGACGGCGCGGCAACCATGGATTGGATGGCACAAGAGCAGGAGAGAGGCATCACCATAACCTCTGCCGCGACTACCTGTTTTTGGAAAGAGCACCGTATCAATCTTATTGATACTCCCGGCCACGTTGACTTTACCGTTGAGGTTGAGCGCTCTCTGCGCGTGCTTGACGGCTCGGTCACGGTTTTGTGCGCAAAGGGCGGTGTTGAGCCCCAGTCAGAGACAGTCTGGCGTCAGGCTGACAAATATCGCGTCCCGAGAATGGCTTATATTAATAAAATGGACATTATGGGCGCTGATTTTTACAATGTCGTCTCGATGATGAAGGACCGTCTTAAATGCAACGCCGTTCCGATTCAGCTTCCGATAGGAGCAGAAGCCGATTTTAAAGGCATTATAGACCTCGTTGAAATGAACGCGATTGTTTATAATGACGACAAGGGTCTTGAATTCGAAATTATCGGCATACCCGAGGATATGAAGGAAAAGGCTCTTGAATACAGAGCCGGTCTAATTGAACAGGTTGCCGACCAGGAAGAAGCTCTGCTTGAGAAATATCTTGAGGGTGAAGAGCTGAGCCTTGAAGAAATTAAGGCTTGCATCAGAAAAGCCACAATAGCCAACAAGATGGTACCCGTGGTTTGCGGCACCTCTTACCGCAACAAAGGCGTTCAAAAATTGCTTGACGCAATTATCGATTATATGCCTGCCCCGACAGATGTCGCCGATATTACCGGTATCAATCCCAATGATGACAGCGAGGATTCGAGAAAATCCTCCGACAGTGAGCCTTTTTCGGCTCTCGCGTTCAAGATTGCAACCGATCCATTCGTCGGCAAGCTGTGTTTCTTCAGAGTGTATTCCGGCTCCGCCGAAAGCGGAAAATCGGCATATAACTCAACTAAGGGCAAGCATGAAAGACTCGGAAGAATTCTTCAGATGCACTCAAACCACCGTCAGGATATTGATGTCTGCTACGCAGGCGATATAGCGGCGGTTATCGGTGTCAAATACACCACAACCGGCGACACGCTTTGTGACGAAAAGTGCCCGATTATCCTTGAATCGATGGAGTTTCCTGAGCCTGTCATTATGGTGGCTATCGAGCCTAAGACCAAGGCGGGTCAGGAAAAGATGAGCATTGCTCTGCAGAAGCTCTCTGAGGAGGATCCCACATTCAAAAGCTATACCGATTCTGAGACAGGTCAGACTATTATCGCCGGAATGGGCGAGCTTCACCTTGAGATTATCGTCGACAGAATGCTGCGCGAGTTCAAGGTTGAGGCGAATATCGGCAAGCCTCAGGTCGCCTATCGCGAAACCATAACGAAGGAAGCATATTCAGACATGAAATATGCCCGCCAGTCAGGCGGACACGGACAGTACGGTCATGTCAAGCTGCAGATTGAGCCGAATCCAGGCAAGGGCTTTGAGTTTGTCAACAAGGTTGTCGGCGGCGCAATCCCGAAGGAGTTTATCGCTCCTATCGAGCAGGGTATTGTCGGTGCTTTGCAGTCCGGCGTGCTTGCAGGCTACAATGTGGTTGATGTCAAGGCTATACTGCTTGACGGCTCTTTCCATGAGGTTGACTCCTCTGAAATGGCGTTCAAGATTGCCGGTTCAATGGCTCTTAAGGACGCATTGAAGAAGGCTTCACCTGTTCTCATGGAGCCGATTATGAAAATCAGCGTTACGGTTCCCGATGATTATCTGGGCGATGTTATCGGTGACATAAACTCAAGACGCGGTGAGCTCAAGGAAATGGAGACCCGCATCGGCGCGACACAGATAAACGCGTTTGTTCCGCTTTCAAATATGTTTGGCTACGCAACAGATTTACGTTCCAAAACACAAGGCCGCGGACAGTATTCAATGGAACCCAGCCACTATAATCAGGTTCCGAAATCTATTTCCGAAACTATTGTCGGCGATAAATCTTAATTAATTTGTAAAAAGGCTTGCTTTTTGTGCCGACAATTGATAAAATAACAAAAGTAATTAATGTAACAATAAGGAGGAAATTCCAAAATGGCAAAAGCTAAATTTGAAAGAACGAAACCGCATGTAAACATCGGTACTATCGGTCACGTTGACCACGGTAAGACAACTCTTACAGCCGCTATCACAAAAACTCTCGCTATGAGCGGCGGCGCGAAATTCGTTGACTATGCGAACATCGACAAGGCTCCCGAAGAGAGAGAGCGCGGCATCACCATCAACACCTCCCACGTTGAGTATGAGACGGCTACCCGCCACTATGCTCACGTTGACTGCCCGGGACATGCTGACTATATCAAGAACATGATCACCGGCGCGGCTCAGATGGACGGTGCTATTCTCGTTATCGCCGCGACAGACGGACCTATGGCTCAGACAAAAGAGCATCTTCTTCTCGCCCGTCAGGTTGGCGTTCCTTACATCGTAGTTTTCATGAACAAGTGCGACCAGGTCGACGACCCGGAGCTTATCGAGCTTGTTGAAATGGAAATCCGTGAAACTCTTGACGAGTTTGAGTTCCCCGGCGACGACACACCCATCATCAAGGGTTCCGCTCTCAAGGCTCTCGAGTATGACGGCGGCGACCAGAACGCTGCTGATATCGCCTGCATCCATGAGCTCATGGCTGCTGTTGATTCTTATATTCCCACACCTGAGCGTAAAGCCGACCTCCCCTTCCTTATGCCTGTTGAGGATGTTTTCACCATCACAGGACGCGGAACAGTTGCCACAGGCAGAGTTGAGCGTGGCCAGCTCAAGACCTCTGAGGAAATCGAAATTGTCGGACTTTCTGAGGAAAAGAGAAAGACAGTCTGCACAGGTATCGAAATGTTCAGAAAAATCCTTGACTACGCCGAGGCAGGCGACAACATCGGCGCTCTTCTGCGCGGTGTTCAGAGAAGCGAAATCGAGCGCGGTCAGGTTCTTGCGAAGCCCAATTCAATCAAGCCCCTCACAAAGTTCCGCGGTCAGGTTTATGTCCTGAAGGCAGACGAAGGCGGCAGACATACACCCTTCTTTAACAACTACCGTCCCCAGTTCTATTTCAGAACCACAGACGTTACAGGCATCATCCAGCTCCCCGAGGGCGTTGAGATGTGCATGCCCGGCGACAATATCGAGATGGACGTTGACCTCATCACTCCTATCGCTATTGAAGAGGGACTTCGTTTTGCTATCCGCGAAGGCGGCAGAACAGTCGGTTCCGGCGTTGTTATCAAGATTAACGAATAATTTAAGTTAAATTATACCAAACAAAAAAGACTGGAGACAGTCTTTTTTATTTGGATCTTTTTATTTATATTTGTTCACTTTTGCTAATATTCTATTTGGATAATTATATCAAGAGATGATTCTATGTATATCAAAATTAAGCCAGTTCTCAAGCAAGCCTATAATACACGTAGAATCGTCTCTTGACTTCATTTAGCGATTACAGTATTTGTGCCCAATCACGGCGACCATATAAAATGCGTTCAACAGTCACTGTTTTTATCTGTTCATCAATAGTGTAAAACGCCATATAATTTTTAATACCGAGCCACCGATAGCCCATAGCAGAGAGCCGATAATCGCGTACCTTGGGATGCGTGTTTGGCAAGAATGCTAATAAATTAAACGTTTCTTCTAGTGAATGGGTAAAGCTCATCGCAGCAATCGGGGCTTTTAAGTCAGTGGCAATATATTCGTAAATTTCATTGAGATCTGTTTCCGCCATTTCCGTAAAAATCACACGATAAACATTATTCTCCATATTTTTCGGTATGCCTCCGGCGTAAATCGCTGAACACTTCATCCATGGGTTTTGTCCGTCCCTCAAGCGCATCAGCATGTCCTTCATCCAATAAACGGTAAAGTTCCTTTCTGCCAGTGATCTCATCATAAGCGTCAATGCTCATTACCGCTAAGTCACCTTGTCCGTTCCTCGTGATAAAAACTGGTTCGCAAGTCTTATGACAAAATTCTGATATATCGTTATAACTATTACGTAAATCAGAGCTTGATCGAATGTTTGGCACTGCAAACACCTCCTTAAAGATATTATACCTAAATTTCTTTAGGATAGCAATAGAAGAAACAAAAAATTTCAAAGTGTGATGTTCAAAAAGAGACAGGGGATGAGCTCAATAAAAAACAAGTCTTGGGATGTGGGCTTGGCAAGGTATGCCAACGTTTGATGGCACGCAGTGCTAGTTTTTAATAATATTTTGAATTTATTGAACCTTCCGATGTTTTTTTTCGTCTTTATTATTGAAATCGATTTCATTAACAAAAAACAGGAGGTGGATAAGTGGAAAAAAGCGAATTTGAAGAACTTTATACCCTGTGCAAGCGACCGCTTGAGAGGTTTGTTTATTACAGACTGTCAAATAAAGCGGACGCGGACGATGTTTTACAGGAGGTCGCGATAAAGGCTTTTCTAAAAATGGACAGCGTAAAAAGCAGCGATAGCTTTAAGTCGTGGATATTCAAGATAGCCGCTAATATGTGCAACGACTATTACAGAATTCTTGCGAAACGCCATGAAATACCGCTTGATGCGCTCTCAGAGACCGTTGTGTCAATGAATTTGTTCGGCATCTGCGAGAGCGATATGGTCAGAGAGACCCTATTCGAGCTCCTTGAAAAGGATAAACAAATTTTATATTTATTCTATTTTAAGAATAAGTCTCAGCAGGAAATCGCACAGCTATTGAAAATCCCTGTCGGCACAGTTAAAAGCCGTCTTTTCACCGCGAAAAACAACTTCAAAAAAGCATATCCTTATCTACCGAAAACGAAAGGAGCAATTAATATGAAGAAGCTACCCGGGATTATGCCCGAATACAAAATTACAAAGTCAGAAGAACCGCCGTTTGAAGTCAGGTGCGAAGAGGTCATCGGCTGGTTTATGATACCGAAGCTCGGTGAAAAACTCTGTTGGGCGATGTACGACTTTCCTGAGCGGACGATGAGCGAATGGATGGAGACCGTTTCGCAGGGACCTGCAAGGGTTCATGGCATTGACGGTGTGGAAATTCTGACGCTTGAGCATAATCCGATAGATTGTAACAAAATCGACAAAGATGAGACTGCTGAACGCCGTTTTGTCGCTCAACTGACCGATACGCATTGCCGTCTCTTAGCCGAAAATCATGTTGAAAACGGGGTAAAGGTGTATTATACCTTTCTTGACGGTGATGATTTTCTTGATAACTGGGGCTTCGGCGAGGATAATTGCGGAAAGGAGGTAAATCTGACGGCTAAAGGCTTGATTAATCGCAGCGGCTGCAGCTTTTTGTGTCCTGAGAAAAAAGAGTTGATAGATGTTGTCGGGCGGTATACAGTCGAAATATGCGGGAAGACTTATGACACTGTTTGCCTTGTCGACATTGAGCTTTATAACGGCGGCGTGCTTTCCGAGCAATTCATAGACCGCAGCGGTAAAACCGTGCTATGGCGCAGGTTCAACGCAAATGACTGGCATTTTAAGCACTACGGAAAGCTATGGAGCGAGCTGAAACCGGACAACGAAGTTTTTACCGTAAACGCCGCGACCTATGTCCACTGGTATGACTGCATTTCGGATTATATTCTTTAATAAATCCAGTGATAACCGTGGTTTTGATTATTTTTTAAGCAAATGTCTTGATTGGCCTTAAAAAAATAGAGCTTTTGAAAGTGACTGTTCCGCATGTCACACAAAAGCTCTTTTTTATGATAGTATTAAACAAATTAATTTAATTGACTGGCTGTTAAAATGATGTGTAAGCCGGCCTAATTCATTTTTTAATTCGCTATCCGAACAATGACAGGGGGGGCGGTACTATGTCTTCTCAACAATCGACTTGCTCAAACCGGTAAGTCTGGATATCTGCCGGACAGACAAGCCCTGTGTTTTTAGTTTCCTAACGTGGGTTTGGCTTGCCAAGCCCACGTTAGATATTCATCATCATCTACCGGCTCGCTTTTATAACGATCCTGAAATAGGTGCCAGTTCTTTTGTATTTGTTGTTGTACCAATAAACATATTTGCCGCAAATCCTGCGAAAAATTCGATCCAACGGCTCGTTCTCAACTTTTATATGTATTACCACGCACACAAACAGTAGCCATTTCTAACTTGTCTTTTTTGTCCTGAGCTTTGTTGTCGTCCTTGCCTTGCGTCAGCAAAGCTACGTCCTCCGCCTTGCTCAGAACAAAAAATCCTGCGTCATAAATTGTCGACTGTTTGCGTGCGCGGTAATACATGAACATGGTTCCCCATTAGGCAGTAAGCCAACAATTGATATCCGCTCACAGCTTTATATTCCTGCAAGATTGACAAAAAGAAAATATTGTCCTCACTGTCTTCAAAAATAGTTTGTTTGTTGATTCCGCGCATAACTACATGATATATTCCACGCTCACTCTTTTCCCGTGCTTGCCTTGGTACTGTAATGACCTCTTTTAAAGTGTACTATAATACATATATAATGTGA
>JAVBNH010000011.1:0-11144 GCA_031551635.1 Oscillospiraceae bacterium | reverse complement strand
TCATACTACACTTTTACCCGTTTTGGCAATGTCCACTGTTTGGGGTCTCGCACTCTTTCCCCCACTTTTTCTGTCCATTTTTCGGGGATGTCCTGTGCTTTTCCACTTTTAGCAGTGTCCATTCTACGGGGTACAGTTTAATTTTTCATTCTTCATTTTTCATTCTTCATTAACTCCTACCCCTAGCCCCAAAATCAAAACCACTTAAAAATCTCCCGAGCTATGAGCATATGTCCCTTTTCGTTCGGGTGCTTCGGGTGGGAGAGTAAATCCCAAATATTGCCGCTGTTATTTATGTAATCATCAAAAACTTTGAAGGAATCAACGAGCGCGACGTCATACTCCTCTGCCAGCCGCCTAACCTGTGCGTCATTGCGAAGTAGGGCATTCCATGTGTCGTCCTTTGACTTGAATGAATTAGCGTCAAAGCTCGGCGTGAGTAAAAGGGGCTTTATATCCCTTTGCAGGCAGGCCTCAATCATTGTCCGCCACGATTTTTCTGCCTTTGGCAAATCAATCCTGCGGTCATTGAGGGCGTAATCAATCGTAACAGCCACGGGTCTGTGCGGCAGCACATCCTCAAAAAAACGCGCCGCACCCCTGTCTGACTCCTCGCCGCCTATTGCCTCAACAATGACATTCACTACGGCGAAGGGATATTTTTCCTTCAGCAGCCTATGCAGCAGAAAGGGATAGGACTGAAAAGAGCTTACAACCGGCGTGTTAAAATACCCCGAAGGCACACTGTGACCGTAACAGACAATATTTATCGTCCGATTCTCCGGCCACTGCCTCAAAAGCTCTTCTTTTATTTCTGAAAGATAACCGTCCCTGTCTATATCCACTACCTCCTACCTCCTATCTCCTATCTCCTATCTCCTATCTCCTGACATTACCTCATTGCTCATGCATATCCAGTAAGCCATGTTCCAGAATACAACTCTTAGCATTTTTTTACCTCGCTATAGATTGTGTTGATTCATAAACTCTATTACCTCAGCAGGTGTAAGCCCCGTAGCTTTAATAATTGCGTTTGCACTTGACATGGCATTTGCGCGGTAATTCAAACTACCGGTTATCTTTGCATTGCATCCTTCTCGGATCAAAGTCCATGACATATGCTTTTCTTTTTTTATGTCCTTCATTTTTTGCAATATATCATTGCCCGATTCCTTATCAGGCTGTTCCATTCCATATTCAACTAAGTCATGACCTTCTTTGCTTAAAAGAATAGGCGGTCTGCCATCTCGCAAAGGGTGGTGTAACTCCGGCTTATCTCCTAAATCCCCGCCGGTCACAATGCACTTATCAACTGCTTCTCTACAGGTTTGCCGCGCAGTACCGCCAAGCAAATAACGGTCAGTAGAAGCTGATTCTGCAGCTACCCATTGCTTCATGGCATTGAGCAATAAAGAGAACACTCTGAAATCGTCTGGGAGTAAATCATCCATGTGCGGAGGTAATGGATTTGCTTTCAAAAATTCCTTAACTGCACCTTCATCATTAGCCATTTTAATGGCATATTCATTCAGTCTTGACCCAATATCATCTAAAAAATCTGCGAATACCTCACGAGGTATCTTTACATTTAGAACATCATGCCCATATTCCTGTATTAAGCATGAATAATGAAAAATATATTCAGACATCAATTCTTTTTTTTCAGCTTTTGATAGTGTCGCAGAGCTTTTATATCTTTTATACGCCATGCCTGTCCCCCTACCTCTTAAATCCTAACTCCTAATTAGTGCCATCCGGTATATTTCGCCAAGAGTTTTACATAGTAAAGATAATTCTCAAGCGGAACGTCGGCGGGAACGGCGTGGTCGCAGGAGGGAATAAAGCCGCCGTCCCTCAGCAGAGGAGGAAGCACCCTTTTCAGCTCCTCCTCAATTACCCTGCCGCCTTTCGCTATGGCACGCTTGTCAATGCCGCCGCTATAAGCTATCTGTTTGCCGAAACGCTCGCGGTAAGCTACAATATCGTTATAAGCAGCGACTTCGATAGGGTCGCAGACGTTTATGCCCGCCTCAATCCAGATCGGTATCAGCTCGCCTATATAGCCGTCCGAATCCATATCAATAATCGGTATGTTATATTTCTTAAACAGAGACATCCACTTGAGATATACCGGCAGGAGAAATTCTCTTGTCATTTCGGGCGAAATCATTGCATGAGCCTTGTAAGCCATGTCCTCGCTTATCGCTACCCTGTCCGGTACAATGCCCGCCTCAAACGCTCTTTTGAATACATCGTAGGTGTAGTCGCCCCAGAAATTAATCAGACTTCGGACAAATTCAGGGCGGTCTATGAAAGCTATACACAGCTCCTCAAAGCCCATCCACTCCCTTAGCTGCCAGAAGGGACCGCTTACGCTGATGGAATAGGGCTCATCCCTCTCTATGAACGACTTCAGTTCCTCAGCGCTGAGAAGGCTGATTCTCTCAGGTGTCGCAGAGTTGTAACGCTCCTTCATCTTTTCCCAGTCCTCCTCGCCGTGAACAGGCGCATCGAGCCAGCGGCGGGTGACGAAATCAATTGCGCTGCGAATATATGTATAATCATACTCATCGGATATTTCGGTTATGTTGCCCATCCAGTCCTGAACTATATAGTGAGCGTCCTTATGCTCAAGCACCTTTTCCTCAAACCACGGAATCATGCGGAAATTCACCTTGACACCGGGGCAGGGCTTCAGTGGCTTCGGAATAATTATACCGTTTTGCTCTAAGGCATATTCAACAGGGTTCGCCCCCGGCGGCATACCCTCCGCCTCAAAGCGCCGTCTTGTGGAAATCCTTCCGCCGCCCGGTGTCAGCGGGATTTTATCAACGCTCCGGAAGGTCAGGGCGTTTATATACCTCTCTCTGTTTGTCATATTATTCCAGCACCTACTTTAAGTTTTTAACTTTCGCGCTTATAAAAAGCTTATACATTTCTTCGGTTTACTTTTATGTTCAAGCCCTCGCTCTCGAGGAAGCGGGTGCAAAATTCCTGAACAAAATTGCTCTCGTTCGCACTGGAAAAAGACATATTTATTACATTATTTACGCCTATCGCGGTGCAGTTCAGGCTGTTTACATCCATTTCGCCGAGAAATGTAGAATATTCGCCGATTAGAGAGCTGAGGGAAGGCGGAAGATCTATGTAGCCGACATTAGAAAAATTGGTTGTATTCGGGTAGAACAAGGGCAAAAATTTATAGATGACGGAAAAAACCGCTTTAATAATAAAATTCGGCACTAGTTTTAAAAGGATATTATCAAGGTAATGAACTGATTGCGAAAGAAACGCCGACTGTCTTTCAGGTGTCATTATTTTTGGCATTTCCCTGTGAACCACACTCAGCACATCGGTAAACTCATAAGGCTTGTCCTTCGGGGCGAATTCAATATACCCTCCTCCGACAAAATTCCGCAGTGTCTCAGTCTGCCAGAATTGCCTGAGCGTACACGGAATACCGATTCTCACCCGTTTTCTCGTTTTACGGGAGCTCTCGTATATTTTTAAAAAAGCGCTTGCGTAAACGGCGCAAAGATATTCGGTAATAGTGTTTTTGCTGTATTTCTCCTGTATATGCTTTTTGAGCTCATCAATCTGAATTGACACCACAGTAACCTGAAAATAATTCTTGCGGCGTTTCCTCAGGCAGGCAAAAGCCGGCGCGTATAAAATATTACCCAAACCCTTTGCGGGTTTAACCTCGGTGGTGAGATACGCGTCCTCAAGCTCCTTTTGCGATGGCTCCGCGCTGTAGTCAAGAACAATTTCGCTCTTTTCAATCACCCTGCCCCGGAGCTCATAATACCTCGCCGCAAGCGAGTTCAAATAAATCGCCGCGCCATAGCCGTCACTCGCGAAATGGGTCGCCTCAAGCGAAATTTCATTGTTTTTATATAAAATCCTCATCAGCGGTTTTGTTTTATTTTTAAAATCAAACGGCCGGCACGGATAAGTATTTTCCTCGCTTACTATATCCAGATCCTGCGCGACTACAAGATAGTTTCTCATAAAGCCGCTGTTTAGGCGCGAATAAAGCACGGGAAACCTGCCCACTAGGTCGCGCACCGCTTGTGTGAGAACCGAAGGGTCAACTTCCTCGTCAATCGAAATCATCAGCCTGTATACCATCGGACGCTTCCTGGAAACCGTATATGCGAGCATTTCTGCCATACAGTCAAGCTTGAATATTTTATTTTCTTCCAAAATCCAAATCTCCCCAAAGCATTACAAAATTAATAAACAAATTCAAAAATATACATATGGCTCACAATGTCCGCGGAGCCTGTGAGACTGCCGACAACAAGCTTTGCGTCAAGGTCAAAAAACATCGTCATGTCCGTTTGCAGCTCGGTAATTATCAAGGTTTCAGGATTAAACTTGCACCTGATTTTACAGTCATTATAATCAATATTTATCTTGTCTATTGACTTTACAAAATTTTTCATTCTGTCGCTGTTAACACCCTCCAGCATGTCGTCAGCCGTCATCATAAAGGGCAAAACAGTTGAGAGCGGGTCGTCCTTTTTCGGATTCTTCCTGTCAGAAAAGGTCATTTCGATAATATAATTCTCGCCTTCAGAGGTGCATGCAGCACTCTCAATAACGCTTAAATCAGTAAGTGAGCAGACAGGGAAACGCTCCGCGACTGTCGGGTCGCCCTTGGGTATAACAAATTTTTTCTCCCCCTTAGCCTCCGCCTCACTAGGCATTCTCGAGAGCATAGGCTCAATGAGGGCCTTCCCGAGCCCCTGTATTTTCTCGTTTTCAATTTTCATCCATGACGCGAGCGAAAAGCCAACAATTTCGTCCTTTATTTTTTTCGTCACCGAGGTATAAAGAGCGAGGATTTCTTCTTTTGTGTCCGGAAGACTGCCTGAGGGTGCGGTTGTCGTCACCCCGGGGATGGCTGTTGTTTCATTTTCCGCCGGGGCGGTGGTATCGTAGGTAGTGGAAGTAACGGCTGCGGTGCTTTGAGAGACTGTTTCTGTCACCGCTGCAGTGCTTGCGGATGTGCTCGAGATTTGAGAGATTTGCCCGTTTGCAGGATTAGGGTTTTCATTATTAGTGCAGGAAATTAAAAAAAGCAAAATAAAAGGAAGAATGGCAGAAAAAGCTTTACAGGTTTTAGATGAGCTTTTCAAAAAAATCACAATCCTATTTATAAAATAAAATGTATCTTTTTAATGATAGCATAAAATTTTCGGATTATCAACAAAAAAAACAACTTTTTATAACATTTTAAAAGCGTGCCGAAAAAATTGACACGCTTTTAAAACAGTATTATATATTTTTCAACCTAAATCCTTTTTACGCTTTGTTTTCACAGCCGAGCACCGTTAAAATCTTATGCTTGACCATGCCCTTAATGGCGTCTCTGGCTGGTGTGAGGTACTGTCTGGGGTCGAAATGTGAGGGATTTTCAGCCATATATTTTCTGATGGCGGCGGTCATTGCGAGCCTTAAATCAGAGTCAATATTAATCTTGCAGACCGCGCTTTTTGCCGCCTGGCGCAGCATTTCCTCCGGAATGCCTATAGCGTCGTCCATCGCGCCGCCGAACTTGTTAATCATCGCGACAAATTCCGGGACAACAGAGCTTGCGCCGTGGAGGACTATGGGGAAATTCGGCAGGCGCTGTGAGACCTCCTCAAGAATATCAAAACGCAGCTGCGGCTTCTGACCGGGCTTGAATTTAAAAGCGCCGTGGCTTGTGCCTATTGCGATTGCCAGCGAATCGACGCCGGTTCTCGTGACAAAATCCTCAACCTGAGAGGGCTGGGTATAGGAGGCGTTTTCAGCGCTGACGCTGACATCATCCTCAACTCCAGCAAGCTGACCGAGCTCGCCCTCAACGGTTACGCCGTGAGCATGGGCGTATTCGACGACCTTCTTTGTCAGAGTGACATTATCCTCATACGCGTGGTGGGAGCCGTCAATCATAACGGAGGTAAAACCGCCGTCAATGCAGCTCTTGCACACTTCAAAATCCGCGCCGTGGTCGAGGTGGAGGGCAATAGGTAAATTAGTCTCGATTATCGCAGCCTCAACAAGCTTTGTGAGATAGGTGTGGTTTGCGTATTTGCGCGCACCGGCGGAAACCTGAAGAATCAGGGGAGCTTTCAGCTCGCAGGCGGCTTCGGTTATGCCCTGAACGATTTCCATATTGTTGACGTTAAACGCGCCGATGGCATAACCGCCCTCATAGGCTTTTTTAAACATTTCTTTTGTTGTTACAAGCGGCATTTATAAATCATTTCCCTTACTGTAAATTTAAAATAATTATAACCTGTTTTTATAAAAAAGTCAAATCTTCTATTGATTAATTTTCATTCTTCTTCTCTCGTTAAGCTCATCATACATCCGCTTTCTCTTTTCGCCCACAAGGTCATATTTCAACATCGGAATTATATTGAATAGGCGGAGGACTATCGGCGAGAAAAAGTACATGAGCCATATGCTTTTTTTGGTGCGCTCGCTCTGGGCGACAAAAGCAGAGCTGCCCGAGGTCTGATAGCCTATCAGCCGCAGCCCCATTATACCGAAGGAACGTGAGACCGCGCCTGAAAATTTCGCCACAAAGGTCGGTATGGCAAAGCTTATACCCTCACTGCGCTGGGAAGTCGTCCATTCAGAATAGTCTACTGTCTCACCGAACATCTCCATCGGCACAACACTGTTAATGGCATTGACAAAACCGCCTAAACCGTTGTTAATCATGAGCAGCGGTATCATAACGCTCATTTTCGTATAGTTCCCGAGACTAAGAATAAAAATCAAAGCATTGACCGCCGAATTAAACAGCGGCGAAAAAATAACAAGCTGCTTGTTATTGTACCGCTTTTTCAGCATCGGCAGCAGCATATAAGAAATATAGCCGGTGATAACGCCGGGTATGCCTATGAGCAGCGACGCTGAGTAGGAGCCGAGCACATCAACATAATAATAAGTGCCGAACACGCCGCCGATACTGCCCAGCGTACCGATTACATCCCTGAGAATCAGCGTTCGCAGCGGCTGATTTTTAACAAGCATCGTGGCGCACTCTTTAAAGCTCGGCTGCTGTGAGTTCTGAACCACCCGTTCCTTTACGAAAAAGCCGGAAAGCGCGAAAAGCCCTGCTCCCACGGTTCCCGCAAGCAAGGCTATCGCGAAATAGACATTTTTCATCAGCAGCTTCGAGCCGGGCGCTTTGGCGATGTCAATCATTATCGGCATTCCGATGCCATTGACCGCGCTTATAATACCTGATATAATCCTGGCGTGGGCAATGGCTGAGGATTTTTCAGCGGGGTTGGGCGAAATTGCGGTGGACAAACCCCAAAACGGCACATCGGCGATGGAATAGAAAAATTCCCACAAAATGTATGTAAGCGTGACATATATTAGCTTTGAAGGAGCGGTTTGCGAGCTGTCTTTTACTATTAAAGGTCCGGCAAAAAGCAATATCGTCACAATGGAAATAAAAAAAGGTGTGACACGCAGATAAGGGCGCAGCTTGCCGAAGCGCGTGCGTGTGCGGTCGACAATAATGCCGACAAGAGGGTCATTCAACGCGTCCCAGAAGCTTTCCAGAAAGAGCATCGCGGAAACATAAACAGGACTGACGCGAAAGACATTGACGAAAAAATAGGTCAGGTGGCTTGCCACAAGGTCGTAGCCAATTACCTGCCCTCCATTGGCGACTCCGAATATTATTTTTTCTCTTGCGCGGACATACTTTCTGTTTTGCGGCTGCAAATAATCAACCGCTTCATTTTCATTCATAAGACTGATCCTTTCGATGAAATGAAATACCGTGGTTCGCTCCCGAAAAAAAAGAAACCGCCTCTAATTCGCAACTGTCACAAAGACAGAAATATATAAATATTGTATCATTTATGCCGAAGTATTTCAAGTGTTGCATTTAAAATATATTTAATATATAATAAAAACAGAATTTTTTTTCGCGAGATTTTTAGTCTTTCGGCGTATTACGCTTGACAATAGATGTGGGAGGTTTTTTTCATGAATAAATATAGGCATATCTTTAAAGGGCAGGCAAAAATCGCATTATCGAGGAATTATTGGGTGCCGGTGCTGTTTTTCTTGTTTTTGTTGAATCCGTTTAATAATTTTGATAGAGACATGCTTTCCGATTTGAGTACGCTCAAAGAATTTGAAGTTGTCATAGCAGCTATGATTATGCCATTAAACTTCCTGATGCCGCTTTTCGGACTGTTTTTTTCAATTTTTGTCAGCGATCCGCTGTATGTCGGAGTAAAACGGTACTATATGCTAAACCGTTCTGAAAAACCGAGTATGGATTCAATTTTCTGGGTATTTAGTGAGTCTCACTACACCAGAATTGTCGCAATAAATTTCAAAATGATTTTAAGTATTATGTTTTGGTCGTTGTTTTTAATAATTCCCGGAATTATCAGGTATCTCCAACTTTGCCTTGTGCCGTATATTCTTGCGGAAAACCCGAACATGAGCAAAGAGGATGTGTTCAAGCTTTCAAAAAAAATGACGGATAAAAACACGCTGGATATATTATTCATTCATCTGAGCTTTATGGGCTGGTTTATATTGTGTATTTTATCAATCGGAATGGGTTTTATCTTACTCAGACCCTATATAAACGCGACCTGCGCCGAAATGTACGCTTATCTCAGAACGCACGCGCTGATGAATGGAGACGCGGACAAAGGAATGCTACCCGGCTTTGAGAATGAGCCGCAGTTTTTTGATAATTCGCAGTCGGATTCTAATGACGCACAAGTGAAGCTCAGTCAAAATATACCTCCCTACATTGACGATGCGGTTACAGACTACTCAAGTAGCATTCCGCCGTATAGCAGCGCACAAGAGCGGCACACCCAGAATTATCCTCCGCATTACCCTCACGAGCATAAAATGCCTATACCAACGGTGCCGCCGCAAAAATATACGCCTTATGACTACACACAGACAGTAATAGACTCCCTGCCAAAACAATATACAAACAGCACCGAAAGCTCAACGACCAATGACCCGGGTCTATTTTAACCGTTTAAAAAACCGTGAGCCTCCTGAAGCATCAGGAGGCTCACAGCAATTTTGGCTATAATCTTAAGTCCTTGCAATACTATTTCGCTATTAATACTTTCCTCCGGCATAATAAGCGTATACAGAAACTTCGTTGGAAATTTTTGTGATGCCATTGTATATCAGTGTAGCGGTATTTTCAATGTAAAATTCCTGAGGCATGGAATCACCTGCAAGGATTATCGTTCCCACATCATATCCATCGGGAATTTCATCGAAAAGCATAATGAAAAAATAGGGAACATTGCCGAACTGCGGTGATACAAGTAATGGATAGTCATAAAAATAACCGGGGAAGGCAGCTCTCGCTTCTGCTTCCGTGTCATATTTACAAAACTCACCTGCTGCGTTATCATAAAGAATGGGAGGGGATATAGAAACCCTACCGTCAATATCATATGCTACCTTAAAGCTAAGCGTTATCTCGCTGTTCGCGGCAACAAGCGGTAAATCCCAAGTGACTCTGTTAAGGTCTGAATCATAAACACCGCCGCTGTTTTCAGCTCCGCCCGCATAAACCGAGTCATCCGGTACATCATCAAATACTGTAGCGTCATAAACATCAACATTAGAAATATTTTTTACAGTGATATAGTATTCAATGAATTCACCTGTTCCGATTTCCATCTCATCTTCGCAGCTCTGCGCTTTGGTAATTATTAACTCGGGTTCTTCAGGAATATAGCTGCTCTGAACAAAGAGGTTGAGCTTGTTCATGCCGCCGCCTTCCCAGTAGTCGTCCGCGAAAACATCAATTCTGTTGAAGCCTGTGCTCAGCAGAGGTTTGACGTCAACTGCCGCTTCGTTTTCTGAAAGGTCTATGCACCAGCCGTCCGTATGAGGGTAAATGCTTTTGAAAATTCCGTTAACTCCGCTGCGCACCTTGATGCCGGCTTGACCCATGAGTTCCGCTCTGTTAAGTGCGTTATACTGGTTCTGCCCTTCGATAATATCAGTGCCGCCCCAGTAAGCAAGCTGCCCGTTTACAAAAACAAGAACTGTGTCGTTTATCGGGAAGAGATAGCTCATATTCCCAAGCTCGTCCTCAGGTGCGAGAACCGCGCTCTCAAGTGCTGCCAGCTCGTCCGAGCTGATGTTGATATAAGATGAAAAACGCCTGATGCTGTACTCGCCCTTGTTTACAGTATTGCCCGAAACGCCGTGGTGCTTCCATGAAGCCCAGTCGTATGTAGCGTTGCCGTTTTCATTTTTATACTTCTCAAAATAAGTGCCGTTATCCCAAACACTATCGTAACCTACCTGCTGCTGTGCCGGGCTGACATTTTCCTGCCCCAGTGCTGCTTTTGAGTTCGCAAGCGCCTGAGCGCCGGAGGTCGTGAAGTATTTCAGGGGTGTGTTGTTAAACGCGTTTTCATAGCTCCAGCTATTCGAATTTGTGCTGACATCAAGAATGAGGCTATCCTCTTTCAGCTCTGAGCTTCTCATCCATTCCAGATTGTTTTTGCCATTTTGTATTTCGCCGGGTGCGCTTGCGGCAGTCATAGCATTCGCCGGAAGCGACAGAGAGAAAGCCATCAATACAAAAATGAATACTGCCGTAAATTTTTTTAACATTGTCTTTTCCTCCTGATTATACTAACCGTTAATAAATATTTGGATTAGTATTAAATTTTTTCAGTTTATTCCGGTAGACGACAAAAAACCAACATTAATGAAAAATCATCAACGTTGGCAAATGGCTGTCATAGACATAGAAATGTCCTTAGACCCTTTATTTTTGCGCCCCTGCCTTTGAGCAGGTTTACCTTTTCAACTGTTATCGTGAGTATAGCAGGCTAAAAATACAAATTCAATCACATAAGTAATGGAATGCAAAACCGGATAAGATTCTAAAAAAAACTTTAACTCTTTATTAAACGATGATTTTTCAGTGTACAGTGAATAGTGAACAGTGAACAGTGAACAGTGTACAGTTAAACTGTACCCCGTAGAATGGACACTGCTAAAAGTGGAAAAGCACAGGACATCCCCGAAAAATGGACAGAAAAAGTGGGGGAAAGAGTGCGAGACCCCAAACAGTGGACATTGCCAAAACGGGTAAAAGTGTAGTATGA
>JAVBNH010000028.1:0-127498 GCA_031551635.1 Oscillospiraceae bacterium | reverse complement strand
GCCTCTAGCATCTAGCTTCTAATATCCAGTGTCTAGAATCTAGCTCCGTTCGACTTGCATGTGTTAGGCACGCCGCCAGCGTTCGTCCTGAGCCAGGATCAAACTCTCTAAAAATTGTATTATACAAACATACTCCGGTTTCAGGCTTCCGTTTCAGAAGTTGCCTCCCGACTCTTCAGCCGGCGGACTGAGAGATTTCTCTCTTTCCTCCATTTCCTTTGCCTGTCTGCTATAATCTTTTTTAGAGCTTAATCGCTCATTTTCGTCATCTGACGTTTTTGGCACTCCCTCAGTTCCGCTCTCGCTGCTTCACATTTCCAGCTTCTCAGCCTTCCTTATTTCACCGCGGTCATCGCAGTCCCTTCTTTGCCTTTTTTGTTCATTACTCCACCTGAAAGCTCTGCCTTACAGCTTCGCCTCCAAGTCTTTTATTGAACGGAATTACTTCCATCAAAGTTTTATTTAAAAACTTCAAAAAAATCTTAGGGTTCCATTTGTCGTTGTTTAATTTTCAAGGTCCGATTGCTTGTCCTCCGGCAAAGATTTCCGAAAAAAGAAAGCCTTTAAGGGAGGGAATTTAATTATACAAAATCCCGCTATCCTTGTCAAGAGGAATTTTGCATTTTTCCGGTTTTTTTTCATTTCCCGGCGCCGCTTATTTACCTTGGAAGTTCCAATCAATTTTTGGCGGCTCGTGTATATTACCACAAGTAAACAGGGAATGTCAACACCTTTTTTTATATTTATTAAACCTGCTTACAACGCCGCCGGGCGTCCTATACAGAAATCAGGGAACAGGATTTAGGGAATCAGGTATGTAAGCAGTCTTTATTTATATATATACCTTAATATATCACTTTTTTTTGACACATTTGTTTCTTAACTTAATTGTAACTTTCTTGAGACTTGTTTTGTAATTTTGGTATGTAATAATGACAATGCAATCAAATTCAAGTTTGTTTTTTTGCTTATGTTTCGACTGTACTTTATTTTTTACAGAAAATGAGTTATAGTTAAAGGAGGAATAGCGGGTAGGCATTCATAATAATAAATGATAGGTTGAGAGAAATGTATAATGTACTTGTTTGCGACGATGATATTGCGATTCTTGATTCGTTGAAAATTTATCTGAAAATGGAAGGCTACAGCTGTTTTACTGCAAATAACGGCAAGCAAGCGGTTCAGACGGTTAGCGAGAACGAAATACATTGCGTTATACTCGATATAATGATGCCGGAGATGGATGGACTTAACGCAACCTTGAAAATGCGCGAAAGACTGAACATCCCGATTATTCTGCTCTCTGCGAAGAGTGAGGATACAGATAAAATTACCGGTCTGAATTTCGGAGCGGACGATTATGTGACAAAACCTTTTAATCCTTTAGAGCTTATGGCACGCGTTAAATCTCAAATAAGGCGTTATGCGATGCTTGGCAGTCTCGCCAAAAAAGAGGGCATGTTGATTTCCGGCGGTCTTGTTATTGACACTGAAGCAAAGGATGTTTCGGTTGACGGCGAATCAATAAAGCTGACAGCCACAGAATACGGCATAATAGAATTTCTGATGAGTAATATGGGAAAGGTTCTCACTACAACTCAGATTTACGAAGCGGTCTGGAATGAGCCTTCGTTTTCTACAGAAAAAACAGTAACTGTTCACATCAGAAGAATTCGTGAAAAAATAGAAATAAACCCGAAGGATCCTAAATATATAAAGGTGGTGTGGGGCATTGGCTACAAAATTGATAAAAATTAAATACAGCAAATTACTCAAAGTGATTTTCATCGCAATAATTACTCTTCTGCTTTTCATATCAGGAACAAATTTTATTGAGATAGGTCGCGCATACTTTCAGTATGGAATACCCGAAACAACTAAATTTGAAGAATCCGGTTTGTTCGCTGTGTTGACAGCAAATGACTTAAAAGCCGTTACAGATGCTATTATTTACGGGGTTGATGACACCTCAAGAAGTGCAGCAGCCTACCAGAGGTATATCAGCACTGAGACCGACTCAATTAATTGGGCTCGGGATAATATTGTCGCTATTTTCAATAATCTCATTTGGCTCGAGCAGCATCCGCCGGAATACTTTTATTCATTTTCACAGGAAAAATACCTGACACAGGAAGAGGGAAGCGACACGGCGATTCAAAACGAGGGCGCTCAGACCACAACGAATTACACTGCGCAAACAACTATTCCTCTAACTACTACCCTACTCAATGTTCCGCAGTCAACTACACAGCTTGGGAGTTCGGTTCCAATAGCAACGACTTCCGAGTACACCTTACCGCAAGCTCGAAAGCTCAATAATAATTATTACCGCGGGACACTCGACGATTATGACCCCAAGGTTCCTCCGGAAGTGATTTTTACTAATTACAAGTACAATACTGCATGGTTAGAATATAAAAGCACTGTTGTTTCCGCCTTTTATGAAAAACTGGATACAGCATTGACCTCACCGCGCAATGTTTCCGCTCAACACCTCAAGCAAACAGGCGGATATATTTATTCGTACACGGATTCTTTTTCGGCAATAACAGGCTTTACGATTGAAAATCTAACCGAGTTTTATAACAAAAAATTGAACGAAGTTGATTCTGACGCAAGCTATGGTAACTATTTAGCTGCGGCTGAGAACGTGAAAAAGCAGTTGTCCGCGATGTTGAATTTTAAATTTGCGATTCTGAATAATAACACCGGTACAATTTTCAGCAATTTCGGTACAGAAATCAAATCAAAGGCTGAAATAAAGGACATCTGCGATAACGAGGGTTTGGTATCAGGCTCGTGTACATCAATCACCGGACTCAGGGCAAGCAATGATGTTTTCACAAATTTTCTTAAGTATTACCCCCATATAGGCGGACCTACCCGTCTCCCTATAAAAGATAGAGCCGATTATAGTGAAAGGGAACTGATACAAGCATGCGAAAAGACAAATACTGAGCTTTACTTCTATATTTCTGATATTTATCAGGAGCCTTATGCACATTTTGCACATCAATTTGATAATCTGAGCGTTCATTTTGACAGTTTAGTCCGTGAAACATTAATACTGTTACTTGCCGCGATTATTCTGGCGATTTTTCTCATAGTGGTTGCGGGTAAAAAAAGCGACGGAACCCTTACGCTAATGACTATTGACAGGCTTTATCACGACATTCATCTGTTTTTCAGCGGCGGTGCAATCGCACTGTTAGTAGTGGCTTGCGGCGCTTATTCGGATTACTATATCTCGAACAGTTTAATGATGCCTTCGCCCGAAACTAAGCTCGCGGATTTCCTTCTTCCTCTGATGTTCACGGCTGGCGCGATGCTGGCACTTGAGTTCGCGGTTTCTGTTTCAAGAAATATCAAGAGCAGACACTTTATAAAACAAACACTAGTATACAATGTCCTTCTGCTGTGTTTTAAAATTTTGAAATGGGTTTACTTTTTTATAAAGAGACACTATAAAAGCATTAAGGGCAAAATCGCAGGGCTATCTACTTTATTTTTCAAAGGCTTCAAAAAAATGAACAGAAGCATTGTGATGTTTTTAGTTTTGTATGTCGGCATAAACTTCTTTTCAATGCTTATTGCCGCTGCGTTTATGATGAACGGGCACTCCGGCGGCACCGGCGCATTCATGCTGCTGCTCAATATTGTTTTCAATGCACTGGTGTTTTATTTCCTCAGCAAGAGCTTCCGCGCCTTCGACAATATTATCGCCCTCTCGAGCGAAATACGAAACGGCAATCTGAATGCTTCGGTTGACATTGATTCTATGCCTACCTGGATTCGCCCCTTTGCCACTGACATCACCGAAAATGAAAACGGACTGAGGAATGCCGTCGCGGACGCGGTTAAAAACGAGAGGATGAAAGCTGAGCTTATTACTAATGTCTCGCATGACTTAAAAACACCGCTGACTGCTATTGTTTCCTATGTTTCGCTGCTGAAGCAATGCGAGATAAAAAATCCGGACGCGGTGAAGTATATCCTTATTCTTGACGAAAAATCCGACAGACTCAAAAATCTGATTGAGGATCTGGTTGAGGCTTCAAAAGCGACAACGGGAAATATCCAGTTTAATTATGTAAATGTGAACCTAAATGAGCTGACAGTTCAGGCGGTTGGCGAAAACAACGACGCTTTTGAGGAGGCTGATATTGAAATCAAGCTCAACCTCCATAGCAACGAACCGGTTATAGTGCGAGCGGACTCTCAGCGTACCTGGCGGATAATTGAGAATCTGTTTGCGAACGTCAAAAAATACACTATGCCACACACAAGAGTGTATATCGACCTTCGCAGCGAGAACGGTTTCGGCATGTTCTCAATAAAAAACATCTCAAAAACCGAGCTGAATATTCCCCCGGAGGAGCTGATGCAGCGCTTTGTCAGAGGTGATGAAGCCAGAGGCGGCGAGGGTAGCGGACTTGGGCTGTCTATAGCGAAAAGCCTTTGCGAGCTGCAGCATGGCAAGCTTGAAATTGAGGTTGACGGCGATTTGTTTAAGGCTACGGTTATTCTTCCCTTGGCCTAGTGATAAAATAAATCAGCGGACAATGTTTCACGTGAAACATTGTCCGCTGATTTTATTTTATATGCTGAAAAAATCCGACTCAATAATAATCATCTTTTATATGTTGAGCAAAAAACAAAATTCCGGCAACGCTATTGCATCACCGGAATTTTGTTTTTTGCTTTATTAACACTAATCCTACATTAAAAAGCGTCTAACGGAGTGAGCCCTTTTGTAATAGAGCAAAAGGAATAGCGAACGAGAGGTAGACGCTATTTTAATGCGGATTAGTATAAATACCGAAACATAGGAGTTTTGAAGTTTTTACGATTAGCGAGGTATGACTAAAAGAGAAGTAGGGGGAGTTTAGTCTGAAGTAAAATCGTTGTTTCGGCATATATACCAAGCTCAGATTTAAAAAGGTGACAAAATTTAATTTTATAATCTGAACTTAGAGTTGGCTACGTTCATAAGAATCAAATATAAAGGATTCCCTTGTCTATGATGTATTGGGTTATTGTATCGCAGGCTTCTGCTCCGATTTTATAGACATATTCGCCGAAATCGGTTTGGGCGAAGAGGTATCCCTCCTCTGTCAGTCCCATTTTTATGCCACAGTCAAGGCTGCCGGCAACCGAGTATTTAAAGTTTATTATAGTGCTGACAGACTTAAATTCTCTGTTTTCATTAAGCAGAAAGTCATATTTTTCAATCCTTTGTGCCTCACCCGCGCTCAGGAAGCAGGAAGCAAAATCGTTATTATTCTGCCATCCGGCTTTATAGGATTTGATTTCGTCGTCTGTTTTAACGATAAAATCGGTATCGCCCCAGGTCACATCATTAAACAATCCGCAGCCCTCAATGAGGGAATAAACTGTTTCAGGCTTATAATCGAGATTTATAAAAAGATAATAATTATCGAAGCTTTCATATTTTACCGCGACAAAATTATCCGGGGAAACTCCGTTAATTTCATAAATGTCGGCTCTAATAACCGCTTCGGGGTTATCTTTGTTTTTTATTTCTATTTTAGCAATGAATCCCGAAATATTAGCCTGCGCTATCGAAGAGCGATTCATCTTTATGGTTCCGTAATTACCGCTGCCATAACCGAATACGGGAAAAGCGAGATTCGGCACAAGCTCACCGTTATAAAATGAAGGTCTCTGTGTCGGAACCGGGTAAGAGGTTTCAACAAGAGTTGTCACTGCAGACGTCAGCGGCAGGGTTGTTGCGGTACTAGTAATTGTTGTTGCGAATGTGGTCGAAGGTGTCGTCACGGCAGTGGTTTCCGGCAGTGTTGTATCATCGCTTAAAGCCTGCCCCGAGAGACCTGCGTCATCGGTGTTTGAGGCAAAATACGCGTCGGTGGAGGACTTTAGCAGCTTTTGTCTCTCAGAATATGCGTTCATCGCAAAAATTCCGGAAACTAAAACAATAGCAGCCGCCGGAACGGCAATCGCGATATTCCAAAATGGTTTTCGGTTCTTTCCGGCACTTTGATCAGGCAGCTTATCCGCTTTTTCAAATAAGCTTTCGATAATATCATCATTTGGTGACATCTGTGCGTGCATATCCCGGAAAACATCTCTATTCATCGAAGTAATCTCCTTTCAATCTTTCTCGCATCATTTCGCGCCCGCGGTTCAGCTGAACCTTAACGGTGCCCTCCTTGATGCCAAGATTTCGGGCTATGTTTGAAATAGACATATCCTCAAAGTAGAACAAATGCAACACGATTCTGTATTTTTGCGGTAAACTGCTTAAAACGGAAAAGATAATGTTTTGTTCTTCTGTCTCGAAAAATTTATTTTTATCATCAGGAATCGTTTCGTCAATTTCGCTTATTCGCTTTTTCCAGGGGTTAAAAACAGCTTTTTTTGAGCAGTTAACAGCTGTATTTATCAGCCAGGCTTTGCGGTGCTCCTCGTCGTTAAAAATGGGCTCCTTTTTAATATAGGTTAAAAAGACCTCCTGAAAAACATCATCCGCGTCGGTTTTGTTTTTGGTATAAGAGAGCGCAATGCCGTAAATGAGCTGCTTGTAGCGTTCAACAATCTCATTTAAATCCTTCTTTGATTGTGAAGTAATCAGCACAAGTCACCCGCCCCCTACTCATTAATACTTTTAGTTACGAAAAAGGTTACAAAAACTTCATAAATAAAGCCTGATATTATTGACATCGTTTGTAATACAATGTATAATACGTTGAAAAAACATGAAAAATGTGGAAATATCATAGAAAACGGGTGTTTATTTTTTGAATAGTGAAAAAACAATGGTCAGCATGAGACTTGACGGCGAGCTTGTCGATGAGCTGAAAATTTTGGCTAAGGATGAAAACAGAGCCTTTTCAAACCTGGTCGAAACTATTTTGAAGCAATACGCGCAGTCAAAACAGGTCAAGCTGGCGGTTCTGATGCGAAAAAACAGTGACTTCGACAGGCTTCTTGATGAGCAGTTTGAAGCAATCATGCCGGAAATTGATTTGACACAAAAGAGTGTCTAACAAAGTGCATAGATTAAACATATGAGATGTTATTAAAAGCCGTCTGACTTATTTTGTCAGACGGCTTTTGTGTATTAATATACCCTTTGACAAAAAGTTAATCAATTGCCTTATTTGATGCAAAAAATATCCGTCTCTCATATGAGGATATTCCGCCGTGACCGGTTTTCAGCCCGCCGTGGTCTGAGCTGATTATTATAAGCCAGTCCTCGCTATTGTATGTTTCTCTAGCTTCAACCGCGGCGATAAGCTCAGCAGCATCCAGGTCAGCAGACAGATACGCGTTCACATAATCAGGATTATCAGCAGAATAACCAGTGTCATGACCTACATGGTCACAGTATTCGAGTATCGGGAAAATCACATCGGCACAGTCAGGTTTTTCGATTTCAGCAAGCGTATTCGCCATTACCTGAGCGTCATCCGCGAATGTCTCCCATTTCATTTTATACTGTTTATCAGACGTGTACTTAATCTCTTCTTTATAAGTTGCGTCGTCACCCACAAAATGACCGCCCCATGAAACAAACATTGCGCTCGAGTCAATTTTGCTCTCCTCATATAAATTTGTCATAAGCGTCATTTTTTTATTTTTCTTTACAACAGAATTATGTGTAACACCGTGGCTGCCCGGTCCGACGGCCCAAACGCCGGTAATCATCGATGCCCAGCCGGGAGCGGTGCTCGTGTCCTGCCAGAACGGGAAGTCGCCGCCTGTATAAAGATGATAAAGCCCTCCGCGCTCCTTCAGTGTCAAAACGCCGCTGCTTGCTTTTTCCGCAGCGTTTAAAACCGCTTCAGCTCTCGCTCCGTCAAAGCCTATGAGAAGGAATTTCTTTTCTGTTTTACCCTCGGGAAGAGGTGCGCTGAAATGCCTTGAGGCGATATTATAAATTTCGTACTGAGGCAAAGCCTCATCATATTGATTGTCAAAAAAGGCTGAGGAATCAAGAAGCTTTTTATAGTCCGATTCATTGTTTGCGAAGCCTATAAGCATCGCGACGGATATTACTATTGATTGGATTGCTGCGAGTATTCTCCTAAAATATTCCATTTGCTATCATCTCTTTTTTAATTTTTATTTTTCTAATACTGAAACTGATTTGTAGAAGTCAAGTGTCGCGAATTTATGCGTGACGAAATTCAGCATAAACTCCTCGGTAATTTCGGACAATTGCCTGTAACCTTCGATATTGAGGGTAAAGGCATAAAGACTGCTCAACTGAGAAAAAACTATATGCCTGAGCGCGGTTACTATCGATAAATCAAGGTAAAGACTGCCCGGCGGCGGCACGCAGTTATCGCAGTAGAGCCGTCCTTCTTTTAAATTGAAGAACATATGAGGGCTCTCGTGCTCTCCGCATAGCTCGCAGCCAACAAGATTCGGCATATATCCCGCGTCCGACATCATCCGCAGCTCCATAATCGCCTTTAGCTGATGCATGTCCTTTTTATTTTTGTCAAGCATATGGAGGCTGTTCAAGGTCAGACGCAGCTGCTGCTCCGCGTTTTCATCCTCCGGTGTGAATACTCCTGCCAGCTCACAAAAATAATGCGAAAGCGAAAGCTTTTCAATACTATCACGCAGTCCGAAAAAAATTTCCCTGCATTCGGCATCATTGATTGTATATGTATCTTTATTCAGGAAGAAGTCAAAATTGCTGTAGCAGAGCATCTGTGTTCCGGCGTGAAGCTTATTTTTCGGACGTTTCGCACTCTTGGCAAAGGCTCTTATCAAACCTCTTTCTCTCGTAATCGCGGTTACTATCCTGTCCGCCTCACCGGTCTGCGAGACCTTTATCACCAGTCCGTCTGTTTTAAACTGCATCATTCCAGCCCGAAATCGCGGATAAGCGCCTCGCGGTTACGCCAGTCGGCCTTGACCTTGACCCAGCACTTGAGATTAACACGGCATTCAAACATTTTCTCCATATCCTGCCTTGCCCTCGTTGAAACCGTTTTCAGCATCTCTCCGCCCTTACCAATAATAATGCCTTTATGCGTTTCCTTTTCGCAATAAATGACAACCTCGATATCGATTATATCGCTGTCTGCGCGCTCTTTAAAGCTTTCGGTAAACACGGCTATACCGTGGGGGATTTCCTTGTCAAGCAGCCTGAGCAGCTTCTCTCTGACCATTTCAGCGACAAGCACTCTTTCAGGCTGGTCGGTCAATGTGTCCTCGGGGAAAAAATGCTCATATGGCACCGCTAGAGCCACAAGCTCCTTTTTCAGTTCATTCATTCCGCTCATGTCCCGCGCGCTCAGAGGTATAATTGAGCTGAAGTCATAAAGAGAAGAAAACAAAGCGATTCTCTCCAGCAGAGCAGCCTTATCCTGAAGCAAATCAATCTTGTTAATAGCCAGAATCACAGTGGTTTTCTCCCGTCTAAAGCGTTCTAGCAGCTCTTTTTCCTCTTCACGCAGCTCCCCGAAAGGCTCGACAACCATCAGACAGGCGTCGATATCTGACATACTTTCGCTGACCGCTCTGACCATGTTCTCGCCGAGCTTGGTTTTAGGCTTATGAATACCCGGCGTGTCGGTAAAAACAAGCTGAATACCGTCCTCGGTCAGCACGCCCATTATCTTCGTGCGCGTTGTCTGAGGCTTCGGCGAAACAATGGCAACCTTCTGACCCAACAACTTATTCATTATAGACGACTTCCCGACATTCGGGCAGCCGACAATCGCGATAAATGCTGATTTTTGTTCTGTTTTCACATTATTCTCCCATTATTATTCTTCCGTCATATAGTAACTGCCGTTTCGTTTCAGTCCGAGCTGAGTGAGAATAGTCTCTTCCTTTTCCCTCATACGAACTGCTTCCAGCCCGCCTTGCTCATGGTCATAGCCGAGCAGATGAAGCATTGAATGCGCTGAAAGGAAGGCGACCTCTCTCCTGAGTCCGTGTGCGTATTCGTCCCCCTGTTTCACGGCTATCGGTGCGCAAATGACAATGTCGCCGATAATCTTTGAATCTGTGTCGGGGTTCATCTCAAAGCTCCCGTCCTCTTTACGCATGGGGAATGAAAGAACATCTGTCGGCTTGTCGATACCTCTGTATTGCAAGTTGAGCCTATGTATCTCATCCTCGTCGACAAAGCGTACACTGATTTCAACATTGCCCGTAATCTGCTCCATTAAAAGCACAGCATGACAGCATCTCCTGATTAACATCCGGATACCTGTCGGAATTTTCACTTCTTTTTGATCATCACTGATGATAACTCTGATTTTTTCTGCCATCTACCTGTTCTCCTCACTTTTTTCATAAGCTTTGACTATTTCCTGAACAAGCTTGTGTCTGACAACGTCTTTTTCGTTGAGATATATTGCGCTTATTTGGTCAATGCCTCTGAGAATTTTCGCGGCTTTTATCAAGCCTGATTTTTTGCCTTCGGGCAGGTCAATTTGTGTAATGTCGCCGGTGATAACCATTTTTGAATTGAAACCGAGCCGCGTCAGGAACATTTTCATCTGCTCCTGAGTTGTGTTCTGAGCCTCATCAAGGATAATAAAACTGTCGTCCAGTGTTCTGCCGCGCATATAAGCAAGCGGTGCTACCTCGATATTTCCGTGCTCCTGGTATTTCTGAAAATTTTCCGCTCCAAGCATGTCAAAAAGCGCGTCGTACAGCGGGCGGAGGTAGGGGTCAACCTTTTGTTGCAAATCACCCGGCAGGAAACCGAGCTTTTCGCCGGCTTCAACCGCAGGCCGTGTCAGAATAATCCTGTTTACCTCCTTCGCGCGGAAAGCATTGACTGCCATAGCGACAGCGAGGTAGGTTTTTCCCGTACCCGCAGGACCGATCCCCAGCGTTATCGTATTGTTTTTTATTGCCTCAACATATGATTTTTGTCCGAGTGTTTTCGGCTTCAACGGACGTCCCTTCGCGGTAATGCAAATGCAGTCATTCGTCATAGCCGAGAGCTTTCCCTCATTGCCTTCGTTAACGAGTGAAATGACATAGCGCACATTTTGCTCGCTGAGAACCTCGCCTTTATTTATAAGCGTCAGAAGTCCGTTTATTGCCCTTTCCGCCGAAGCGACATTTTCAGCTTCACCTGCGATTTTAATATCCGAGCCCCTGTTAGTTATCTCCACCGCATATTGCTTTTCGATAATCTTGATATTTTCATCAAAGCTGCCGAAAAGGTTGACCGCATGCTCCATCCGGTCCACATTAATTATCTGTTCGTACATTAAATTTAATACATCCTTAAGCTTATATTTTGCCTTTTGAATATTTTAAAAGATATTCTGGTTAATTGTAACATAAATTTTTGTAAATATCAACATTTTTTCTCAAAATTTATAAATTATCTTAAAAATTATTGTTTGCATATGTTTATGATTTATGTTAGTATATCATAAAATATAAATTTCGGGTTTCAGACACATAGAAAAGGGATAAATAGCCTTTTATTTACCTGTTCCCGGCGGGAAGGATTGTGACTTTATGTCAGTAATAAAAATTTCAGATTCTGTTTACAGTGTTGGCGTTCTGAATCCGGCACTGCGCATTTTTGATGTTGTAATGCGTACCGAATTCGGCACAACATATAACTCATATATCATAAAAGGCAGCGAAAAAACCGTACTTGTCGAGACCTGCCATTTATCATTTTTTGATGTTTACCTTTCAAACATCAAAGAGGTCTGTCCCCCTGAGAAAATCGACTATATCATATTAAACCACTGCGAGCCTGACCATTCCGGCTCTCTGCGAAGGCTTTTAGAGCTCTGTCCGTGCGCGAAAATAATTGTCAGCACCGCGGGGGCGATTTATTTAAAAAACATTACAAACATTGATTCCCTTCCGATTATAACAGTAAAAGACGGCGATACGCTCAGCCTCGGAGACAGTGAGCTTAAGTTTATTAATGCGCCGTTTTTGCACTGGCCTGATTCAATGTTTACCTGGTTTGAGAACGAAAAGGCTCTTTTCTCTTGCGACTTTCTCGGCGCTCATTACTGCGAACCTTACGCCTTTGACACAAATGTAATATATGATTTAAAATATGAGAGCGCTTTTAAAAACTATTATGATGCGATTTTTTCACCCTTTAAGCCTTATGTGCTGAAGGGTCTCGAGAAAATCAAGGACTTGGCTATTGAATACGCCTGTGTCAGCCACGGACCGGTTTTAACAAAAGGATGCAAGCTAGAATATGCTATAAAAAATTATAGTGATTGGAGCCTGCCGGATGCTAAGGCTGTGAAAAAGATTCCGGTTTTTTATTGCTCGGCTTACGGAAACACAGAGATTCTCGCTGAAATTATTAGGGATTCAATAAAAGAAAAACTCAATGACGCGCAAGTAAATATATATGATGTAAATGAGTTCCCGTCTGATTTCCTGGCAGCCGAAATAAACAGCTGCGACGCACTCGCGATTGGCTCTCCGACGATTAACGCCGACGCAGTAGCGCCGATTTGGCAGTTATTGTCCCACGTTGACGCGATAAACTGCAAAAAAAAGAACGCTCTGGTTTTCGGTTCGTTTGGCTGGAGCGGCGAGGCACTCCCAAATATTTCCGCTAGACTACAGGGTCTAAAAATGAATGTTTTTGAAAAAAATATCAGCGCCCGATTTGTTCCGGGGGAAAACGAAATTGCCGAAGCGAAAAAAATTGCCGCTGAGTTTGCAAGAATCCTCTGATTTCGATATTTTTTCAACGAGCAGGTATGCATATTAAAAGCGTACCTGCTCCTTTTTTTGTATGTTTCACGTGAAACATTTTTATTGTTTCACAGATTTTTCAACTGGTTTCGTGTCCCAGATATTTTTAGCGTAGGTGTTTATCGCATTGTCCGCCGAAAAACGTCCCGCCCCGGCAATATTCATCAGCGACATCCGTGTAAAGCCCGCGTGGTCACTGAATAAATCGTCAGCCTTGAGCTGAGCCATTCTATAGTCAGCAAAATCCGCAAGCACCATATAAGGGTCGTGGTGAACAATAGTTCCGCTGATTTCCGAAAAATTCTGTCCGTTAATTCCGCCCCTGTCAATAAAATCAATGACCTTCCGCAGCTCCGGATTGTTCAGATAATAATTTTTCGGCACATATCCCTGCTTTTGCAAATCATTAACCGTTTCAACATCCATACCGAAAATAATGATATTTTCCTGCCCGACAGCCTCAAAAATCTCAATATTCGCACCATCCATTGTCCCCAATGTCACCGCGCCGTTCAGCATCAGCTTCATGTTTCCCGTGCCGCTTGCTTCGGTTCCGGCAAGTGAAATCTGCTCACTTATGTCAGCGGCAGGCATCAACAGCTCGGCAGCTGTGACATTATAATCTTCAAAGAAATGTACCTTGAGCAGCTTGTTTACCTGTGGGTCCTCATTAATCAGCTTTGACAACGCGACAATAAAGCTGATTATTTTTTTCGCGACAAAATAACCTGAAGCCGCTTTTGCTCCGAAAATATAGGTACGCGGGACAAAATCGCCGCCGGGGTTTTCTTTTATTCTCAGATATTGAGAGAGAATGCTCAGCGCGTTCATATGCTGCCGTTTATATTCATGAAGCCTCTTGACCTGCACATCAAACAGTGATGCAGGGTCAAGCCTGACACCAGATATTTTTTCGATATGCTTTTGAAGCCGTTCTTTATTTTTCAGCTTAATTATCTCAAGCTCACCCAAAACAGAAGCGTCATCAGCAAATTTGCGCAGCTTTTCAAGCTCATCAGCGTCATAAATAAACCTGTCACCTATCAGCTCTTTTATAAACGAAGTCAGCAGCGGATTTGCCTGACACAGCCATCTCCTGTAAGCAATTCCGTTAGTGACATTCGTAAATTTCTCGGGCGCGAGACGGTAAAAATCGCTGAAAACCGACTGTTTAAGAATTTCACTGTGCAACGCGGAGACACCGTTAATTTTATTGGTACCGAAAACACAAAGATTTGCCATTCTAACGGTATTGCCTGAAATAACCGAATTCCGCTCAACAAAATCCGAATCATGCGTGCCTTCCCAAAGATAGTCTCTGGCTCTGTTGTCAATCTCCTTGATTATTTGGAAAATTCGCGGAATAAGCCTTTCAATTAGCTCGACACTCCAGCACTCGAGCGCTTCCTTCATAACGGTATGATTGGTATATGAAACAGTTTTCGAAACAATTTCCCATGCTTCGTCCCAACCCAAACCGCATTCATCAAGAAAAATTCGCATCAGCTCTGGAATGACCATGGTTGGGTGTGTATCATTAATCTGAATCGCATTTTTTTCGGCAAAGTTGTCAAGATTACTGTAATGGTGGAGATGATTGCGAACAATGTCCTGAACGGATGCGGACACAAGAAAATACTGCTGTTTAAGTCTCAGACTCTTGCCCTCAGGGTGATTGTCTGACGGATACAGCACTTTGCTGATAACCTCCGCCATCGCATTTGTCTCAATGGACTTGAGATAATTCCCGCTTTGGAAAAGAGCCATGTCCATGCCCGGCGCGCTCGCCTTCCAAAGCCGCAGCACGCTAATCCCCTCGCCGTCCTTCCCCGCAACAAACATGTCATAGGGCACTGCCTTTATAACAGAGGCGTCTACGATTTCGACATTATGATACCCGCCGTCCCAGGATTCGTTTATTTTACCTTCAAATATAACATCAACCGCGCTTTCCTCACGCTCCGACAGCCACACATCGCCGCCCAGCAGCCAGAAATCCGGCAGCTCTGTCTGCCAGCCTTCAACAAGCTTTTGCTTGAAAATTCCGTATTCATAAAGTATAGAGTATCCGCGCGCGAAATAACCGCCGGAAGCCAAAGCATCAAGGTAGCATGCCGCGAGCCTTCCCAGTCCGCCGTTGCCAAGACCGGCGTCAGGCTCTATATTATAAATTTTATCGATTGAAATCCCGTAGTCAGACAGAATATCCTCAAAGATTTTTGTCAGGTTCAAGTTATATAAGCTATTTTTCAATGAACGCCCCATCAAAAATTCCATCGAGAGGTAGGAAATCCTCTTCGTACCGCTCTCCCGCGCTCGCTCGGCAAAGTCCGCCCGCCCTGCAGCCATCAGGTTTTTGAGTATTATTGCGATTGAACGGTAATAATGCTCATAGTTTGCGTTTTCCGGATTAACGCCGAAATAATGAGACAGGATGTTTTCAAGCTGTTCTTTTGCTTGTCTCTTATTTAACGAATAATTCATACAAATCCTCCAAATTTATTTTCTCATCGTAATTATAATGAACTTATCATATACATATTATACTATAATTCCATGAAAATTGCAACATAAAGATTTAAATTTTATAGCCTTAGTAACCACTGATTATTTGTAATTTACTCACTTTTGTTTATTCATTGATTTTACAAAGCTTGATATATCAAGCTTTGTAAACGAAAATTTTTGGCTCTGTCTGTGAACGATGAAATCATCGTTCACCTAAGGCCGAAAGCCTGATTTCCTGAAATTTCAAAATCTGTTAATAGAAATAAATTGACTTTTATATGAAAAAATGATAGAGTGTTTAAAAAGTAAAAAAAGGATTGATAAAAAATGATAAGAACCTTAAAAACTATTATAGTATTGGCTGTTTGCTTGGCTATTATAACACCTTCGGCGGCCTTGAGCGCGAACGCCGCCGATTTAAAAATGATAAAAATGAATCTCGGAGATGTTGACGGCAACGGCGATATTACCGCTGTTGACGCGAGAATAGCACTGAGAATCTCTGCCCAGCTCGAAAGTAACGCGTCCGAATATCGACTTTACAGCGCTGACTTCAATCAGGACGGCAGTGTCACAGCGGTTGACGCGCGAATTATACTCAGGATTTCCGCCTCTCTTGAAAGCCATCCCTATGACAAATCAGAAGCTGAAAAAATGCTTGAGAAATATACCGAAATTATGAATGATACAAAAACAAAAAAGCCGGGATTCACAAGCATTAACTACCAAAATTCACCTAAGGAAGATATTAAAATCCATATCGATCAGGAACTAAAGGATATGTTCAAAAGTATGACTGGCGAAGATATTGAAGAAAGCTTAAAAGAGGGTCTTGAGGATGTGGAAATTGAAACCAGAGAAGACGCCCTGAAAAACGCGGTTGTAACGGCAAAGAATTCCGATATGAATAATTTCCCTTTACCGGGAATAGTAAAGGGCTGCACCTTGACAGATGTCACTGCGATTGAGGATTTTACCACTAAAAATCTGCCAAACGGCAATGTCCTCATAGAGTTCAAGCTCATTGAGGAAAAAAATTTGAAGGCAACAACCGATTATAACAAACCTCAAAGTTATCTGGCATCGGTTTTTGACACCTTGAGCAACGATATGCTGCGAGAGGAAATGGACAAAACTATGAAGGGTGCATTTGACGAAGCATTAGCCGCTATGGGCGAATATCATTTTGACATTATAAACAATGACTGCACCTCAGCGCTCGAGTACAACCCACAGACAAATACAATCGTTTCGCTTAAACAAATAATAAAAACAACACTGGATATGTCAATTCTTGACGGCGCCATAACCCTAAAGCAAAGCATTTATCAGACAACAGAATGGTTCAGTTTTAAATAATTTGCACCTATATTGGCAACAATTAATGTTTATAGAAATAAATCAAAAAGCGCATAAAAACCCGGAAGAAACAAAAGCTCTTCCGGATTTTTTTTGTTTTACTTGATTATATTTTTTTAATGCAGCTTTCAATTTCTGGCGCGTTAATCAGCATCAGCGGTATATACAATGTGCTGATTCGCCCTTCTGAGGCTATTTCTATGTTAATTTTATATGTTGATGAGCTTAAGTTTTCTGGAATGATTTCTGTCTCAAAACTGAAACGGTTAAAGGCAGGGAAATATTCAAGACAAAACGCCTGATTTCTGCCTTTACTGACGCTCCACTCATCAGGTACATTGAATTTAATATCAAGCCACTGCTGTCTTGAAAGGAGATTTTCAATCTCCAGTACAATTCTGAAGCTTTTGGACTCGCTGATGTTTATTCCCTCCGGCAAAATCGCTTTCGCTCTGATTATTGTATTCTCAAAGTACAGACATTTGTCGTGATCCCTGATATAATCAAGAAAATTATACGCGCTATAAGACCAGCGGATTTCTCTTTTTTTATTAAGCAAATCATCCTTCGAACAAAGATGCAGCATTACGCCGCCCTCGCTCTGTATATCGCAGCTTCTGCCGAGAAAAGCAGGCATTACAGAGCAGACCTTCGAGGTCAGCGCGCCAATTGTCCCCGGAAGGTCGAGCCCCTCAACAGTGTTGCAGGCGACTGTTTTTATGCCCTCGCCGATAGGTTCTGTCCATTTTTTCGGAAGCTTTTCCCGCCCGAGAATTATACCCATCAAGGCGCCCAGTGTAGCTGCTGTGCAGTCTGCGTCCTCGCAGCAGCCGGCTGCAATGCAGACAGCTCTCCCAAAATCACCCTCGCCGTAAAGCCATGCCATAACCGTAATCGCAACATTGCTGGGAGCGTCAAAATCCGGTGTACCGGCGGGAATGTCTTCCTCCCTTTCGCCCGCGATATACCCGCGGTATGAGCCGAAAGCGCCCGGCACGGTCTGCAGAATTTTCTTGCGCGCCTCTTTCCAGTCAACCCCGCTCTCAAAGCAGTCAATTGCCGTTTTTATCCCGAGAGCTATATTGCACTCCTGAGGAATATAGCTCAGTCCGATTTCAATTAGTTTATAGGTATCGCTTTCAACGAAAGCCGCGCTCTGCACGGCTGCAAAAAATATCTCGCCGTAAACACCGTCAGAGCCGTGGTCAACAATAGCATCCTCAAAAGCGTATTTAACGGCAAGCTCCGGGTGTCCCGGCATAAGGCAAGCCCAGATTTCACTTCTGATAAAGCAGCCGCAGCTGTTTTTATTCAGATTATTATAGCTACCGGAAATTGGCGGCAGCAGACCCTTTCGCATATTGTTTTTACCCATGCCGTATTCCGACCAGTTCGCAACGATAAATGACAGCCAGTATTCACCAAGAACCGTCGCGTTTACGCTCTTTCCGAACCTCTCGCAAGCAGCAAGCCATACAAGCTGCAAGTCAAGGTCATCGTTCGGCCACGCGCCGCCGCTCATATCCTGTGAATAAAAATCAAGCTCTAGCACACCCCGCCCGCATTCAAACGGCGCCCCGAGAGTGCCCCCGATATTTTTACCCATAAAGCAGCCATTGACCTTATCAAGATATTCGTCGAGTTTCATGTCCATATACTCTTTTTTCCTTCCAAAATCGTTAAAATTGCATATATTTACATTTTATTACAATGTATTACATATCCGTGAAGCATTGAGCTATATAGCTTCAAGCGAGGCTGACACTCTGAGTATTTTTCTGGCGACAGTAGCGGTCAATATCCCGTTTTTTGTTAAATCAGCTGCTATAAACTGTGCGCCTTCGAGGGTCACAAGGCTTGCGGAGGCTCGCAATACTATCCTTGCGTCAACTGCGGTAATCTCTGAGTCACCGTCGACATCGCCCATGCTGACAATAAAATATGAGGATAGCTGAGCACCTACCGCGTCCGTTAAAATAATGAAACAACCGGTGTAGGGATGATCTTTTAAGACAAGTGGACGCCCGTTATGGTCAACAATTTTTATTTTTGCATTCCTAAAGCTTGAAGCGACATCATCCGCAGTAAAGGATGACGGAAGATCGCTGATATATTGCCTGTCATAATCAATAAAAATCGGTGAGCCTTCCTTGGGAAGCAGCTTACTGTCATAAACTGCGCTCTGGGTTGTAATAACTCTCGTTGTTCGGTTCCCTGTCGTTTTGTTGACGGTTGTTTTTTGAGGTTTTGTAGTGGTTGAGATAGCAGAGGTTGTCTGATGCGTTGTTACATCACTTGTGTGTGTAGTTCCGGACGGGTCGGTCGTGCCCTCAGGCTGAGTTGTTGTATAGTTCGGCGGCAAGGTCGTCGGCTCATCAGTCGGAGCACTGGTTGTAATATTATCGGATGTTGTATCTTTTGTCGTCTGATTTGAAGATGTCGACGTGATTTTTGCTGTAGTGTCTCCGGTTGTTTTTGTAGTAGATGGGGCTTCTGTCGTTGAGGGTTTCGCAGTAGTAGGCTTTTTCGTTGTGGTATCGGCGGTTGTTTCAGGAGGGGGATCAAACAGGAAAAATGAAAAGGCATTGGTCATCGCATAATTATGCGCGGAGGAATTGTTGTAGCACTTTATCGTAAAATCCGCAACCCTCTCCTCATTCTCAAGGAAGCCGAAGGCATTGTTGCCGTTTATACTCGCCTGCTTAGGGATGCTTACTGTTTTCAGCAGCGGACAATTATAAAAAGCCAAAGGGTCAATTTTGAAAAATTTGTCCGGGAAAACAACATCAGTCAGACAGGAAGCGGAACGGAAAGCATTTTGTGAAATCAAAGTAAGGGCAGGTGGCAAATCAATGCTCGCGAGCGAGGTGTTTGAAAAAGCAAAGTCGCCGATAACTGTAACACTCTGAGGTATAATTATTTCATCAATTAAAAAGCAATTTTCAAAAAGCTGAGAGCTGATTCTGTCAAGATTCGGCGGGAGGGCACAGCCGCTAAGACTGACGCAATCCATAAACGCGCCGCTGCCCAGCGAAACTACTGTTTCGGGAATTATTATCTCCTCAAGAGAAGCACAAGCTTTAAAAGCATAGTTTGTTATTGCAGTCAAGTTCTGCGGAAGCGTTACCGAGATAAGCGAGGAGCAGCCCTCAAAAACACTGTCGCTAAGAGTCTTCACATTATCGGGAACAATCAAAGACTTAAGAGATCGGCAATTCTTAAAAACGCTGTCACCCATTAAACCTATTGACATCGGCAGAGCGATAGTCTCAAGCGAGTAGCATCCTTCAAAAACCCTCCGGCCGACACTCACAGTGTTTTCGCTGACACTGACCGACTTTAGCGCCGTGCAGTCAAGAAAAAGCTCACTTGACAGATATGCAAGTGCACTGGGCAGGGTAATCGATTCCAGCTGCTCGCAGCCGGAAAAAGCACCCGCGCCGATTCTGTTAAGGCTGTCGGGCATTTGAATATCCTTCAACATTTTGCAGTTTGCAAACACCGAATAATCAATCGCTGTCAGGCTGTCGGGCAGGTCTATGCTTTCGAGTGAAATACAGCCGGAAAAAGCTGCCGGAGCAATGCTTTGAAGATTTTCAGGCAAAACTATGTTCTCAAGGGATGAACAAGATGAAAAAATCTCAGCGGGAAGCTCCCGTATATTTTCAGGCAGAATAATATCAGTGAGCATGGAGCTGTCCTTAAACGCGCCGCCCTCAATAAAAATTGTATCATCAGGTATTATGTAGCTTCCCAGCTCGTTGGCGGGAGGGTTGAAAATCAACCTTGACATATCGGCATTGTATAAAACGCCGTCACTTACGGTAAAATTATTATTTTCTACCGGAAATACAATCCGTTCAAGTGAAGAGCAGCCGGAAAACATATACGGATTAATAAAATTAATATTCTTTCCGAAACTGACTTCTCTCAATCCCGAACATCCCTCAAAAGCATAGTCACCGACATTTATGAGAGAATCCGGCATTGTGACGCTGTTTAAAAATTTCAGATTTTCAAAGGCTTTTTGAGCAACTGAAACCACCATGCTTCCTTCAATCGCGTCAGGTACGATTATATCGACAAGATCCCCTTCATAACCGGTTATGGTTATTTCATAATTCAAGTTCTCGGTATAAGTAAAACCGCCGAACTCCAATGCCTGCGAAAAAGGCGACAGAAGCGGAAGCAAGATGAGACACAGCGAAAGTACGAGCAGCAATAGCCTTTTTTTCCTTTTAATAGTCATAAGTCAATCTCCCCAATTACAAATATTCGGGTTAAGTTTTATTTTATTTTCTCACAACTAACGTGGGCTTGGCTTGCCAAGCCCACAACCCAAGTATTGTTTTTTAATGAGCTTTCAGCCTAGTTAAAGTACTAAAATATTATATGCTATATATTTTAACAAGTCAATTAATAATCTGTGAATCTATATTAATAAGTGACTTTTTGTCGGGAAATTTACACAAAACAATGTTTCACGTGAAACATTCTGCATGGTCACGATGTACAAAAGAATAAAAAATCAATATTTCACTTGATTATAAGCGAAAACTTATGTATAATAGCAAAAAGAACTGACATTTAATGAAATATGTCAGCCAATTGAATGTTTCACGTGAAACATCGCTTAGGTGAACGATGATTTAATCATCATTCACAGACAGAGCCAAAAATTTTCGTTTACAAAGCTTGATATATCAAGCTTTGTAAAATCAATGAATATACAAAAGTGAGTAAATTTCAATTAATCAGTGGTTACTTAGTAACTAAATGGGCTGAAAGCTCAATAAAAAACAAGTTCTGGGTTGTGGGCTAGGCAAGCCAAGCCCACATTAGGAAGGGTATGGGAATCGAATGGCTAAGGTTGTTGCAGTCGTGAATCAAAAGGGCGGCGTTGGAAAAACTACAACTGTTGTTAATCTCGCCGCAGCTGTCGGCGCATATAAAAAACGTGTTTTACTGATAGATGCCGACCCTCAGGGTAACGCGACTAGCGGATACGGAATTAATAAAAAGAAGCTAAACATGACAACATATGATGTCATGACCGGTAAAATAAAAATCAATGATGCAATTGTCAAGACCTCCTTCGCCTGTGTTGATATACTTCCCTCCAATGTCAATCTCGCAGGTGCGGAGGTTGAAATAATTGATGTTGAAAACCGCGAAGCACTCTTAAAAAACGCGATTGCTCTTGTCTGGGATGATTACGACTATATCTTTATTGACTGCCCTCCCTCACTTGGACTGATAACGTTGAACGCCTTGAGCGCCGCGGACACATTTATTGTGCCGATTCAGTGTGAGTTTTATCCACTGGAGGGTCTTTCGCAGCTGATGTCCACAGTGCGTCAAATCAAGCGTATGTATAATGCGAACCTGGAGCTCGAATCTGTGCTCTTAACCATGTATGACGGGCGTTTAAATCTCACTCAGCAGGTTGTTGCGGAGATTAAAAAATTCTTTCCGAAAAAGGTTTACAAAACCGTCATACCGCGAAATGTCAGGCTTTCGGAAGCTCCCGGTTTCGGTCAGCCGGTTCTCTATTACGACAGCAGATCGATGGGTACCGATGCATATATAAATTTGGCTGTTGAATTTTTATCACAGCAGAAATAAGGAGTTGATACTGTTTGGCTATTAGAAAAGGAGGTCTCGGAAAAGGGATTGACGCTCTTTTTGCCGAGAACTCAACCGAGGAATTAAACGAAGGCAGTTCAATTCTTCTGCCGATTAACGAAATTGAGCCCAATAAGGAGCAGCCCCGAACTATTTTCGAGCAGGAATCTCTTTCGCAGCTCAGTGAGAGTATTGCAGAACACGGTATTTTGCAGCCGATTATAGTCCGTCCGCGAACTGACGGCTCCTATCAGATTGTTGCGGGGGAAAGGCGCTGGCGCGCCGCAAAAATGGCGGATATTAAAATGATTCCCGTTGTTATCAAAGCACTTGACGATTCGCAGACTGCGGCGCTGGCGCTTATTGAAAATCTGCAGCGTGAGGACCTGAACCCTGTTGAGGAAGCTGCCGGAATACGCAGGCTGATTGAGGATTTCGGACTAACTCAGGACGAAGCGGCGGCTCGCCTTTCAAAAAGCCGTCCTGCTCTGACGAATTCATTGCGATTGCTGAACCTGCCTGAGCAGGTTTTAGGGCTGGTTATTGACCGCAGGCTTTCACCCGGGCACGCAAGGGCTCTTCTGGCAATCGAGGATGAGGAAGCGCTCATAAAAGCCGCTGAGGAAATAGCCGCACAGAATCTGTCGGTCAGGGATACGGAAAAGCTCGTTAAGGATTTCAGCAATAAAGAGGAAAAGCGGGAAAAGCCTAAAAGCGGCAAAAAAAATCCCTTTATTTGCGAGGTCGAGCTCGCGCTTGAGGGCGCTCTAGGCAGAAAGATAAAAATCCACGAAAAAAAGACAGGCGGAACTATTGAGATAGAATACTTTAGTATTGAGGATCTTATAGATTTCGCGAAATCCCTTGAGGATTAATTTAATTTTGAAAGGATTAATTTATGCTTGATATAAAACTAATAAGAGAAGACAGCGAAAAAGTTAAAGCGGCGATGCGCAGCAGAAACAAAAACATGGACGCGTTAATTGATGAGGTTTTAGAGCTTGACGTTAAGCGCCGCGAGCTTTTATCCGCAACAGACAACCTGAAGGCTCAGCAGAATGAAGCCAGCCGAATGATTCCGCAGCTAAAAAAAGAAGGCGGGGACATCTCGGAAATAATGACGAGAATGAACGAAATCAAAGACAAGGTCAGGGAATTATCTTCTGAGCTTACGACACTTGAGGAAAAACAGCAGCTTATTATGTATGAGTTTCCCAATATTCCTCACAGCAGCGTGCCTGTCGGCAAGGACGACAGTGAAAATGTTGAAATCCGCAAATCAGGGGAACCGACAATCTTTGATTTTGAGCCAAAACCTCACTGGGAGCTGGGTGAGGCTCTGGGAATTCTGCTTCCCGATGTCGCAGCCAAGGTCACGGGCGCGCGTTTTCATTTCTATAAAGGCGCGGGCGCGAAGCTTGAGAGGGCAATAATCAATTTTTTCCTCGACACCCACGCTCAGAGCGGCTACACCGAAATTTTTCCGCCATTCATGGCTAATAGGGCTTCGATGACCGGAACTGGTCAGCTTCCGAAATTTGAGGAGGACGCTTTCAAGCTCCAGAATTTTGATTATTTTCTCATTCCGACTGCTGAGGTGCCGGTCACGAATATGCACCGCGACGAAATCATTGACGGCGACAGCCTTCCGCTCAAATACTGCGCGTATTCAGCCTGCTTCAGGGCTGAAGCTGGCAGCGCCGGAAGAGATACCAGAGGGCTTATCAGACAGCATCAGTTTAATAAGGTTGAGCTGGTAAAATTTGTTAAACCCGAAAACTCATATGACGAGCTCGAAGCTTTGACAATGGACGCGGAAAAGGTCTTGCAGCTTCTCGGACTTCCCTACAGGGTCGTCGCACTCTCATCGGGTGATTTGGGCTTTTCCTCAGCAAAAACCTATGATATTGAAGTCTGGATGCCTTCATACGGCAGGTATGTGGAAATCTCCTCCTGCTCGAATTTCGAGGATTTTCAAGCCAGACGCGCGGCTATCCGTTATAAAGAGGATTCAAAATCAAAGGCTCAGCTTCTTCATACCCTTAACGGCTCCGGTGTCGCGGCGGGACGCACAACAGCGGCGATTCTCGAAAATTATCAGAACGCGGACGGAACAATTACCGTGCCTGATGTTTTAAGGAAATATATGAATGTTGATATAATAAACTGAATTTATTTTTGGAAAGGGAGGTTGAGCCTCTCTTTCTTCGTTTTAGCCACTATAATATTGAAAATAATTAATAAAATAAAAATAAATGCAAAAGATTTATATTTCCACTTTACATTTTTATTATATTAAAGTATAATTGAAACGTATCTGTAAGATTAGGAGGAACTACGATGCAGAATTCAAAAACAAAAAGAAGTTTCAATACAAGGCTTTTGGCACTTGTCATGTCATTAGTTTTGCTGATTTCTGTCCTTCCTGCCGGACTTTTTGCGGTCAGCGCGGACGAAAATCAAATGACTGTCGCGTCTATTTCTGATATCCACTATTTTGCGAAAGCGGACATGGGAAATAATTCCGATGCGCTGCTGAGCGAAATGAAATCAAGCAAGCTTCAGATTCTTCAGCTCCACAGTCTTCTTGACAGTGCGCTTGAGGCGGTAAAAACTCATGCGCAAGAAAACGGACTGAAGTATCTCCTTATTCCCGGCGACCTCACTTATAATGGCGAAAAAAGCGGACATGAGGAGCTTGCCGGCATACTTGAGCAGTTTGAAAAGGATTCGGGCGTAAAGGTTTTCCTTATCAACGGCAACCATGATATAAATAATTTCAGTGCCGTTACATATAAGGACGACACAAGACAGAGTGCTGCGAGGACAAGCTCCTATGAGTTTGCCGACATTTATTCCTCTCTCGTATACGGCAAAACCAATATTGAGCGCTACACACCTCCCAAGGGAAAGATTGCGGGTATGCTTTCATACGCTGTAAGTCTTGAGGGCGGCTACAGGCTCATTGCTATCGACGCGGGCAAGTATTCACCCGACTCGACAAGCTCGGCGGCTTACGAAGAGGAAACCGGCGGAAATATTTCTCCTGCTCTTATGACATGGATTGTTGACCAGATGAAAAAAGCTGAGGCCAACGGCGAGACGGTCATAGGCATGACGCACTGGGGAGTCGTCGAGCAGAACTATCTGCAAAGCACTATAATGCAGGGCTTTGTTATGGATAACCGTGTAAAAACAAAGGATAAGCTTGCCGATAACGGTATGCATTTCCTCTTTACCGGGCATTCGCATTCAACAGATATTTCTGTCGCTTATTCCGACAACGGCGAGCCCCTCTATAATATCCAGACCGCGACACTGACTGATTTCCCGAACCAGTTCAGGGAGACGACCTTCACCAAAAACAATGACGGTTCAGTTTCCGCTGATTTTGAGGTGTTCGACGCGGACTGTGTTACTCCGATTACTGACGGAACAACGGTTTACGACCAGCCCTACCGCGAAACCGCTTCCTTCAGAATCTCTCATGCTAACAGCAATTCCACCGATTTTGTGCTTGAAATCGTTGATAAATATTTCGGCGAATCGATGAATGACATCACTAAAAAGGGCGGCATTCTCGAATACCTTAAGGAATACCAGAAAATTGACGTCGAGCTGCTTGTTCAGAGCATTCCGCTCATTGATGTCAAGATTCCCGGTACGGACATTAAGCTTTTCTCCTCAAACAATATAATGACCTTCATCAGAGACCTGGCAGACCAGATTGACAACAGGTATATCCTTAAACCTGCTTATACCTACAGCCTGATAAAAACCAGTGTAACCTCCCTGCTTAATACACCGGTCAGCACCGAAAAATGCACAAAATTCCTCGACACACTCGGCTTCGGCTCATATGACAAAGAGGGTACTCTGGGAGATGCGATTTTCAGCTGCATGGCATATATGTATCAGGGCAACGAGGATATTAACGACGATGCTTTCATGTCGAGCATAGTAGACAATCAAGCGAGAGGCATTATCGCGAAAACAGTTGTTGACAAGCTGTTCAGCATTGTCCTTGACGATTTGTTGATGAATAACATCCTCAAGACCCTGAAGGTCAATCTTGACAAGCTCTTTGTTGATTATCCAACCTTTATCGGAACAACCGCTCAGAGCGCGCTGCTGCTTTTCCTGAAGTGGGACACCAGTTACTACTGCTTCATTGACAAGGTTCTCGGGCTGCTTGATTTACCTTACGGGAAATCGCTTATTGAGGTCAGGGATTATCTTTACAAGACTCTGTTTACCGATTCGCAGTTTGAAGGCACAGGCACTGTCCTGACAAAGATAATTGAGGGCTGCTGCGTTGACTACACCAGAGATTATGACTGCACCTATACCTATGAGGGCGCTTATGATATAGCTCCGACTCAGGATGATTTCCAGATACCTTCGATGGCGACCGTTGTCTTCGGAACTGACCCGAAAACCTCGTTCAACCTCAACTGGTATACAAAATATTCTGCAACTAACAGCGATATTGAGCTGGTTAAGGCTAGCGGTAAAACACCGGTTTTCACCGGGAAACCGACCACCGGCGATAATATTAAAGCAACTGCAAAGACCGTGACTCTCGAATACCCGGGCGTTGACCTCGGGCTTGCAGGATTCTTCCCGCAGCAGCTTGAGCTGGTTCGCCATACAATTAAAGTAACCGGGCTCAAGGCAGGCGAAAAATATTACTTCCGCATAGGCGACTCGCAAATGAATTGGTGGAGTGACATAGGGCTGCTCGGCGGCTCAAAAAATGATGATTCCTTCCGCTTTATGTTCGCCTCTGATACCCAGTCCCAGAGCAAGGCTCAGTATGCGAATTCCTGGGGAGCTATAGCCACAAAGGCTGTTGAAAAGTATAACGATTTTGATTTCCTTATTCACGGCGGAGATTTCACTGATAATGCAATGAATGCAAATCAGTGGCAATGGTGCCTTGATTCCGCTTCTGATTTACTTCTTAAAACACCGGTAGTTCCCGTCGCGGGTAATCACGAGGTCATGAACAACGCGACCAATGTCCTTTCGAGTTATTTCAACTTCAATTACAGCTACGATTACCCGAAGCAGGACGCCTCCAGCGGAATGTACTATTCCTTTGAATATGAAAACGCGTACTTCGCGGTGCTCAACTCTAATGACCAGACGAATAAGGGCGAGCTTTCGAGCAAGCAAATAAAATGGCTCAAAGAGGACATTGCAAAAACAAAAGCGGACTGGAAAATAGTCGCAATCCACAAGGCTCCCTACGCGAACAGTATACATATGTCCGACAAAGAGATAAACGCTCTTCGCGCACAAATGGCAACACTCATGACTGAGTTGAAAATCGATCTGGTACTTCAGGGTCACGAGCATGTATATATGCGAACCGAGGTACTCAAGGACAATAAAATTCAACCCACAACGAACAGCATTGTTTATATAGACCCCTCCAACGTGCCGTCAATCGTTAACCCCGACGGAACAGTATATGTAATCAACGGCGCGGCAGGTGTAAAGCATTATCCTCAGGCAAGCGAAAGCCAGGTTAGCGCGGTTATGCCGAAGCCTAAGGTCTCAATTGATACAAACAAGCCAATGTTTGCCTCCGTCAAGGTTGAGGACGACATGCTTTATTATGAGGCTTATGCTTATGACAGGGCGACAGACACGATAAACCGCCTTGATCAGTTTGCTCTTCAGAGAGGCTCCATTGAGGTTTATCTCGGAGACGTTAACTTTGACAAGCTAATTACAGCTGTTGACGCGAGAAAGGTTCTCAGGGCTTCCGCCGAGCTTGACAAGCTAACCGATGCTCAGTTTAAGGTCGCTGATGTTGATTTTGACGGAGTGATCACCGCCAAGGACGCGAGAATCATTCTTCGTGTTTCCGCAGAGCTTGATACCTTCTCTCAAAAAACCATCAGAATCAGGGTTAATAATCCGGACATTTACTACGACCTTAATTTCTAGGTAACCACTGATTAATTGATTTTACAAAGCTTGATATATCAAACTTTGTAAACGAAAATTTTTGGCTCTGTCTGTGAACGATGATTAAATCATCGTTCACCTATAAAATCGAGAAAATAGCAGGAAACATTGAGAAAACACGAGCATTTCTAGGATAAATCAGCTTATCATTTAAATTTTGACCTATATTGACCTTTGACAAACGCGTCAGAGGTCAATATAATATACCTATGGTCAAAGATAGTCAAAGTTAAATCTAGAAATAGGAGCTTAACAATGAATCTGAGTAATTTAATAGCCAGAGCCTTGCTGGACATGCTTGATGAGAGCGGCAGCGCGGAAATAAGGAGAAATGATTTCGCCGAAAAAATCGGCTGCGTCCCAAGCCAGATTAACTATGTTCTCTCTTCGCGTTTTACTCCCGAGCAGGGATATATAGTTGAAAGCAGAAGGGGAGGCGGCGGCTCAATCAAAATACGCCGTATAAGCCTTGATCGCCCGCAGATGATAATGCACGCGGTGAATTCCATCGGCGCAGAAATAGACGAGCGAACCTGCGGCGCGTATCTCTTAAATCTTTTTGAGCGGGGATATATTTCAGGCGACAGCGTAATACTTATAAAAGCGGCGACAAATGAAAATAATTTTCGCTTTCTGCCCGGCGAGGTCCGTGACCGGCTGAGGGCAAATATTCTCAAGCAAATGCTGCTTGCATCGACATAAATGCAGAAAAATACAGCAGACGAAAGGAATGACTCATAATGCTATGTCAGAACTGCCAGAAAACAGAGGCGACAACCCATATAAAACGCATAATTAACGGTGAGACAGCAGAGCACCATCTTTGTAAAAACTGTGCCTATGAGCTGGGCTTCAGCGATTCATTTTCAGATTTCGGAATAAACATTTCCGAGCTTTTCAGCAGCTTTCTCGGGGATTTTTCAGTAAAATCCCTCAGCAACAGGGTTCTCAGATGCGAAAAATGCGGCTCGGCCTTCGACGACATTGCCCGCAGCGGAAAAATCGGCTGTGCGGACTGCTACGCAATTTTTTATGACAAGCTCCTGCCCTCAATCCAACGAATTCACGGCAAGACAAAGCATGAGGGAAAAATCGCGAAAAGCGCAGGCAATGAATTAAGGCTGGAGCGCGAAATATCCGATATGCGAGCTCAGCTTAATCAGGCAATTGATGAGCAAAACTTTGAGCTGGCGGCTAGCCTGCGAGACAAAATAAGAGAAATGGAGGCGGCAGGCAATGAATAAGTGGTATAAAAACACAGGCGACCACGGCGATGTGGTTCTCAGCACCAGAATACGCTTTGCACGAAATCTTCTTGATTTTCCATTCCCCCAGAAGCTTTCAGCGGCAAAAAAACAGGAGATTGGCTCGCTCGTAAATAACGCGCTCACGGACATCACCGCGCTTGAGCTTAAAAGCATCGACATGAGCAAGCTAAAGGATTATGAAGCCGTTTCGCTTGCCGAGCAGCATCTGGTCAGCCCGGAATTTGTCACAAACAGGGATGGCAGGCTTTTGATTCTTTCAGGCGACAAGTCTTTAAGTATCATGGTAAATGAAGAGGATCATATACGCCTGCAGGTAATTCTCGGCGGTTTCGCGCTGGATGAGGCCTTCGACTACGCCAACAGAATCGATGATGTTCTCGACAGCCGTTTGAAGTACGCTTTTGATGACAGAATCGGCTACCTCACAGCCTGCCCTACTAATCTTGGAACAGGTATGCGCGCTTCGGTTATGCTTCATTTACCGGCTCTCGCGGCGTGCAATCAACTCTCGCTTTTATCCTCCACAGTCTCAAAGCTAGGGCTGACCATTAGAGGTTCCTTCGGCGAGGGCAGCAGCGCTAAGGGCGATATTTATCAGCTGAGCAATCAGGTTTCACTGGGAATCAGCGAAAAAGCCGCTCTTGAAAATCTGAAATCCATAACTCTTCAGCTCGCGACCAGGGAACGTACAGCGCGAGAGGAGCTGCAAAAAAATCCCGCATTTCTTGATAAAATTTACCGCGCTTACGGTATTTTGCAAAACGCCCGGATTCTCTCGAACGATGAAATGATGGAGCTGCTGTCTTATACGAGGCTTGGCACTATTCTCGGTCAGATAGATATAAAAACAGAGGCGGTCAACGAGCTTTTTGTAACAATGCAGCCCGCAACTCTCAATACATCGCAGAATGCGGCGCTTGACACAATAAAAAGGCGTGAGCTCCGCGCGAATGAGGTAAGAAAAATAATCAGTAAGAGTACCCCGGCTGAATAAATATGATTATAGCCGCGGTTTAGTGTGAATAATATTGTAATATATATTTTAATATTTTATAAGCTAGGTGACGGTTTTATGTACAAATTTACAGGCTTTTCCGAAAAAGCCAACAATGCCCTGAACACATCGGTTTCGGCGGCTGAAAAATACGGACACACATATATAGGCAGCGAGCATTTACTGCTTGGACTGCTCAGCGAAAAAGGCACCCTCGCGTACACTGTACTCGAAAATAAAAAAATAACAGAGGCAAAAATTGAAGAGCTGATAAAGACGCAAATTGGAATCGGTGTCCCGACACAGCTGTCTCCTGAGGACATTACTCCGCGCTGCAAGCATATTCTGGAAAAGGCGCTGCAGCTATCGAGGGCGATGAGCGGACAGCTTCTCGCCGGAACAGAGCACCTGCTTTTGTCGCTCATGAGCGAGGAACAGAGCTGTGCCGTCAGATTTGTCGAGCAGCTGGGTGTTCGCAGCACAGACCTAATCAGTGAGATAAACAGGGGCGGCGACTCAATGCCTGCAGGTATGAAGTCGGTGTCTCAGGAAAATAAAAAACAAGCTTCCGGAAGCGGCGTACTTCAGCAATTCGGAAGAGACCTGACCGAGGAAGCGAAGCAGGGCAAAATCGACCCGGTAATCGGGAGAAAAAATGAAATTGACAGAGTGATTCAGATTCTCAGCAGAAGAACTAAAAATAATCCCTGCCTTATGGGTGAGCCGGGTGTCGGCAAGACCGCCATCGCCGAAGGTTTGGCATTGAAAATTTCCACCGGTGAAGTGCCTGAAACGCTGAGCGATAAAAAAATATTTTCCCTTGACCTGACCGGTATGGTAGCGGGGACTAAGTACAGAGGGGATTTTGAGGAAAGAATTAAATCGGCAATTGAGGAGGTTATTGCGGCTGAAAACATTATCCTCTTTATCGATGAGGTTCACACTCTAATCGGAACAGGCTCTGCGGAAGGCGCGGTTGACGCGGCGAATATTCTGAAGCCCTCACTCGCGAGGGGTGATATGCAGGTCATCGGCGCGACGACGCTTGAGGAATACCGCAAGCACATAGAAAAAGATGCCGCTCTCGAGAGACGTTTTCAGCCGGTGATAGTCGGCGAGCCTTCCGAGGAAGAGGCAATAAATATATTAAAAGGGCTTCGTGACAAATACGAGTCACACCATAAGGTCAAAATTACAGACGAGGCGATAATCGCGGCGGTAAAACTGTCCTCGAGATATATCGGCGACCGCTTTTTACCAGACAAGGCTATTGACTTGATAGATGAAGCCGCCTCAAAGGTCAGGCTCAGAGCATTCACCACTCCGCCGGATCTGAAGGCGCTGGAGAATAAAATCAACGAAATATCTCTTGAAAAGGAAGCTGCTGTTAATTCACAGGACTTCGAACGCGCGGCGTCTCTCAGAGATGAAGAAAAGGAACTATCACAAAAGCTCCGCGAGGACAAGGAGCACTGGAGAGAGGAAAACAGCCATAATGACGATGAGGTCACAGCCCAGGAAATAGCCGAAATAGTCTGCCTTTGGACAGGTATACCCGTTCAGCAGCTGACGCTTGAAGAGAGCAAACGCCTGCTGCTGCTTGAGGAGGAATTGCACAGGCGAATTGTCGGGCAGGATGAAGCTGTCAAGGCTGTCGCGAAAGCTATAAGGCGCGGCAGGGTAGGCATAAAAGACCCCAAGAGACCTGTCGGCTCCTTTATCTTTCTCGGACCCACCGGTGTCGGAAAAACAGAACTCTGTAAGGCTATTGCTGAAACTCTTTTCGGTCAGGAAAACGCGTTAATCCGGCTTGACATGTCCGAATATATGGAAAAGCATTCTGTTTCAAAGCTTATTGGCTCGCCTCCCGGCTATGTCGGCTATGACGAGGGAGGGCAGCTGACAGAAAAAATCCGCCGTCACCCCTACAGTGTGCTGCTCTTTGACGAAATAGAAAAGGCTCACCCTGATGTTTATAATATGCTACTCCAAATTCTTGAGGACGGTATTCTCACAGACGCGCAGGGGCGCAGGGTCAATTTTAAAAATTGCATTATAATTATGACCTCGAATGTCGGCGCGGGACTAATTAATAAAGGCAAGAGCGGACTCGGCTTCATTGTCGGCGACAGCGGGAAATTCGACAACGATAAGATTAAAGAAGCGGTCATGGGCGAGCTTAAGACAGCTTTTAAGCCGGAATTCCTGAACAGGGTTGACGATATTATTGTTTTCAGCCGTCTCACTGAGGAAAACATCAACGAAATAGCGAAAAAAATGTTGAAGAGCCTTGGCGAAAGAGTTTCGGAGCTGGAGATTCAATTATCCTTCAGCGAAAGCGCTATTGTTAAAATTTCAAAGGCAGGCTTTGACGAGGTTTACGGAGCACGGCCGCTGAGAAGGGCTATTCAGACACAGATTGAGGACGCTTTATCGGAAAAACTCCTAGCAGGCGAAATAAAGGCGGGTCAGTATGAGTGCACGGTTGAAAATGACAGCTTTGTTTTTATCCCAATCGAACAAATTGATATAGAATCTTCTGAAGCTGTAACAAACGAATAGCAATAACATCTCAATGTTTCACGTGAAACATTTTCACAGAGCCGGAGAAATCCGGTTCTGTTTTTAGTACCTTAATGGGCTGAACGCCCAATAAAAAACAATACTTGGGTAGTAGACTTGGTAAGCTAAGCCCATGTTAGTTGCAGAAGAGAAAATATAACGAGTCTTCATGAAAAATTAATTTTTTTTGTGTGCAAATACTAGAGACTTTTCGGGATAAATATGGTATACTATTTAATTAATATTAGAAACATCTGACAGGGAAATTATTAGTACCCTTGCGGGCTATAAGCTCAACAAAAAACAAGTCTTGGGTGTGGGCTTGGCAAGACAAGCCCACGTTAGCTTATACAGCGACTAAACGGAAGGAACAGAAAAATAAATGGATACAAAGCTATATGTTGTGCTGCCTTGTTACAATGAGGAAGAGGTACTGGGTGAGACCTCAAAAAGACTGCTTGAAAAATTTAATTCGCTCATTTCAGCAAATATTATATCGCCCTTGAGCCGTATTGTTTTTGTCGATGACGGAAGCAGGGACAAAACCTGGGAAATAGTTGAAAATTTACATAGGCAATCGGAATATTTTGAAGGCATAAAGCTTTCTCATAACCGCGGGCATCAGAACGCGCTTCTGGCAGGGCTTTTCACGGTTAATGAATTTGCTGATTGTATAATCACAATGGATGCCGACCTTCAGGATGATATTAATGTCATGGACACCTTCCTCGAAAAGTATCATGATGGCTGTGATGTGGTTTACGGTGTTCGCGACGAGCGCAACACCGATACCTTTTTGAAAAGATCCACCTCCTTGCTTTTCTATAAAATTATGGCAAAGCTGGGCGTTGAGAGCATTTACAACCATGCGGACTATCGCCTCATGAGCAAAAGGGCTGTCGCGGCTCTGGCGGAATATAAGGAGGTCAACCTCTTTCTGCGCGGAATGGTGCCGCTTATCGGCTTTAAGAGCGACAATGTATACTATAACCGTGACTCCCGTTTTGCCGGCGAGTCAAAATATCCGTTTTCAAAGCTTTTGAATTTTGCCGTTAACGGGATAACTTCCTTTTCGGTTAAGCCGCTCCGGCTTATTACCGCGCTCGGATTTTTTGTCGTTTTTCTCAGCATACTGGGAATCCTTTACGCGTTGATTTCCTATATAATGGATGTTGTTGTACCGGGCTGGACGGCAACTGTTGTCTCTATCTGGTTCCTGGGCGGCGTCCAGATGATGTGCCTCGGGGTAGTGGGCGAATATGTGGGCAAAATTTACAGCGAAACAAAGGGCAGACCGCGCTTTACGGTTGAAACTTTTCTACACTCCACAGATAATAAAGCGTAATAAAAGCTATTATTTAATATTTAATCCGCAAAATGCATTATATATAAAGCATTTTGCGGTATTTTAATAATTTTTGATGAAATATTTTATCACTTTCTTTGCAATAGTCCCATGAAAAATACTTTGAGCTCAACTTTAGTTTGTATATTATATATATTATGCATATTTTTATTTGATATTTATAGTATATTTTATATAATTTTACCATTGTTTTTTTTACCAGTTTATGGTATCATATAGATGTATTATATAATACTAAAAGCGCATTTAATATTTTTTTTAAACGCTAATAGGAGATGTTGCTTATGATGTTTTTGGCTTCTGTTGTTTTTATTATGTAATTTTAGGAAGAGTATAGATAAAAATTAAGTATGTAAAGGCATTTATAACAGGCTTGCTTGTTGCTGTTCTATCATTATCAGCATTTTTGTTTACTGCAAATGCTGTTACTATTTCTGGACCAATAGGATATGTATCTCAAAATCAATATAACTATCAACTGCAAAACGGTATCACATTATATGAGTCTGGAAACTATAATTATGCAGAACCCTTGTCAATTATTCAACGTGACGACTATGTGTTTGCTGCTAATGATGTAAAAATTAATACTAGATTATTAGACGCAAATAACAATCTAGAAGCGCAGAGCGGAATCATTCCTACCCTAGGAGGTAATACTTTTTATTATATTTTCTTAGGTAACATACGCTATTTGACTAAACCAAAAAGAAAATGTGATGGTATTTTTTATATAAAATATGACAATACCACTCATTATGCATACGGAGGAATAGCAACTCCTGCATCTGACGATTATTCATAAACGAAAGGTAGGTAATACTAATGAAAAAAAATGTACTTTCTGTTCTTTTTCTTATTCTGGGTTTAGCGCTCGGTTCTATTGCAATAGCTTCAGCTTCAAGCGCTATTGTTGAGCTGAAACCGCTGCCGGATAATTATCTTGAAAGCGAAATTCCCGGAATGGTTGCAGCTATCGGTCAAAACGGTAAAAAAGGCTATATCACCTTGAAAGACAGCGAGTCCCCTTACACACCTGAGGGCATCATTGTGCCAGTTTATGACAAGGATTGCAAAACAGTTATTGATTCATTTCTGATAGGCGGTCCGGATGTCTATATCATGTATGGCGATAATGAGGGGAACGGATTTGTTGAGTTTGCCGGAAATAAAGTACCGATTGATGAATTCGATGATTACTGCAAGGAAAATAATATTGAGCCGCCGAGAAGCCTTGGCAACATTCCTGACTTGACAGAAAGAGCAAAACAATAACAGCAAAAAAAACGACTAAAAAAGAGGCGAATGTTTCACGTGAAACATTCGCCTTTAATATAACCTAAACCCTATCTCCTATTTCCTAACCCCTATACTAATCGTCATTTAAATAGTCGAAATTTTTCATTCGCTTATCTGTCATGCTATATCGCATAACAGGCTCATTCGAATTTCTCTTTTTAAATGAGGATTAGTATTATTTGGCTAATGCGCCCACCATCAGCATAAACTCGCCGATTTGCGCTCCGAACTCAGGCGCGCCGTCCATTATCAGGTGCCCCTGCTTTGTTGATTCGAGCATATCGTCAATAGACATAAGGATTCCGAGGGCACTGTCGAGATTGTCAAAGCGCATGGTGAAGAAGGATAGCGCGCGCTTGTAAACCCCTCTGCCACTCTTCGATTTTCCCGCCTTAACACGCAGATAAGCGGAGCATTCCGGTTCGCCGTTCACAGCCCATGAATAAACCCTGTCCGGGCTTTTCATCGCCCAGTCGCGAACAGAGGGTTCGCCGTGTTTATTAAGCAGGCTTATGCCGGAAGAAAGCAGATAAAAGTAGCACTTAACTAACAGTCGCTTAGTTTCTGTATCCTCCGGAGGTGTTGCCGCTCCGAGTAATGATGACATTTTTAAAAGAGCCATCAGAAACGCGGCAAACTCTTTCGGATGAGAGAGAGCACCTTTCATTCTCGGCAGAGTAGCTGGTGACATTTTGCCCCTAAAGAAGCTGTTCATCGCCTCCATACTCTTAAACTCAAGCTCAACAAAGGGGCGGCGGTCAACCTTGTCCGCGTGAACAAGCCATTCGTCACCGTTCACCTGAAAGTGAGTGGCGTATTTTCCTCCCGGTGCGTCCTTGTCAAGGGCGCTGACCTGATATATACAGTGAATATTTTTAAATTTCTTCCGAAGCTCCGGCACATCCGCGACAATGACCTTCAAAAGCGGCAGGGCGGCATTCAGAAATATTTTATTGGTTAAAAATTGAATATTATCAGCCAAAAAATCTCACACCTTTCAAAACCTGAATCCTGAAACCTGTATACTTATTACTGTTATCAGGTTTCGTCGTCCCAGTCGTCATCAAGCTCAAAGTCCTTATGCATGACCTCTTTAACGGCTTCGATAATACCGTTTGCGTCGATTTTCAAAATCGACATGATGTCCTCATGCAGCCCGATAGGTGCGAACTGGTCGGGCACGCCGCACCGCTTAAAGGCGCAGCCCTTTCCGTAGTCGGATATAACCTCCGAAACGGCGCTACCCATGCCGCCGATAACATTATGATCCTCAACAGTTATAATGCGGCGAGTGTCGGAAACTGCCTTTTGAATCGCTTCGACATCAATCGGCTTAATCGTATGCATATCAAGCACTCTGACCTTTAGCCCCTCGCTCTGCTCAAGGAAATTCGCGGCCTCGAGAGCCTGGAATGAGCAAGAACCGCAGGCGATGACAGTTATGTCGCTGCCCTCTTTGAGAGTAACTGCTTTTCCGACTTTGAAGCCAAAATCTGCATCCTTATAAAGCACACGGTCAAAGCCTCTATTAATTCTGATATAGAACGGTCCAGGTGTTTCATATGCCGCCATGACCGCACAATAGGTCTCGTAGCCGTCCGCCGGACAAATTACGGTAAGATTCGGAATCGAACGCGTCAGCGCAAGGTCACAGATAGCGTGGTGAGTTGAACCAGCCTGACCAAAGGAAGTTCCGGAATGTGTCGCGATAACCTTCGCGTTGACATTCTGATAGCAGATGTCGGTGTGAAGCTGATCGGCAGCCCTGAAGGACGCGAACTGCGAGAAGGTCGAAAGAAAAGGTACAAGCCCTGATTTCGCCATACCCGCGGCTACTCCGAACATATTTGCCTCAGCAATGCCGACATTAAAAAAGCGGTCTGGAAATTCCTTCTGGAATGCGCCGATTTTCGTCGACTGGGCGAGGTCAGCTGTTAAAGCGACAACCTCAGGGTGCTTTTTGCCAAGCTCCAGCAGGGCTTCGCCGTATTTTTCGCTTGTTGAAAGCTGAGCAGAATCTATCGCTGTATAAAGTAATCCGCCTGCCATAATTATGCCCCCTCCTTTTCAGTGAAAAGTAAGATTTTATATCCTAACTTTGTTCTGCCGTAAAGGCGCAATACATTTTGAAAACAAGTTTTCAAATTATGCCCCCTCCCTTTCTGCTCTTTGAACACGTTTTTTGTAATGCGCATCAAGAGCAGTCTTGCATTTTTCATAGGTCGCCTCGTCGACGCCCGCATAATGCCATTTATAGTCGCCCTCCATAAAGTCGATGCCCTCGGCTTTTTTCGTGTTGGCGACTATCATTACCGGCTTTTCTGTATTGGCATAAGCATATTCAATAGCTTCCGCTAGCTCTTTGAAGTTGCCGCCGTCTATATTAAGAACCTTGAAGCCGAAGGCTGTCCACTTGTCGCAGAAGGGTTCAAGCCTCATGACGTCCTCGGTTTTACCGTCTATCATACAGCCATTGCGGTCAACAAAGGCAATGACATTCGAAATATTATAGTGGGCAATCGCCATAGCGGCTTCCCAGTTTGTGCCCTCGTCACATTCGCCGTCGCCCAATATACAGAAGGTCTTGTAAGGCTTCCCCTGAACGCGGGCGGCAAGCCCCATTCCCGCGGCAATCGGCAGACCGTGCCCAAGTGAACCGGTCGAGGCGTCAACGCCGATAACCTTATTCGAGTCAAGGTGCATGCCCATTTTTGAATTTGTGAGGTTGAAGGTTTTAAGCTGCTCCTTATCGTTCCAGCCGATGTCGCAAAGCAGGGCGGCATAGGCAACTCCAGCGTGTCCCTTGCTCAGAACTACCCTGTCCCTCTCCTCCCACTTCGGGTCGTCAAGCTTATAATTGAGATACTTATGATAAATGATTGTGAGCATATCGAGAACGCTCATACCGCCGCCTATATGTGCGCTGCCCGCCCATTTAGTTGTGTCCAGCGTCAGCTTGCGCAGCTCATAAGCTTTTTCCTCGAGAGCCAACCATTCTTTTTTTGAAAGTGGCATATAACTCCTCCTATATTAAATTTCAGGGTGATTTTTCTTCACGATTTTAAAGGCTTCCTCGGCGATTTCCACCGTTTTATTTATATCCTCGTCAGTCAGCGAGGCGTTGATAAAGTGGTTGTGGTGGCTGGTGATGAAGATACCCCTCTTCATGCACTGAGAAACCCATTCCTGATGCATGAACAGCGAATCATCGTTTGCGATTCTCAGATAAAACAACGCCGGTTCACCCGAAACAACAAGGCTGATGCCGTTGTTCGCGGCGGCGGCTGCAAGTCCCGCGGTAAGCTTCATTCCCTTCTCCCTGAACATCTCCGGAGCATTGAGAGCCTTAAGCTTATTTATACAGGCTATGCCCGCGGCGAACGGCACTGCGCTGAGCCAATAGCTGCCGGTGTAGGTCATTCCGCTGACAGTATTCTTTAAAAATTCCTTGCCGCAGAGCGCCGAGACATTCCAGCCGTTGGCAATAGCCTTGCAAAAGCAAATCAAATCCGCATCAAAGCCGTAATGGAAGTCGCTGCCGCGCATATCAAGCCTGAAACCGCAGCGTACATCGTCGATTATCAGTATTATACCTTTTTCGGTGCAAAGCTTGCGAACCTTCTGCCAGTAGCCATCAGCAGGAAGCTCATTATCAATGAAATTGCCGTGCATATAAGGCGTCGCGATATATGCCGCGATTTCGTTTTCATTTTCAGCGACTATTTGCTCAAATGCCTCAAAATCATTCCAGGGCATATATAAATTGTTTGCGACATCCTCGGGAAGAACACCGGGATAGTCAAGCTTTTGCGTCCAGGGAGCTACACCGTGATAGAAGCCCTTTGCGAAAACTATTTTTTTGCGGTGGGTAGCGGCTCTCGCGGTCATAACGGCAAGGGTTGTCACATCGCCGCCATTTTTTGCGAAAAACGCCCAATCGGCAGTCGCGACAGTGTCAACCATCAGCTCCGCAAGCTCAACCATTTTATAAGAGGGCGAGGTTGTGCAGTTGCCGTTTTCAAGCTGCGCAACCGCTGCCGCGTCAACATCGGCGTCCTTATACCCCAGTACGTTAGGTCCATAGGCGCACATATAGTCAATGAATTTATTGCCGTCCAAGTCCCAGAAATAGCTGCCCTCGGCACGCTGAGAGAAAAGCGGGAAGGACGAAACAGGCATAAAGCAGCCCTCAGCCGGTCCCAGATGACCGTAAACGCCTGAAGGGATAACCTTTGTCGCGCGCTCAAACATGGCGCGGCTTTTGTCATATTTATTAATTTTTGTAGCCATTATTTCCTTCCCCTCCTTAAGCGAGATACAGGGAAACCCTGTCGAGAACCCTGTTTACATTGTCGATTATCGAAATCATTCCGCCCATTTTTATTTCGCCCGAGCCGATGCAGGCGACAGCGTTAACCTTGCCCGCGAAAAGGTCGGCGGCAAGACTAAGCGAGCCGAATTCCATCATTGCGCGAGGGTTGGAGGCTTCTTTTTTGAGGGTGACAAGGCGGTGGTTTCTCACGCGGATTGTCGCCTGAGGACCGTCCTTGATGCCCATTTTAACGTCGCCGTCAACCATCTGAGAGGCGCTGAATTTTCCGATTTCATCGTTGTTCGCAATCTGCGAAATAGCCACGGAGACGACGTAAAGCGTCAGTGTGGTGCTTATTTCAAAAAATTTCGCATCCGCCATATCCTCCGGCGACGGGCGAAGGTAACGCGTAAGCAAATCCGTCAGCGGCACGAAGGTTTTCAGTAAGAACATAATTTTTGAAAAACCTTTTGAAGGGAGGGGAGTGACCGAGCCGTCAAATAGTCCGTTGAATTTTTCGCATGAGGCGAAAGGAAGCTTAATCGTGCAGTCAGAGCGGCAGCCGTCGTCGAGGCGGCATTTTTTGTTTTTAAAGCTCAGCGTTGCTGAGGGTCCGCCGCGCACCTCAATTCCTATTGAGACTGCCTTTTTGTTTTTCAGGAGAGCCTTTGCGCTGTCGTCCAGCTCGCAAAGGTTTTCAAGCGCACCTAAAATGGCGTACATATTGATATAGGCAAGTGTTTTTGAGTCTGTCAATATAATTCCTCCCTGCTTCGGTTTTATTTCATGCGCTGATGTTTTTTAGCATATACCATTTTATCAAAAATCAAAACTCAAGTCAAGAAAAATTGTGCACATCATTAAGATTTAGTTCGGATACTAAATAATGTCAATCCTTGAGAATGCAGCTCTGAGAAGCGTCAGCGCCGCAAAGGCAATTGTATTCGCTCTCACTTGCAGGTGAAAGCAGCCACAGGCCATGAAGATTGCAATAGGCATAGACCGCGCCGATTTCGCCGATTCCTTCCGGAAGCACTACCCTCGGTTCATCTCCCGGGTTCAGCCAGTAACGGTGAGCACCGGTTTTTGTGCAGTAATAAATCCACTTGATATAGTGCTCTTCGAGCATCGGATGCGGCACGCTGCCAACCTTGACAACTGCGTTACCGTTTTCATATTCAAGCACGGGGATGTGCTTTTCCTTCGCGCCCTCGCTGGTGTTCGGGATGATTTCCTCCATCACGGCGCCGCAGCAAACAAGCTCGCCGCCGCCGTTTTCGATTACTCCGATAAGGTTTCCGCAGATGGAGCATTTGTAAAATCTTCTGTTACAGCTCATGTTTTTGACCTCCTTTTATTCTGACACGGCAATATTATCCGTGTTTTGATTCTCAAACATTTTAAAAATATCCACACTTCGCGGTTTAAAATAAATAACATAACCTAAAACCGGTACAATGGATTTCGCATAATATTTAATTTCAACAAAACGTCTGTCATATTTAAGCTTGATAATCCCTGAATAATCGCCGCCCTCAAACCAGTTACTCATAACCGTAGGAGTAATCAAATATTCAATTCCGTAAATTTCACCTTTTAATATTTGAGATTCTGCCTTTCTTTGTAAGAATTCCTCATAAAGATATACAGAATCCATCCCTTTTTCAAAATGACTTTCCACGGTTTCCTCATCAATATCCTCGAAATAATCGTATACTTCGATTGAGAATTCAATACCATTTTGCTTTTTGCCATAGTCATAATTCTTTATATACTTAGCTGAATTAATGCCTTTATTTTCCACATAAATTTCATATTTTGTCTTTTTATGATAGAAACTTTCCGCGTCAACGCTCCCGAGCTTTTCCTTAATCATAGGTAGATCCTGAGCGGTAATAACCGGTGGACTTACAACAGAGTGAAAAAACATGAAATAAGCCAAAAACGGTAAGCTGAGCAGCATAATCACAGGAGTTTTCAGACTCTTTTTTCTTTTTATAAGCTTTACTATCGCAATAATCAAAATTAAGAGCAAAATCTCCGCTTTATAAAATACTATCGGAATCAGAAAAAGTTCTCCCATATCTCTTTCTCCTGTATATGTCGTCTGGCGATTGGCGTCTAGCATCTAGCGTCTAGAATCTAGAATCTAAAGTACTTCTCTCTTTGCGCTTTCATTCTTCCGTTAATAAATTCAAGCGTCTCCTTCGCGCCCGGTATACCGCAAACATAGTCCTTCATTGCGCGCCCTTCCTCATAGCACAGCTCATCGTGCAAAGGGAAGAAATTATTCATCAGGAAGCAGGCATAGCGAACAAGCCGAAGGTCTCCCACAAGCCTGAATTCCTCGCTTATTGTATCGACTGCGACCGAATAAAACTGCTTGATTGAGGATATAAGCTCGCGCCGCTCATTTTCGGGCGAAAAAACTATAGTCGAGCAGATGTGTGAGTTTCTGCTGTTCACGGAGCTGTGGCTGTCCGTGCTGCCGACGATGGGGTAATTTCTGCCCTTCGCCTTGTCCTCGTAATACTGAATCGTCTGGAAGCCGTTTTGCTCGAAATAATTTTCTCCTCCGAGCACTTCAAAGGCGTCAAAGGGCTGCTCCTGCATCATATAATCAACGAAAGTCGGTGGCACCTGAAGAACATTAGAAATCCAGTAGGGATGACAGAAAATCCCGAGACCCCCCGCCTTGCGAATCTCGTTGAAAACCCAATGGCATGAGGCATATTGGAACTTTTCGATGCCTTCCGGCACATCAAGCTGTTTCGAATATTCTTCTATAAAATCAAAATACTCGTCCATGGACATAATTTTGTCCGGGCATTCACCGTAAAGCGAGCGTTTCGATTTGTCCGTTCCGACTTCTGAGGTATGTGAACCCTCAATGAGGGCGTTAATGCTGTATTCTCCGCCGAAATTCAGAATGTGAATATCGTTAATCTGAGCCGACTCGTAATTATCATGCATGTGAACCTCTTCACCGGGCACAATTGTAAACTCTACAGGTACATCCTTATACGCCTCAATAGCCTCCAGCGAGGGGTAATAGCGGTGGTGGTCACTTATGACGGTGAAGTCGTAGCCGGTTTTGCGGTAATTCGCGCAAACTATAGCCGGAGCCTGCCTGCCGTCTGAGCGGCAGGTGTGCATATGCAAATCTCCGCGGAAGGGATAGCGCCCGAGAAGATCCTCAAAAACCGCATAGACACTCAGCTCAATGTCAATTTTTTTACCGTCCTTGATGCGGATAAAAAACTGCTGCTCAGAAAAAAACTCAAAGCTCAGTCGAATGCAGCCATCCTCGCAGGGCTTGATATCAAAATGAAAATCGTTCGCCCTCCCCGGGTAATAGTGCGGCGCGCCCTCGTCAAAGGGGCAGACGGCGACATCGTAGGTGTCACCCTCTGCAAATGCGGCATGCAAGCCAAGCGGCTTGACGGTTATCTCGCTGACCTTCCCCGAAGGCACAACCTTCGGATATATATCATAATAGTGCAGCTCATTAGTCATTAACAAAAACCCCAATTCTAGATTCTGGATTCTAGATATTAGACACTAGAGTCTTTGGCAACCGAAATCCAGCATCTAGTATCTAGCGTCCAGTATCTAGTATACCATAAAACGAAGATTAATCAATAAAAATTGGAAACTAAAGCAAAAAAATGCCGCTTGAAAAATTAATTTTCAAGCGGTACAAAATAAACTGCGCGTCTTAGTCAACAAAATCTACAATCCAAGTAAACACTGATTAAATCAAAATAGGGTGCAAAATTAAAATGGTTCATAAGGCGAAGCTTTATTTACCAGCCCTATATCCTATCCCCTAAACAATATCTCCTGTAAACGATGATTTATTCATCGTTTACCTAGATATTAGACACTAGAGTCTTTGGCAACCGAAATCCAGCATCTAGTATCTAGCGTCCAGTATCTAGTATACCATAAAACGAAGATTAATCAATAAAAATTGGAAACTAAAGCAAAAAAATGCCGCTTGAAAAATAAATTTTCAAGCGGCACAAAATAAACTGCGCGTCTTAGTCAACAAAATCTACAATCTAATGTCTATTGTTTAATCTGGTAAACCCTGACATAGTCAATGATGAAGTCCGCCGGAAGAGCGTCTTCCTCGTTTTTTGTGATAAGTCCCGACCATCCGGCAGAGGGCTTTCCGCCGGTGCCGTCAATTTCGCAGGAAAGAAGCAGGTATAGCGGTTCCTTGCAAACGCCACCGAAAGTGCTGCGACCTGTTTCCTTGCCGTTTACATAGAAAACATATTCGTCCTCAGTCCACAAAAGCCCGTAGGTATTGAACTCCTCGTAAGGCTTATCAGCCTTTGTTACCGCGATGTTTTTATATTTTGTACCCAAATCATAGCCGTTGTAGTGTATGTTTTGTGTCACTAACCCCTGTTTCGCGTATTTAAGCCATAACGGGGACTCCATTATATCAATCTCAGTCGCTTCAGTACCCGGTACGCCTGCCTTAACATTAGGATTCGTCAGCCAGAACGCGCTCCACATACCCTGAGCCGCCGGAAGAATGCACTTCACCTCAAAATAACCGTAGGTGAACTCCTGCTTATCCCTTGTTGTTGCGCGCCATGTGTAGTAACCGGCGCCATTCGCGCCGTCTTCCTTATACTGGGTGCGAATAATCAGATTACCGTCCTCAACAAAAGCTTGCTCCTTATTCCAATATCCGCCCTTGCGAAGAGCTCCGGCATAGTCCCACCAGTTGTCACTGAGCGCTGTACCCTCGAATTCATCCTCAAAAACCAGGTCATAACCGCTCAGGTCAACCTCTTTATCCGATGCGTTCCACGGAAAGCGGAAGAGGACAATGATTTCGTGTACGATTTTGATGAGGTAATTTGCAAGCTTTTCAAAGAGGCTGTCAGAGCCCTCGTCCCAGATAGACATCGGAATAGCATTGACCGCGCTTGCCGCGCCTGCGCTCACTGCGGGAACAGATAAAAACAGAGTGCAGACAAGAATGACTGATAAAAGTTTTTTGAGATTTCGTTTCATAAAGCACCTTCCTACAATTTTGTTAAAATAACTAAATAACGGTATTGCATCTTCGCAAAATTAGTGTAACATAAAGCAAATGTTTTGTAAAGATGTAAATTAAATGCTTGAAAAATGAGGGAAATTATGCTACTGTACAACTAGACTAAAAAAGGACAGATTTACGAATGAACAAGAGACAAATAATTTTTATTATGACAGACACAACAAGATGGGATATGCTTGGCTGCTACGGCAACAGTGATATGAAAACACCGAACCTTGACACTCTTGCAAATGAAGGCGTCAGATTCAACCGCGCTTACTGCTGTCAGCCTGTCTGCGGTCCCGCGCGCTCGGCGATATTTACCGGGCAGTTTCCCCATTCAAACGGCAGCTTCACAAACAGCGTACCGCTCTGGGATAATGTGAAAACTCTCGGGCAACGCTTGAGAGATAACGGTATCCATTCCGCTTATATCGGTAAATGGCATCTTGACGGAGGTGACTATTTCGGTCTGGGACGCTGCCCGGACGGCTGGGACAGTGACTATTGGTATGATATGCGTTGTTATCTTGAGGAGTTATCGTCTCAGGAGCGGCTGAAATCCCGTCTCACCGAAACAATGAAAGAAGAAGCGATAAAAGAGGAATTCACCTTCGCCCACCGCTGCTCAGACAGGGCAATAGATTTTCTCGAAAACAACTGCGGCGGAGATTTTTTCCTCAGTGTTTCATACGACGAGCCGCACGGACCTTTCCTGTGCCCCGAGCCTTACAGCTCAATGTATGACGGCTATATTTTCGATGTGCCGAACAGGTTTGACGACTCGCCTGATAAGCCTGAGCATCATAGGGTCTGGGCAGGTCCCGGTTGGGCACAGGAAAAAAAGGCAAACTATAAACCCACTGGGGGAAAAAATTATTACCTTGGCTGCAATTCTTATGTTGACTACGAAATCGGCAGGGTGCTTAATATTGCAAAGGAGCTTGCGCCTGATGCTCTGATTGTTTTTACCTCCGATCATGGGGAGGCGATGGGCGCGCACGGCTTGAGCGGCAAGGGTCCCTGCGCTTTTGACGAGGTCACGCGGATACCTTTTATTATAAAGGGCGGCGCAGTCGGCGAGGTCTATGATTTTCCGGTGTCGCATATCGATATCGCGCCCACAGTGCTGGACTACATGGGGCTTCCCCTGCCGAAACTTTTTGAGGGAAAAAGCCTTCTTTGTGCGATTAATGACACAAGTGTTAAAATAAATGAAGATGTCTTTGTCGAGTTCACAAGATATGAAATTGACCATGACGGCTTCGGCGGCTTCCAGCCGATGCGGACAGTTTTTGACGGAAGATATAAGCTCACCGTTAACCTTCTTTCCTCAGACGAATTATACGACCTCCGAAACGACCCGACGGAAGTTAAGAATCTGATAAATGACACTGATTTAATTTTTGTGCGAAACCGGCTTCACGACACACTTCTGGGCTGGATGAATGAAACACGCGATCCCTTCCGCGGCTATTACTGGGAGCGCCGTCCCTGGAGAACCGATGCGAAGCAGGCAAGCTGGAGCCACACCGGCTATACCAGACAGCGCGAAAATGAGGAATACGAGCCGCGCCAGCTCGATTATGACACAGGGCTTGAAATGACAGAAGCGACAAGAATTAAATGAACGATGAATTTAAGTGGGATTGATTAGTACCTTAGTGGGCTGAAAGCTCAATATAAAACAAGACTTGGGCTGTAGGCTTGGCAAGCCAAGACCACGTTAGGGACTAGGGGCTAGAGTCTAGTTTAGGTCGCGAAATAGAATGCTTTTATTTTTTATCATGCTGTCCGCGAATGATTTTATAATGTAATATTAAACACATCAAAAGCAGGTAACAGTTAACAATAATTTAAGTCCAGTCGGGCAGAAAGGTAAAAAAAACACAAATCTTCCTTCTCGACATCAATTTTCATTCTTCATTTCCCTAGTCCCTAGTCCCTAATCCCTAGTCCCTAAAAAAAGGTTGTGACAACACTGAACGAAAACGAACTTTATGCTCCGGTCAAGAACTATCTTGAATCTCTCGGCTATGATGTCAAGGGCGAGGTTAAGCACTGCGACATAACAGCGATAAAGGGCGATGAGCTGATTATAGTTGAGCTGAAAACAGGCTTTACGCTTGAGCTTATTTATCAGGCTCTCGAGCGGCAGAAAATTGCCGACGGGGTATATGTCGCCGTACCGCTGATGAAAAAGGGATATGACGCGCCGCGCTATAAAGACATGCTTTATTTGTGCCGGAGACTCTCTCTGGGGCTTATATTTGTCGCCATTTTGTCGAGTGGCAAGGCAATGGTTGACGTCGCTCAGCACCCGTCAGATGTGAAGGCTGTGCGCCAGTCAAAAAACAAGCGTCTCGCGGTGATTAACGAGCACACAAACCGGACGGGCAGCGTCAATACAGGCGGTGTGACAAGGCGGAAAATCATCACGGTGTATAAGGAGGCGGCGCTGAAAATCGCCGCGTGCCTCGAGAAAAACGGTGAGTTGTCCACAAGTGACATTCGCAAAGAAACAGGCATAGAAAAAGCCGCCTCTTTACTGGCGAAAAATTTTTACCAATGGTACAGAAAAACTGAAAACTCAACAAAAAGCAAAAACATGTACGAAATAACCGAGGAGGGCATAAATGCCCTGAAAGAATATAATGACTTGCTGAATTAGGATTGTTATGGATAATATTGCTACTTTATTAAATTCTTTTTTTACCGAAAAAATTGAAAAAGCCGTATTGAGTTCGCCTGTTGCCGGAGCGGATTATAAAAAGATAACCATTACTCATCGCGCCGGCTCTTATTTTCTTGAAAAATTCACTGAAAAACAAGTTTATCACGAAAAACTGCCGTTTGAGGAAACGCTGAATTTTATCTGCCGCTCTTTGGGCGTTAAGTATAAAATCCTTAATGCGTGGGACGAAATAAACGAGTATAATTTGCGCGTTACGAAAAAAGATAAGGCGCTTTTTTCTAAAAGGACAATCGCTGCCGAAAGCAAGCCAAGGGTCACGAATACCCACAACCGCGAAAAAAATTATATACTCGAGCAAGGGAAAACCATTGAGCCGCTTAGAGATATGGGGATTTTTACCGCGGAGGGCAAGGTTGTCAATACAATGTATGACAAATTTAAACAGATTAATCGCTTCATTGAAATTGTCGATGACGAAATAAAAAATCTCGGCAAACAGGAGCTGACAGTAATCGACTTCGGCTGCGGAAAATCCTACCTGACCTTTATCCTTTATTATTACTTTACCGAAATAAAACACATAAAAGTAAACATGATCGGCTTAGACCTGAAGGCTGAGGTAATAGAAAAATGCCGCAAAACCGCCGAAAAATACGGTTATGAGAATCTGCGTTTTGAGGTGGGCGACATAGGCGGCTACAATTTCGAGGGCAGAGTGGACATCGTGATGTCCCTTCACGCCTGCGATACCGCCACCGATTTCGCCCTGTTTAACGCGATAAAATGGAAAGCCGGAATGATTTTCAGCGTCCCCTGCTGCCAGCATGAGCTGAATTTACAGCTGCAGGCGGACGAGCTTTCTATTCTTTCCAAATACGGCATTGTCAAAGAGCGGTTTTCCGCGCTGATGACTGATGCTATAAGGTGCAACCTCCTCGAGGTCTGCGGTTATAGAACGCAGCTTCTCGAATTTGTGGACTTTGACCACACACCGAAAAATCTCCTGATAAGAGCAGTTAAGACCGGCGTGGGCGACAAAAAAACACCCCTTCGCGAGGTAGAAACCGCCCTAAAACAATTCTCACTCCAGCCGAAGCTATATTGCTTATTGAAAGAAGCGGGGTATATTTAAATACTTCGCAACGAATAAACCATTAAAAACTGTTTTATAATTGACAAATCTCCGAAATATGTTTATAATTAATTCAGTGAAAAAAAATAAAAGGGAGGGTTAATTATGGATTTGAAGGATATAGCCGACAAATACGCAGCCGGTGTTGATGATTTTTTCGGCAAATTTCTTGATTCTATACTGGCAATGGGCGAAAAATTCCCGAGCTTCGGAAATTTCTTTCAGGCAATTTTCGATTTGTTTGCAACCGTGTTTTCAGCGCTCGGCTTCAGCACATTATAATCAAAAAGGAGAATTACTATGCAGCAATATTTTCCGAAGGTTTTCAGTAAAATTCTGCAGTTATTAATGCCTATAGTGCTTCTGGTCTCTGGAACAACCACCGCTCAGCTCGATTATTCAGATAAGCTCGGCGATGAAAATTATGAATCACTCTACAAGGTATATGAGGATTATTTTCCCATTGGTGTTGCGGCATATGTGAATCTGCTTGATGAACCGCGGCTGGTGGAGCATATTTTAAAGAATTTTTGCACACTGACCGCCGAATGGGGTTTCGGTCAGGGAACAATAAATCCCGAGGAAGGTGTCTGGGATTTTACTATTCCCGATAAAATCGCAGACTTCTGCCGCGACAACAATATTCCTCTGCGTGACATTCCGATTATGTGGTCAGTGCATGACACATGGATGGCTTACAAGGATTCCTCGCGGACGGAGCTTGCGAGCCGCGAGCAGCTTTTCGAGAGAATGGATGCCTATATCGAAGTGCTTTTTGAGCGTTACGGCGACATTTGCGACGAATGGAACATCGTCAATGAGGTATTCCACCACGGCCGCGACCACCAGATTAAAGAGGATGTCAACTGGTTCAGAATCGCCGGTGAGGACTATATCAAGGAAGCCTTCAGGCTTGCCCATAAATACCGCGACGAAAAAGACATTTTCTATATCAACGAGACCTTTGTTGAAAACAATCCCGCAAAAGCCGACAACCTCTTTGAGGGTGTCGCGCGCTTTATCAAGGAGGGTGTGCCCGTTGACGCAATCGGCTTGCAAGGACATATTGACACCCTCAGCTTTAACGCTAACCCGTGGACAGTGAAAAAACTTCTGCAGCGGGTCAGGGACATGGGGCTCACCGTTCAGATTTCTGAGCTTGACATGAAGGTTCACACCTCGAATTTTCAGGAGAACTACACCGAGCTTCCGAAATGGATTGAAACCTGGCAGATTAATAAGTATAAGAACCTGTTTAAAGTTTTCAGGGACAACGCCGACATAATCACCAACGTCACCTTCTGGGGCGTTGATGACGCCCACACTTACTGCGCATACAATTATGTCAAGGACGAGTGGCGCGAGGAGTGGCCGCTGCTGTTTGATAAAAACAGTATGCCGAAACAAAATTATTACGCTGTCTGCGATTTCTAAAGCTTAATAATGTTCATATAGTTTATAAGGCTGTTGTTGTTTTGTTGAGCAGACAGAACAATGACAGCTTTTTTTCGTTTTGTAATTATTTGTAACCTTTTTGTTCTTGATTTGTAACCTTTGTTATCATATAATGTAAATGAACACAGCAACAAGCCATATACCTCAACCGCAAACGGTACCGATTTAATTCAGCACGCATTTATCGGCAATTCAAATCAGCAATTCAAAGCAGTACTAAGCTCGGTAAGCGGTTATTATTCGTTGATACCTATGCACGCAACAGGTTCTGCGTTAGAAATAACCGACACCTTATCAGGTAATGACGCAAATGTCCAAATTTGGCAAAAGCCCTCTTCGGATTATATGAATTCTCAAAAATTCAGGATAGTCCGCAATTCAAACGGCACTTTTAAATTTCTTTCATATTCCAGCAATTTTACAAGAGCTATAGTTGTTAAAAATAACGGTTTAGAAAACCTTGACCCGATTATTCAATACGACGATAACGGCAGCACAAACGGGCATTGGGTGCTGGAGCCGGCAATAAACCGTCCGGACTGGGCTACCAAGGCTACCCGCAGCGAGTATGCTGCTATGGGAATGGGTTATCCCATAGCTGATACATCAGTGAAACATATGCCAGTAACCGGAAACCGATATGGACCGCGAAGCAGTGGAACTCATTTTGGGATTGATCTCTCTAACGCATCCGGTGATACTAGGGATCAAAAATTGGTCGCAGTTGCTGACGGAAAACTTGTTTATAAATGTACCGATCCGGGCGAAAGCCAAGGTTACTGCGTCTCAATCGAATTAAGCGGCTCACAGTTCAAAGATCCTGTTTCGGGGAATCAATTGATTGTTACTTATATGCATATGAGAGATATGCCAACATTTCGTGATAATTATCATTTTTCTAAAAATGATACAGTTGGCTATATCGGATTAACGGGAAACGTATCGTCCTCAACAGCTTATCATCTGCATTTTGAGGTAATTAATACAGGTGGTACTTGGACTAACAGAAATTATAATACAACGATAAACCCCATATATTTCTTTCCGAATACATCGTTTACAACAGGGTTTAGCACAACTACATATCCCTTGAATTGGGACACTAATGATTATTACAAACAGTAAAAGGAGTTGATTATATGAGAAATATATCCTTAATTGTATTGATAATGCTTATTTTTACATTGTCATCATGCAACGAAGCACCGGTTGACATTAGCAGTACAAACGAAACGCAAACAACAAAATCAGTGGAATTACAAGCTAATTATGAAGATATGCAAACATCAAAGTCAATCGAGCAATCCACCCAAAAAGAAGAATCGCAATCCTTATTAATGACAACAAAAAAATCATCACAAACAAGCATAACAAATGATAAACAAACAGAAACTCAAACAAGCTCTATAAAGACATCCTATGCAAGTCCGCTGACACATATTTGGAAAATTGACTGGGATAATTTTAAAATATTTACCCAGGAAGAAGTTGGCAGTGATTTTACTATAGGAAAAAAAAGGTATGTTTATTATTCTACTATCTATTATCAAGATAGTCTCGTTGATAAAGATAGAATTGATCAATGGTATGTTGCGAAAAAGAGACCGGATGAAATTAATGAAATGGAAAATGTATCATTCATTAAGGATTTTGATATAACGCGTGAGCAATATGAAAATGCATTTAAGTCATTTTATGAATCCGATTTTGGCAAACCCAGCGGTTCCCCCAATTTAAGCGAGTTTTGGGAGGTAGTAAACATTGACCTGATTTATACCTTTAACAACGAAAAAATCAATGATTATTACAGCCGTGACCGCAAAAAAGCAAAAGCAGCCGATGAATGGCTGCAAAAATGGCTCGAAACCAACAAACCCTATGACTCGTATGCCGAATATAAGGCAGCTAATCCGTAAACCAAATGTACAAATTGACAGAATATATTGGAAATGGCTTTAATCATAATTATTAATGAGAGCTAATTAGATTTTTGCCCTCCCCACATAGTCACTCTTCTGACTTACCTTTGCGACCAAGGCAGCTATTGTTTCGAAATTCTCAGACGATGCGATAGCTGCCTATAATTTTAATGAGAATATATGATTAAAATTTATTTTGTAATATATTGTAACCTTTTTGTTCTTGATTTGTAACTTTTGTTATTATATAATGTAAATGAACACAGCAACAAGCCATATACCTCAACCGCAAACGGTACCGATTTAATTCAGCACACATTTATCGGCAATTCAAATCAGCAATTCAAAGCAGTACTAAGCTCGGTAAGCGGTTTAATAAACAAGGTGGACAGCGCCATACTAAACAGCCTTCAAAATACAATATGTTTTCTGTGGAGTAATAACAATCTTCGGCATGGTGTTCCCCCCTTTTTTCGTTGAACAATATTTAGGAGGATTTTATATGAAAAAAGCAACGCTCGGTATAATATTTGTTTTTTTATTCATTAGCATATTACTGGTCTCATGCAACGAAAATAATCCAGCAAGTAATGCAACAACAGAAAAAAATCAAACTATAACCGGAAATTATACATCGAATTTAATCGCAACAACTGGGAACATTGTGACAGAGCAAAAAACGACAATTAAAAATAATGAGACGCAAGCGGAGACAAAACCGACAGATTCTGAAAAAACCGAATCCGTATTAAAAGAGTTCCAGAATGCGGTGTCTAAGCTGGATAAAAAAAATGTGCAAAGTCAGAATATACAAAATATAAATATATATGGTGTACCCATATGCAGATACGGTGATTACATCATATATCATGACGAAAGTAATTTATACTGTAAAAAAGCAAGCGGTTCAGAAGCAATAACTTTGTTGTCAGATTTGGGTAAAATTCTTGGCTTGAAACCCATTGACGGGCAAAATATTTGTATAAACATTGCAAAAGAGCATCCTTATACGGAATATTATCAATTCAACTTGACAGATGGTACAAAGAAAATAATAGATTCTAATGTGTTTAAACAAGAAAACGCAAAAATAAACAATATTATATGGGTAAACGATTATGTATTGGGATCAGTCTCTCCCGTGCCACCTCCGGAACAACCGGGATTTAGCTATGATTATTTTATCAAGCTTCCAAACGGAAAAATTGAAAAGCTTGAGAATACCTGGGACGGTTGGGTTGTTGACAATATATTATATTACCAATTGACAGAGGATTTTGATAATATTTATAAATGCGGTCTGGATGGAAGTAATAAGAGTAAAATCTTTACATCTGATATAAAAATAGAAGATATCGGAGAATATATTGTACAAAGCGAAAGGAAACCCGGTGAAAACGAAAAATTAATTTTTAACAAAATAAAAACGAATAAAAAATATTTTGTAGATATAGAAAGTGATATGGTGAGTACTTCACACGCAATATTTATCTATGACGAGAATATTGCTTACGGCTTCTTCAATAGTACAAGACAGGTGGCAAAGATTGACATTATAAATAATACTTACAGCATAATTTCGAAAGGTTTAAATGTAAAAAGATTTGCAAAATCAGGAGATGCGATCTATTTATTAACAGAAGAAAATGAGTTATATTCTGTTAAAACGGATGGTACAAATTTGAAAAAATTTTAAAAATATAGAAATGAGGAGAATCAAGGTAAGGTCTCGAAATCAAGCAATCCGGGCACAAATTATCATCCGAGTGATTATCGTTCAGGATGGACTAATCCTAATCCTTTCTTCATAAAGAGCGGAGATATATACATATACAATCAAAATTTCAATAATACTTACACTCTTAATGATTACACATCTCATAGTACAAGCTTCAGACGATAGTCGTGATCTTACGCAGGGGCAAAAATAAAAGGCGATTTAATGTTTAAATTTTTGTCCTTGCAATAAAGGAGAATCTATATGTTAAAAAAATTTATTTTACTTGTTTTTGCAATTTTTCTTTTAGCTTCGTGTTCAAATAATAACCAGCCGACTGATTCAACAACAACAACAACAACACAAAAACAAGAATCAACAATTACCGCCAACCCTGTTTCGACTACCAAAGCAATAGAAACATCAGAAATAAAAAAAGAAGCTACTACTCAAAAACAAAATACAGCTGAATCCACAACAAAAAAGCAAGACAATAAAACAACAACGGCAAAAAAAGACCTGCCTGAATACGTTCCGGGCTCTATAAAACTGCTTGATAACGATTATTATGGACACGGAGTATACCGACCTTACAGATTGGTTTATTTTCAAATACCTATTGAAATTATTGCATTAAGCGAAGCGGAGGACGTTGATTCATGGATGCAGGACAACTTTTTCGGATATTTTAATAAAATGAATGATAAAATGCCAATAGTGGAATTCGTAAAACATTACAATATTCCAAAAGATAAATTTGATAATGTTGTTGCGCAACTGTTGCAATTACCGGATGCAAACAAAAACGAAGAATATGAAGTACCAAACAGTGACATCATTTACACCTTTGACTACGAAATCATCAACCGCTACTACAGGTATGAATAAAAATTAAAGAAACCAAGGCGGCTATTGTTTCGAAATTCTCAGACGATGCGATAGCTGCCTATAATTTTAATGAGAATATATGATTAAAATTCATTTTGTAATATATTGTAACCGTTTTGTTCTTGATTTGTAACCATTTTTTCCTTATAATTTAAGTTGAGGATTGCTGAAAAATTTTTGATTTTCGCGGTTATAATGATATTTTATTTTTGCAACAGAGAAGTGAACCGAATGAAAAACAATACAGAAAAAAATAAAAAAGCTGTTCCGGTTCAAGTTATTGAAGCTATATTTGCCGTGATTCTGACGCACGGATTCGGCGTTATTGTATATGTATACGGCTACAGCTTCAGTCCGCAATCAAAGCCTTACACAACATTTTCATTAATACTGTCGCTTTCCGGCTTAACGGTAATCTTTATAGTTTTTATAGTTTCCGGGCTTTTAAAAAGAGACGGTATGCTGTACGGATTAATTTTCATCATGGCGCTTAATATAAGCATTGTCCCTGTGTTTACTTATTCAGCGCCAAGCCATGTTTTAGCTTATTACTTAAACGAAAAAACCGAGATTCATCGGTATTTTCAAATAGCGCCGCTGATAATCTGCTTTTTTCTCCCACATTTATCTTATGTAATCGGGCGGCTTATCAGAAAAATATATGATAAAAAACAAAGTGCTGCTCAATAATTAATCGATCAGCACTTTATTTTATGTTGTTTTATTTTGACATTTCATCTATTAAAAAAAGCTCTCGCTCAAGAACACTAACCATACTTTTAACGGTATCAGGCACCGCGTTACCTTCTGTGGCTATACGGTTATTCGAATAATTTAAATTTTTCTCGACAATCTTTTTTGACTGCATATAAACACTTTGAATATAATCTTCTGACAATTTATCATTTTTTGCTTTTTCAGTAAACTCGCTGAGTGTCATGTGAACATCCCCATACAGTACCATAATTCCCTTTTCTGCATGTATGAAATAAGCCACAACCGGCTGCTTTGGGTCACAACCGCCTACTAAAAAGCTGTCTATAGCTGTTTTGCCATCCTTTTCATAAACCGGAACTGTTATGCCCTTGGCTGTATATGGAAGGTTGTCAATATCCTTAGAAAGAAGATAACCTTCATTACCGTTTATTCCGAGCGCCGCAACCATTTCCGGCTGTCCTATAGGTTTCAGTTCGACAACATCAGCATTAGCAAAAACAAACGCGGTTCCCAGCAAAAATCCGATTGCCAGAAATACTGACATAAATATTTTTCTTTTATTCGACATCATGTTAATCCTCCTTTTTTAATATGCTATTTTACACAAAACAAATCATCGGAATCAGTCCTTCCTGATAGCAAATTATAAAAATTATAATCAACAATTTAATGTAATTAAATTATATATCCTACTTACTAAAGTTGTCAATTAACAATATAACCGTTTTTTTTATTTTTTATTATCTTTTTTTGTTAGATTTTTCCATATTTTTATAGTTTTATCAAATAATATGTATATTATACCGAGTCCAAATAAAAGTTAACAAGAATTGGTCTTTAATTTAAACTTAGTACAAATAAATTTTTAATTAATCAGTGATTACCTATGCTTTATATTTTGCTTAAAATGACAGCTGAATTTTTATACTTTTAAAGTGAAACAATTTGTTAATAATTTAATAAAACTCTTGACATATCTCTTGATTTATGCGATAATAAACTTAATTATGATGAGGGTGTGAATACAAGCGTATGTATCAGGATTTTTTTAACGCGGCTGATTTTATCAGAGCCGCTGACCCGGAGGTTGCCTCAGCCATTGACTTGGAGCACAAAAGGCAGCAGCGCAATATCGAGCTTATAGCTTCCGAAAATATCGTTTCCCCCGCCGTCATGGCGGCAATGGGAAGCGTTCTCACCAATAAATATGCCGAGGGCTACTCCGGCAAGCGCTATTACGGCGGCTGCGAATGTGTCGATATCGCTGAAGATATCGCCGTCGCGAGGGCAAAGGAGCTTTTCGGAGCTGACTGCGCCAATGTTCAGCCCCACTCAGGCGCTCAGGCAAATCTGGCCGTGTATTTCGCCCTGCTGAACCCCGGTGACACTGTGCTGGGCATGAGCCTTGCGCACGGCGGTCACCTCACCCACGGCTCGCCTGTCAATATGTCGGGCAAATACTATAATTTCGTCTCCTACGGCATTAACGAGCAGGGCTTTATTGATTACGACGCGCTTGAGAAGCAGGCAGACGAGGCACAGCCGAAAATGCTCGTCGCGGGCGCTTCCGCCTATCCCAGAGCGATTGATTTTGAGCGCATGCAAAAAATCGCGAAAAAAGTCGGCGCGATATTTATGGTTGACATGGCTCATATCGCCGGACTTGTCGCCGCAGGACTCCACCAGTCACCGATTCCCTATGCGGATATCGTCACAACCACCACGCACAAAACCCTTCGCGGACCGAGGGGCGGCATGATTCTCAGCACAGAGCAATACGGCGCGGCGATGAACAAGGCTGTTTTCCCCGGAACTCAGGGCGGTCCACTGATGCATATAATCGCGGCGAAAGCCGTCTGCTTCGGCGAGGCGCTGAAGCCCGACTTTAAGGACTACCAGCAAAGAGTGCTCGATAACTGTCAGGCTCTCGCGAAAGGTCTCGTAAACCGCTCGGTAAACCTCGTTTCCGGCGGCTCGGACAATCACCTGATGCTAGTTGACCTCCGCTCGCTTGGGATAACAGGTAAGGAGCTTCAGAGAAGGCTTGACGAGGTCTATATAACCGTCAATAAAAACGCTATACCGAACGACCCTGAAACACCTTTTGTGACAAGCGGCGTCAGAATCGGCACACCCGCAACCACAACCAGGGGCTTCACCTCCGCCGACATGGACAAAATTGCACAGCTTATTGTTCTTGCTGCGACCGATTTCGAGGCAAAAGCCGACTATATCCGTGCGGAAGTTACCGCAATGTGCGATTGTTATCCTCTTTACTGAGTGCTTAAATACCTGCAAACCTGAAACCTGAAGATCAGTAAACCTGAATATGGATGTGATAAATATGCTTAACATTTTCAGCAAAATTGTCGTTCTTTTCCTGTCGATTCTGATGGTGTTTTCGGGTTATGCCCCTGTTTCGTCTGTCGATAAGCTTGACAATGGCGTTAAGCTTAGCTTTGTCGCAATTTCAGATACACATATCCAGACAAATGACGCGAACCAATCCAAGGATCTCATGCGCGGACTTAAAGACCTTGATGAATCAGGGCTTAAGCCGGACGCGCTGGCAGTGACAGGCGACCTCACAATGAATGGGCAGTCACTTGAATATTTCTTCTTTTATTGCGCCATGACCTCCTCCTTCCGCACGAAAAATTTGCTGCTAGCAGCGGGAAATCACGACCTGGTCATCAAGGAGAAGGATTACGGCAAGGCGCGCGACCGCTTTACGAAAAACTTCAACAGCCTCACCGGAAGAGATATTGACAAAGTCTATTACTCAAGCGTTATCAACGGCTACCACTTTATCGTGCTCGGCTCGGAGGAGCTTGCAGGCACAAATCAGGTGTTCAGCGACAAGCAGCTCGAATGGCTGGAGTATACCCTTGAGCAGGCGAAGCTCAACGACCCTGGCAAGCCGGTTTTTGTCTTTAACCACAATCCGCTCAGAGGCACGAACAATGTCGACAGCTACTGGCCTATAGGCGGTGAGGCGGGCGAGCAGTCCGACCGGATTTTTGAAATTCTCAACTCCCACAACAATGTATTTCTATTCTCAGGGCACCTCCACGCGCCTTTGAAAAATTCCGGAGTGACGACAAAGGAAAATGTGACCTTCATTGACCTGCCAGGCTATGCCGAGGAAGCAACAAACGGCTACGGCTATTACATAACCGTCGATGAGGAGAGCGTCACTCTAAACGCAAGAAACTTTATGCGCTCGCAATGGCTTGACTATAAGTTTGTTGTTGACATCAATTAGTACCTTAGTGGGCGGAAAGCTCAATAATAAACAAGACTTGGGTTGTGGGCTTGGCAAGCCAAGCCCACGTTAGTATTTGTGCACATTAGCCAAAAAACGCCGGAAAACTTTTTCGGCGTTTTTTTATATTTTTTTTGGAATTTGTTGATTTATATTTTTAATGTTTTATAATGTATGGGGGTACTTTTTCCTTATTTTTATAATATTTAACAAGTTTATTTTATTATAGGGAAATTTACTGCTTAAAAAACTAATAGTAAAAATCTGGGAGGATTAATTCATGGATAAAAAAGTAAGAATCGGTATCATCGGCTGCGGCGGTATCGCAAACGGAAAGCATATGCCCTCGCTTTATAAGCTCCCGAACGTTGAGCTTGTTGCGTTTTGTGACATAATCGAGGAAAAAGCTGAGCAGGCTTGCGACAGGTACGGCAGCGACGACGCGAAATTCTACACTGACTACAAAGAGCTTCTAAAAGATAAGACAATCGAGGTTGTTCACGTGTGTACCCCGAACCGCTCACACAGCTTCATCTCTGTTGACGCTCTTGAAGCGGGCAAGCATGTCATGTGCGAAAAGCCCATGGCTATTAACTATGCCGAAGCTAAAAAAATGTACGACGCTGCGAAGCGTACAGGAAAAAAGCTGACAATAGGCTATCAGAACCGCCAGACCCCCGAAGCCCTTTATTCAAAGGCTGTTTGCGAGAGCGGCGACCTCGGCGAGATGTATTTTGCCCGTGCTTATGCTGTTCGCAGAAGAGCTGTTCCGACCTGGGGCGTATTTCTCAATGAGTATGAGCAGGGCGGCGGACCCCTTATTGATATAGGCACTCACGCCCTCGACCTGACACTTTGGATGCTCAACAATTACGAGCCGAAAATGGTTGTCGGAAACACCTTTAAAAAGCTGGGCGACCAGAAATATGCCGCGAATGCCTGGGGCGACTGGGATCCGGAAAAGTTCACAGTTGAGGATTCCGCCTTCGGCTACATAGTCATGAAAAACGGCACTGTTGTATCTCTTGACACAAGCTGGGCAATCAATCTTGTCGAGACCCGTGAAGCAGTTTTCGCAATTGCAGGTGTAAACGGCGGCATTGATACCATTGACGGCGTCAGGGTTAACGGCGTTAAGCATAACAGGCAGTATGAAGAGGTTCCGAACCTCAAGGCCGGCGGCGTCGCCTTCTATGAGGGTTCAAGCTCCTCGCCTTCCGACGTTGAGGCAGGCAGATGGATTAAAGCTGTCGTAGAGGATACCGACCCCTGTGTCCTTCCCGAGCAAGCGCTTGTCGTAACTCAGATTCTCGAGGCTATCTACACCTCGGCAAAGACTGGCAAGCCGGTTTTCTTTGATTAATTTTTTGGAGGTAAGACTATGGCTATGACGCTTGGTATGATTGAAAACTGGGGCGAGGAATGCTTTGAGCATGTCGCGTCTCTGGGTCTAAAAGCTGTTGAGTTTTGTTATAATACGGGCAACGACCCCGAGGATTTGGTTGATGAAGCCGACAACATTAAGTCATATATCGAAAAATACGATGTAAAGGTCATGTCTGTCGGGCGCTGGGGTACAGATAAATTTGACGAAAACGGCGAAATTATCGAGGAAGAGCTTCAGGGCACTTACATGATTCTCGATGTCTGCGCAAAAATCGGCTGTCCGGTATTCAACACGGGCATAAATTACGATAAAAACATCTCCTTCGCCGCCAACTGCAACCGTTCAATAGAATACCTCGGTAAGCTAATTGAATACGGCAGAGAAAAGGGTGTAAAAATCGCAACCTATAACTGCCACTGGAACAATTTTATCACAGGACCCGCGCAGTGGGAAATCATCCACGGCGCACTGCCGGAGCTTGGCATCAAATACGACCCTTCCCACTGCGTCAATGACGGAAGCGGCAAGTATCTTGAGGAAATCGCCGCTTGGGGCGAGCGTATTTATCATTTCCACATCAAGGGCACTCTCAAGATTGACGGCAAGCATTTAGACGATCCCCCGGCGGGGCTTGATATGATTCAGTGGCCGGCGGTCATGGGACTTCTTTACGCGAAAAAATACGGCGGAATGCTTTCAATCGAGCCGCATTCACGTACATGGTTCGGCGTAATGGGCGACTGGGGCGTGAATTATACGATTGACTATATTTCTAAAATGATATTTAGTTAAGTGTACGGTGTACATTTAATCGGATACTTATATCTATAATTAAATCAAGTAATAAAGATTAAAAAATTATTTGTACACTGTACATTGTACATTGTACATTTAAAAAAAGCTGGAAGGTTTTTTTATGAAATTTGCTGTACAAATGTATTCCCTTCGCGAACATATAAAAAGCGGCGAGGATATGCTAGACATACTCGGCAAGGTCAAGGCAATCGGCTTTGACGGTGTTGAGTTCGCAGGTTATTTTGGTCTTGACGCTGCGACGCTTAAAGCCCGTCTTGACGAATTGGGGCTTGTCTGCGTCGGCACGCACACCGGCATTGACAATTATGACGAGGAAAAAATCGAGGAAACTCTCGAGTTCCACAAGACGCTTGGCTGCAATATCATCGGCATGGGCGGCGCGCCCTGCGGCAAGGAAAACGAGCTGCAGAACACGCTGAGAATCCTTGAGTCGGCGAATAAGAGAGCCGCGAAGGACGGCGTTAAGGTTTATTTCCACAACCATGGCAGGGAATTTGCCCCGTGTGAAAATTCCAGTGTTGACAAGATGATTATCGACCGCATTAAAGAAGTCGCTTATCTTCAGGTTGACACCTACTGGAGCTTCCATGCGGGAATGGACAACTACAAATTCCTCACTGAGAATAAAAACAGAATTGTCTCCATACACATCAAGGACGGCATAAATGGCAAGCCTAAGGCTCTGGGTGAGGGCAACTGCGACCTCGCGGCTGTGATAAAAGGCGCGAAGGACATAGGTCTCTCATGGATGGTTCTCGAGAACGACGAGCCGACACCGGACGGACTTTCGGACATCGCGAGAAGCATAAGATATCTAAAAGCAAATGTTTAAAGAAAGGTGCTGAAATAAATGAAGCTCGGTGTTTTTACCTGTCTTTTAAGCAATCTTTCACTTGAGGAGGCCCTCAAGTATTTCACCTCGCTGGGCATTGAGATGATTGAGCTTGGCACGGGCGGCTATCCCGGTAACGCCCATGCCGACCCGGATATTCTTCTCAATGACTCTGAAAAGCTTGAGGAGCTTAAAGCTCTTGTCAAGAAATATAATGTTGAAATATCCGCGCTGAGCTGCCACGCTAATCCGGTTCACCCGAACAAGGACATTGCCGCGGCGTTCGATAAAAATATCCGCGATTGTATTCTTTTGGCGGAAAAGCTCGGCATTTCGCAGATAAACACCTTTTCGGGCTGTCCCGGCGATTATGAGGGCGCGAAATTCCCCAACTGGGTCACCTGCGCCTGGCCGCCTGACTACCTCGAAATCCTTGATTACCAATGGAATCAGGTGCTTATCCCTTATTGGAAGGAGCTTGTTTCATTCGCGAAAAGCCACGGCGTGAATAAAATCGCTCTTGAGATGCACCCGGGCTTCTGTGTTTATAACACGGATTCACTGCTAAAACTCAGAGCCGCCGTGGGAGATGAAATCGGCGCCAACTTTGACCCGAGCCATCTTGTCTGGCAGGGCATTGAGCCTGTTGCCGCAATCAGGGCGCTGGGCAGCGCTATCTTCCACTTCCACGCCAAGGACACGAAAATCGACAAATACAACACCGCCGTCAACGGCGTTCTTGACGTCAAGCCCTACGGCGACGAAATTAACCGCTCATGGGTTTTCAGGAGTGTCGGCTACGGCAATGACGCGCTTTATTGGAAGGACATTATCAGCAATCTGCGCATGGTGGGTTATGATTACGCCATTTCAATTGAGCACGAGGATTCGCTGATGAGCCAGAATGAAGGTCTTTCAAAGGCTGTTTCCCTGCTTCAGAGCGTTATATTAAAAGAAGGCACCGCCGAGATGTGGTGGGCTTAATCAGGTAACAGGTAACAGGGGACATGTTTCAGGGCTTTCGGAATCGCGTTGCGATTTATAAATCCTAAATTGGGTTAAGGAGAAATAATTAAATGGCTGATAAAATTAATGTTGCCGTTGTTGGATACGGCGGAATGGGCGGTTGGCATACAAAAAAAATTCAAGGCATGAAAAAATTTAATCTTGCCGGTATTTATGATATTAAGCCCGAGCAGATTAAAAAGGCTAAGGACAACGGCATCAAGGCTTACGATTCCCTTGAGGCTGTGCTGGCGGACGAAAGCGTTGAGCTGATTACCATCGCAACTTATAACGATGTCCACAAGGAAATCGCAATTAAGGCAATGGAAGCGGGGAAAAATGTTATTTCAGAAAAACCGGTAACAATGTCCGTTGCCGACCTTGACGACATGATTGCCTGCAGCGAAAAAACCGGCAAGCTTTTCACCGTCCACCAGAACAGGCGCTGGGACGACGACTATCTCACCGCTAAGAAAATTTATGACACAAATATGCTCGGCAAGCTGCACCGCATAGAGCACCGCGTTCAGGGCTCGAGAGGTATTCCCGGCGACTGGCGCGGAATAAAGAAGCACGGCGGCGGCATGGTTCTTGACTGGGGCGTGCATCTGCTTGACCAGATTCTCACTATGAATGACGACAACAAGATTGTTTCCGTCTACGCGAGCCTGACGAATATAACAAACTATGAGTGCGACGACGGTTTTTATGCAACAATCACCTTCGCCAACGGTCTTTCCGCCTTTATCGAGGTCACAACAAATAACTTCATCAATCTTCCGCTTTGGTATGTTCTTGGCGAAAACGGCTCAGCCGTTATCGAGAACTGGGACCTGAAGGGCAAGGTTGTCATGGTTGAGGACTGGGAAAACCGCGACGCAGTGCCGATTACCGCGGGTCAGGGTATAACAAAGACTATGGCTCCGCGCACAGACGACTCCATAAAGAAGTTTAAGCTGCCGAAAACCAGAGGTCAGTGGACTGAATATTATGACAATATTTACGAAGTCCTGAGAAACGGCAAAACCCAGCTCGTCACCCACCGCCAGATGAGAAGATGTCTGAGCCTTATTGAGGCAATCTTTGAGTCGGCTGAAAAGAACGAAACTATCAAGCTGGATTTGTGATTCTTTTTACTGCAACCAATCAGCCCGAACGCTAAAAAAACGTTCGGGCAAATTTGATTTCATTTTTTATAAGTGCTTTATTTCCGCGCCGGTATGGAATTTAACGGTTTCGATGACCTCATCTCTTTCGGTATAGGTGAGTGAATCAAGCAAATCCTTATTAAGTAAAGTCAGCTTTTTATCATATCCATCCTGCTTGCGGATTACAAGTAAAATAGTTTTTGCTCCGATATTGAAATGATCCTTGGTGCAATCGATAGTTTCATATTTCTCGCAGTGCACAAATGGAGTATAATAATGGCAGTGCGGAAAGACTGTGCAAAGCTCCTTTTCACTGTAAAGACGGCTATTTGTTTTTCCCGCGGGGAATATTTTCCAGTTTTTGTTCATGGCAATGTTGAAATCGTAAATCGACAGCTCGTCATTTTCGTCGTTACTTACGGCAATCAGTGCGATTTCATGCAGTTTTTTCAATGAATCAAGGAATATCTCGGCTTTTTTGTTGTCTATATTATAGTACATATTATAGAGCTCATGAGCGCGGTCATAGAACCTCGGATTAATAACATTCTCCTCATGCGTTTCATCACTGCCCTTCAGCTCTGCCGAAACCTGTGTTTTGATAAGCCTCTCCTGCTTTAAAAATAAATCATGCATGGCGACGCGGTAATCATGGAATTCCTCGTGATTATAGTCATCGAGAATAAAGCCGTTCATATTGAGAATAGCCTCAAAAACCAAATCCTTTTCATCAAGCACAGGAAAAGAAAACCGCTCCGGATTCTCGCTGTCAACAAGTGTAAAGCCGTAGCTGCTCTGCTTCCAGTATATTGACACAATAACTCCTTCTTTCATTCTAGATTCTAGATTCTAGATGCTGGATGTTCGTTCGTAAATTTATAAAAATTGCTGCTGATTTAATATTCTTAAAGTCTACCATCTAAAATCTAATATCTAGTTTATTGTATCATAAAAATAATCATTTTGCTACAAAAATTACCACAATAAGCTAAAAAATATCAAAAATTCTCCCCAAAACAGCGGAAGAATCTAGATACTAGATACTGGACACTGGACACTGGATGCTGGATTCTAGATGCTGGATGCTGGATGCTGGATTCTAGATACTGGACACTGGATGCTGGATGAGGGGTAGGGAAAATTTATTGTGTTTTTATAACTCGGAAATTTATAAAAATTACCACAAAAAGCTAAAAAATATCAAAAATTCTCCCCTAAACAGCGTCCAGTGTCTAGAATCTAGAATCTAGAATCTAAAATGCAACAGTTTCGTGTTTTTTTTACTCTAATAGTCAAGGGAGCGAAACAAATGGAAAATAATACCCATGCGCTCGTCCGGCGTTCGCAAGAAAATGACGCGGCAGCGTTTGCCGAGCTTTATGAGATGTTTAACAGGGATTTGTATCGCTTTGCATTTTATATGCTGGGCAATCGTGAGGACGCTCTTGACGCGGTTCAGGATGCTGTTTTGCAGGCTTACCTGAAAATTGCGACGCTGAAAAATCCTGACGCCTTCAAATCCTGGCTTTTTAAAATCCTTTCTAATGTCTGCAAGCAGAATTTAATCAAACACGCGCAAAACGGTCAGAGTCTTGACCTCGAAGACTTCAAAAACCTGATTCCAGATGACAATTCCTCCCAATTTGTCATGTCTCTAGAGCTCAGAGAGGCTATTTTCGGTTTAAATGAAGAAGAGAGGGATATAGTGCTCCTGTCAGTAATTGGAAATTATAAAAGCCAGGAAATCGCGAAAATGCTGGATTCGCGCCCGGGAACAATCCGCTCCAAGCTTGCCCGCTCCCTAATTAAGCTTAAAACCACTATTGATAAAAATGAATAATTACAAGGAGTGACGATATTGCCTAAAACGCACTTTAAAAAAGCAGCAGTGTTTCTTCTTTGCATATCGTTTCTGGCGGCTCTTCCGATGTACACTGTCAATGCTAACGCGACAAGCGGTCAGACCGACTTTTGTTTGAACTTTGATGTCTGGCAGGGTAGCGGAACGGTTGATGTCATTCTTCGTCAACATAATCCAATGGACAACAATCGGGCTGTCATTTTTGAAAATTTCGAGAAACTCACCCTTCAGGAAGCCGATATACTGACCTTTCAAGAAACGGATGTGGATAAATCTTTTTATACTCTTGAAAAAATCGACGGCAAGCCTGTTTTAACTTTAAAAGAAAATTATTTGAAAATATTAACAGACGGAAGACATTTCTTTTTAGCTTATTTTAAAAATGTCCCTGAACCTATCTTAATCAAATTAAACATTGCCACCAAAAAGCTTCATCTTGAAAACGCTGGCTTTGACTTTGAAATGGTGCCGGATGCTGACGGTGCGGATGTAACTCTTGACAACAATAAATATTCGGTTGTTTTTGACATTTCGATGCTGGAAAAGCTCTGTTATAACGGTGTGGAGCTTAAGGAATCCGATTTCGAATTCTTTAATAGACATACTAAATTAATTTTTGTCCTTTATAGCGGCGTTCTTGATACCCTCTCCCTCGGTGAGCATATTTTCCATGCTTATTTTATGAATTTAAGCGAACCGGTGCAGTTAAAGCTTATCAAAACGGAGCCGTATATTTACGGCGACTTGAATCATGACGGTCTGGTAACAGCGACAGACGCACGCATATGCTTGCGAGCCTCCGCGCAGCTGACAAGCCTAACCCTTCGGCAGGAGAGAGCCGCAAATGTTTTTTTTAACGGTGAAATTACCGCCGCAAACGCGAGAAAAATACTACTGGTTTCATCGGAGCTTGAAGATTTTTATTTATAAAAAAATGGATAATGAAAAATTAAAATATACAGTAAATGTAAGATTATTTGAGAACCTCAGTACCCCGAAAGGAATGACATGACCAATGAGAAAAGATGAGACAAGCAATTTTAATGAAAGCTCCGGCTTAAATGAGCTTCGGGAAAAGCTCGAGCCGCTTGATTCGGCGCTCACGCTACCCGATGAGCTTTCCGGCGACAGCATAAAGGAGAAGCTGCTCGCTTCGGGCTCTGCACGCATTCAAGCGCTCGCAAAAAGACGGCGCAGGACTTATCTGCGTGCCGTTTCTGTCGCCGCCGCCTTCGCGATTATTATCGGCGGAGGTTACGGCATCAAGGATTACATCACCTACGGCAAAAGCTATGTTAAAAACTGGACTGTCGCTGAGCCGCGGCACAAGGAGAGCGGCAGCGGGCTTATTACCGTGAGCACTCAAAAAACTCCTGACGAAACAAAGAAAAACCCCGGCGAAACCCGGGTTGCTCTGGCAACCTCCTGCGGCGATTCAACAACCGCGGAAAATAACGAAACCGCGCCGAACGAAGCTCAGGTAACACAGCTTGCCGCTCAACCGCCGCTCACAGAGCGCTCCCTGCCGAAAAACGTCTCGAAGCCCTCAAACTATCAGGAGCTTGAAAAACGCTTCAAAGAAATGAAGGCGAGTAAAGACAGCTTTAGTTTAAATGATATGCTGGGAGGTTTATTATCAGCCAAAGGTAACGGTTCTGAGGGTGATTTAGCTGAAAGCGCACGCAGCTCTGAAATACCGAAAACTGATGGCGGTGCTGAATACGGTAAAACTAATACACAGGTCGCCGATGTTGACGAGGCGGACATCATTAAAAATGACGGCACTTATATTTACAGTGCCTATACAAAATATGAGGAAATCAGGCAAGCTGACAATACAACCGAAACCACAGCTGCAAACTCAGCGGGAAACGGTTCTTCAGCGGCTAAGTCTGTCGCACCCGACAGCGGCTATTATGACGGCTATTCCGGATACTATATTACCGTTTACACTCCATCAATCAGGATTATAAAGGCTGTGCCGGGAAACGAGCTTTCCGAACAGGCCCTGCTGCAAATTACGGATTTACCGGCAGTCGACGCCTATCCAGACTACAAACTTTCCAGCCGCCGTATGAATGAGATATATGTCCGCGGCGATTCACTCTACGCTATTTTAACTGAAGTCTTTGTCAGTAATGGCGATAACTATTATTCTACCAAGGAAATTACAACCCTCGTAATATATGACATCGCCGACAGAACTGCGCCCGCGCTTATAAAGACCTTTTCGCAGGACGGCAGCTACCTCTCCTCGCGTCTGACAGGTGACAGGCTTATTATGATGACAAACCATAATGTCAGCCTTTACGGTACGCCTGAGGAGTTGGCGGATACCAGCGTGCCCGGAGTTATTGAAAATTCTGTCGCTAAAAAAATTGCCGTTGACGACATTCTTTTGCTTGAGGATAAAACAGCTCAAAATTATCTGATCGTCTCGAATATCAATACCGCCGACCTCGACGCCTCACCCGAGTACTGCTCAATACTCGGTGGCGGTCAGGATTCCTACTGCACCGCTGACACCCTCTATGTCTCGCACCCGGTCAACGATAATAAGGGGCTTGGGGATTTTATCAGAGACGGTCTGATGCTCGATATAGCTTTTTTCAGCAGCTCCACGGAAATTTTCAGCTTTGACATAACCACAGGCACCGTTTTCACCGGCAGCGGCAAGGTTCCCGGCACCCCTCTCAATCAATTCTCTATGGACGAATACAAGGATTATTTCCGCATCGCCACAACCGAAAACAAGCAAGACGGGCGTGAAAATAACGTTTTTGTTCTCGACAAGGAATTTAAGATTGTAGGCGCTCTGACGGGGCTGGCAAAAAATGAAAGCATCCAGTCCTGCCGCTTTATGGGCGACACCTGCTACCTCGTCACCTTTGAACGCACCGACCCGCTGTTTGTCATTGATATGACCGACCCGCTGTTGCCGAAGGTAACAGGCGAGCTGAAAATCCCCGGCTTCTCGACTTATCTGCACCCTGTGGGAGAAAATCTGCTTGCGGGTGTCGGCGTGACAGGTGATGAGCGCGGGCAGACAAACGGCGTGAAGATTTCGCTGTTTGACGTAAGTGACCCTGCAGCGCCGAAAGAGGTTGACAAGCTTGAAATCATGAACGCGCATATCCTCGAAATTTCCCACAAAGCCTTCCTTTCGATGAGCTCAAAAAACCGCTACGGCTTAATAATCGAGCAGTATGAGTACGATAAGGAATATTACAACACCTATACAAATGAAACCAACCTTGTCACCTTTGATGTGAAGGACGGTAAGCTCACAAAGAGCGGAGCTTATTCCTTTGCAGATAGAAGCTATGATCATAACTATTACTATGGCTACGCCCAAAGAGGCACCTATATCTCCGACACAATCTATACTGTCATGAGCGGCGCGGTCAAAGCTTACGACATGAACAGCGGCGAGCTGCTCAGCCAGCTCGGCTGACATCCTCGCAATGACTCGCTTCACCTTAATCTTATATAGATTTCTTCTTCATTGTTCGCTTAAACTCCGCATGACCCCTGCCGGAAAGCTAATCTTGTTCGCTAAAGATGCTTTCCGGCAGGAACCCATGCACCCCTATTCAGCAGACAGGCGACAGGAGACAGGGTTCAGCCCTATACCCTAACTCCTACCTCCTTACTCCTAACTCCTGTTAGGCTGTCGGAATGTCCACATTAACTAAAACAGTTACTGTTTTTGCGCATTTTTATTTTCCTTTTTTCTTGTAACAGTATCCCTTGTCCTCACATAGGATACTGTGTAAACAGAAAGGAGGAATGGCAAATGGGAAATCTTTTCGGCGGTAACTGCAATTGGCTGATAATCATCGTTATCATCATCCTGCTTTCCGACTGTGGAAACAATTGCGGCAACAACTGCGGATGCAACAACTGCGGATGCAATAACTGCGGCTGCGGATGTAACTAAGCACTTTTGACGCAAGGACGTTTAAATTTACTTTGAAGTAGGATAGCTAAATTTTGCAATTAAAAATAAAGGAAGTTAAAAAGTATCTTCGCCTTACATGACGCGTGTAAGGCGAATTTCGTTTTTTACTTCTTGTGACATTTCTGTGTTTGGGCTACAGTATAATAATCTTCTTAATATCTCTATATTAATACTTGACTAAACATTTTCTTTTCAATATAATGGATATGGCTGTATAAAATTATACATTGAAAGGAAAGTTATTATGCTTAAGTTTTTTGAAAAAATCGTAGCTTTTTTCCTTGCATTTCTCAGTTTTCTCGGCTTCCATGTGAGACCCGAATACAAAAATGTTGTCTATGATAAAACCTCAGAGCGTCAGGTGATGGATATTTATTATCCCGATATGCCCGACAAAATCGAGGGCAAGGTGAATGTTTTCATAATGGTTCACGGCGGCGGCTGGACTCTCGGCGACAAGGGCTCCTACAAGGAGCTATGCAAAACCATGGCAAAAAAGGGCATGGTAGCCGTCACGATGAATTACCGTCTTTTTCAAACAGGAATCCCTGACAACGAGCAGTCCGTCTTTATCCCCGATGTGCTTGACGACCTTGACAACGCTATTAAAGCTGTCGACAAGCGCCTGAGGGACGAGGGAATAACACCGAACAAGCTTATCCTTCAAGGTCACTCCGCCGGCGCGTCAACTGTTGTTTATTACGGCGCGACAAGGCAGAACGAATCCGCAATCCCCCTCGCCTTTGTTGTGAATATGGCCTCTCCGATGAATTACGGTCCGACATACGGCATTAATCCCACCCATGTCGCGAACCCCTCGCTGCCCCACGCCTTCCTCTCAAACGCCATAACCGATTATGTCGACAGCACTCTGCCCCCGCAGATTATGTTCTACGGCGATTATGACGGACTGACGAGCATTGCGCAGGTTGAGGAATACTGCGCTATGCTTGAAAACGCGGGCGTAAAGCATGACTTTTTCCGCTTCCCGAACACCGATCATATGTTAAAAACGCAAAAAACAGACCACGATGTCGAAATCAAGGCGTACGAAAAATTTGACGAATATGTCAAGCTGTACGCTGCTATAAACTAAAAAGAGTCACACAACTCATCTTTTGTGCCTTCGAAAATACATTTAAGATATTAGACGTTAGATAGTAGACAGTAGACAGTGGTCGCGTTATAGATGCATATGTTATATTTCATTTTACTCGCGGTGATTTGAAATTATCAATAAAAATTATAATTGTTCGCGGACATATTTCTTTATTTTTAAGAGAGCTTGAACGTGACCCCCATCAAATGTCCAATGTTTAAAGTTTAATGACCCAAAATCATAAATTGTTTTATTTAAGATGCGAAAGATGAGTTAATAATACATGATGGTGGGGTAGATATGGTTCTTTCAGAAAAGAAAATATTAGTTATTGACGACACCCAGTTTATGGTTACTCTTATCGGCAAGGTATTAAGCGATGTCGGTTATCAGGTCGTCTCCGCGCTGAGCGGCGAGGAGGCTCTTGAAATGATAAACAGCGAAAAACCCGACTTGATTTTGTGCGACGTTGTTATGACGGGTATGAGCGGCTATGATGTGCTTGACTATTTGCGTCACGATTTCCGCTACAACCTCATTCCGATTATAATGCTCACCGGGCAGACAGAGGAGGAGGATAAGCTGAAGGGGCTGGAAAAGGGCGCGGACGACTATATTGTGAAGCCCTTTGTGCAAAGAGAGCTTCTCGCGAGGGTTTATAATACCCTCATCCGCCTTGAGCGCAGCCGCGGCTGCAATCCGCTGACAGGTCTGCGCGGAAATAATGATATTGAAAGCGAGATAATGGAGCGTATAGAGAGCAGAAAGGTATTCTCCGTCTTATATCTCGATTTAAATTATTTTAAACCCTATAACGATGTTTATGGCTTCAGCAACGGCGACATTGCTATAAAACTGACTGCGGACATCATCACCGAATGCACTGTGGGTACAGGCACGGCGACCGATTTTGTCGGTCATGTGGGCGGCGACGATTTTGTCGTCATCTGCGAAAAAGAAAATGCCATTCCCATCAGTGAAAAAATAATCGAGCAGTTCGAAATTCAAAAGCTGTCGCTTTATAACGACGAGCACCGCGACCTTGGCTACATAATCGCAAAGGACAGAAACGGTCTTGTGATGCATTTTGAATTGATTGGGCTGTCAATAGCAATAATAAACAGTGACACCCAGCAGATAACGAGCACACTGCAGCTCGCCGAAATCGCCGCTTTCCTGAAGAAAAAGGCAAAGGCAAAAGGAAAAAGCGCCTATGCCGTTTTTGAAACAGGCGATAATTACCATGAGAAGGAAAATTAATCTATAAAGCTTATGCTTAATCGGAGGCGAAGAGATTGAAGAGAGTATTAATTGTTGACGACGGTTCGTTCATGCGTGTGCTCATACGCAATATGCTTGTCAACAACGCTTATGAGGTTGTCGGGGAGGCTGAGGACGGACTTTTAGCCGTTGAAAAATATAAGGAGCTTCGCCCGGACATCGTGACGATGGATATTACCATGCCCAATATGGACGGCATAGCGGCGCTAAAGGAAATACTTGAGTTCGACCCCGCCGCCAGCGTGCTAATGGTGTCGGCGATGGGACAGGAGAGCTTTATCAGAGAGGCAATTTCCTCAGGCGCGAAAGGCTTTGTTGTGAAGCCCTTTGATGAGAGCGAGTTTTTGTCGATTCTTGAAGGAATTTAAAACTAATCCTCATTTAAAAGGAGAAATTTAAATGACAATTAGTATATAATAGGCGGTGTAATTTACGGGCGGCTTTGACGATTCCATGATGGAAATATTTATTGTCGAAACGACTTCCTTCCTCGACAAGATTGAAGCCATCATGATGGACAACGAGGGAAATTCCCAGGGAATCATTGACTCTGTGGGAGAAATTTTCAGAATAATGCACACGATTAAAAGCTCCTCAGCGATGATGGGGCTTGAAAACGTGTCTAAGCTTGCCCATACGCTTGAAGATTTATTTTTCTTTATCCGTGAAAACAAGCCGGAAAACATTGATTTCGCAAGGCTTACAGATATAGTGCTTGAGGGCGTTTCCTTCATCAAGGAAAACATATCCGGCAAGCCTGAGGGCGACCCCGCTTCTCTGACGCAGGCGGTGAAAAAATTTCTCGAGGAGCTGAAAAATCCCGCGGCTCCCGCTGAGTCTAAGTCGCCGCAGGAAGCTGCGCCGGATATAGCCGGGGCTAAGCCATTACTCGGCAATCAGCAGGCTGAGAATGAAAAGCGATTCGCGGAACTACTGGCTGAAACATCAAAAACTTCATTTATAATATATTTCAAAGATAAGGTTCAGATGCTCGGTCTGCGGGCGTTTGAGCTTCAAAGCAAGCTCGCAAAGCTCGGAACAAAGCTCATGACAGTGCCGGACAGCACCGATGAAAAGGGCGAAAAAATTATTGCGGAACAGGGCTTCTCGGTTTCATTGGAGTCCCCGAAAAGCTTTGAGGAGCTGTGCGAAATCATAAAAAAATCACCCTTTGTGGAAAGGGTTGAGCTGCTTGGCGGTATGCCGAAGGAGGAAACGCCGCGAAAAGCCCCTGCGGACGAGCCCGCGGCTGCGAAAAGCGCGCAAAAGGCATACGCGAACATCCCTGTTTCGAGCCTTGACTACCTTGTAGACCTCGTGGGCGAGCTGATAATCTCCGAAATGACGCTGCGCTCAAGCATCGAAACGGCAAATAAGGATTTGACAGGAAAATCACTCGCCTCCATACAAAGCCTGTCGCAAAAAATGCAGGAGCTAGCTCTTTCAACAAGAATGGTCACACTGGAGGATACCTTCCACAAGATGAAGCTGCTGCTGCGCGACATTTGCCGCAAGCAGAACAAGGATGTTAATTTCATCACGAGCGGCGAAAAAACCGAAATCGACCGCGCCCTGATTGACAATCTGAATGCTCCTTTAATGCATATCCTGCGTAATTCAATCGATCACGGCATAGAAAATGCCGCCGAAAGATTGCAGAAGGGCAAGAAGGAAAAGGGTACAGTAGAGCTCAGCGCCGCGAATGAGGGCAGGGTCGTCGTTATTACGATAAAGGACGACGGACGCGGGCTCGATAAAGATAAAATCCTTAAAAAAGCTATCGCAAACGGTCTTATCGCCGAAGATGCGGCAAAAAACCTGACGGACGATGAGATTTACGCATTTATTTTTCTTCCCGGCTTTTCGACAAATACCAATGTAACCGAATTTTCAGGCAGGGGCGTCGGCATGGACGTTGTGCATGAAAATATTAAGAAGGGACGCGGGAAGGTATATGTATCAAGCATTGCGGGGGAAGGCACAAAGACGGTTATCCGGCTTCCTCTGACTATCGCGATACTCGACGCGCTTATACTCAGCTCGGCGGGTGAGACCTGCAACATACCCGTTGCGGTTGTGGGCGAAATTTTTAAGCTAAGCGATGAAAACAATATCCGAACAGTAAACAATATCGATGTTGTCTCCCTTCGAGATGAATTATACCAGATTTGCAATTTGAATGAGTTTTTCGGGCAGAAGCAAAAGGCGGACTACACAAAAGGCGTTATGCTTGTGCTGAAAAATATGATGCATAAAACAGTTATTTTCTGCGACGAGGTTCTCTCAAGGCAGAGCGTAGTCGTGAAACCGATGCCCGGCATACTGAAGTCTGTTCGCGGCTTCTCGGGCTGCACTATTCTCGGCGACGGCAAGGTCAGCTTGATAGTTGATTATTCCGAAGTTGTCGAACTGCTAAGTAAACGATGATTAAATCATCGTTTACAGGAGATAGGGGTCAGGACATAGGGGTCAGGACTGTAGGATAAGGCTCCGCCTTATAATCTATTTTATTTTGCACCCTATCTTAGATTTAATCAGTGCCTACATAAAGGAGGAGAGAATGAATGAAAGAAGATGAAATAGCTCCGAATCAATACCTGATTTTCGAGCTTGACGATAAATATGCCGTTGAGCTGCAAAGCGTTCACGAAATTGTTGAACTGCAGGCAATTACGGCTGTACCGGAAGCGCCGGAATATATACCCGGTGTGATGAACCTCAGGGGCAGTATTATTCCTTTGCTAGACATAAGAACCCGTTTCAAAAAGGAAGCGGCAAGCGGCAAGGTACGAAAATCCGTTATAATCGTTGATATAGAAGAGATGAAGCTCGGCATAATTGTTGACACGGTGGATGACCTCGCAGTGATAGAGCACGAAAAAATCAGTCCGCCGCCCCAGGTCGGAAGCAATTATTCCCATGTTTTTATAAAGTCAATCGGCTTCCTCAATGACGAGATGATATTAATTGTTGACTCTGATAAACTGGTAAATCTGAACGAACTGGATATTTTTCCGACAGAAGAAAAATAAAAAATAAAAGGAATTGACTTATATGCATTTTTTCAAGAAAATGATGCTGAGAAAAAGGATGGCGATTATCGCTGCTTTATTTGCTGTGGCAATTTTAGCCAACGCTTTTTCACTCGTTTACATGAACCGCAGCTATGGCAAAGTCTCAAATGAGCTTGATGTAAACTGGTTTTCGGCTCTGACGGATTATATTAATCTCGAAACCGATTTTGCCAATTTTATAGCTACGGAAAAAAGCTATACCCTCTTGCAGAGAGACAGTCAGGGCACCGACAATGTCGTAAGCGAATGCAGAATCCTCATCGACAATATAAAGTCAACCATAACAAGGCTCGAGTCCTCACAGCTTCCAACAGAATTCAAGGCAGAGCTGATTATCAGAACAACCGCCGTGAAGGATTATGTCGTTGAGACCGCACCGCTTTTCAATAATGCCGGCACCTCTGTTTTAAACAGTGCTTCACATGACGCCAAGGGAGATACTGCTCTGCGGGAGCTGTCAGCCTTTACCGAGAATCTGCTTTCTGAATATTCGATTGTCAGCGAGGCCTGCGACATAGCAATCAGGACGGGCACCGTTATTCAAATAATCATTTTGGTAATATTGTCAATTCTCTTCATTTTTATTGTTTATTTTACCGTTTATACTATCCTGCGCCCGATTCGCTGGCTGGCAAAAGCGGCGCACTCAATTTCAGGCGGAGACCTCGATTTTGTAATCAAGCCCGAGCCATATGAAAACGAGCTGGGGCAGCTCATTAACACTCTCTCGAAGATTCTCACCAATTTTCAATATTTTGCCGATGTTTGCAGCGCGGTTGCCGCCGGAGACCTCACCGCGACACCTGTCAAACGCAGTGACAAGGACCTTCTCGCCATCAGCTTTATCGAGATGCTCGACACAAACAATCAGATTCTTTCTGGTATCCGTTCAGCCGCGGCAAGCGTTTCAAGGGACTCAAAAAACATTCTCAATGCCAGTCTCTCCCTCTCGAAGTCCGCCATTGACCAATCGAGCGCGCTTGAGGAAATAACCGCGACCATCACGGAAATTGCGATTCAATCAAAGCAGATTTCGGAAAATTCGCTCACTGCTAAGGAGCTTTCCGGCAATATTTCTGAATACGCAAATACAGGCAACGACAGAATGGGCGAAATGCTTGACTCCATGGATGAAATCAAAAAGGCAACAGACAGCATCTCGCAGATTATCAGGGTTATCAATGAAATCGCATTCCAGACAAAAATGCTCGCTCTCAACGCTTCTGTCGAGGCAGCAAGAGCGGGTCAGCACGGTAAGGGCTTTGCTGTTGTCGCGAATGAGGTCAAGAGCCTTGCCGGACGCAGCGCAGAAGCCGCGAAGCAGACTGAGACAATCATTCAGGATACTATCGAGAGGGTTAAAACCGGCTCGCAGACCGCAGAACAAACCGCAAAGGCGTTTAATAAAATCCTTGAAGCAATACGCAAAAACGCTCCGATGATAGATTCCATAAGCGTCGCTACTGATGAACAGTATATCGGCATTGAGCAGGTAAATCAGGCTCTCGAGCAGGTTTCGAACAACACCGAGGTCAACTCCGACTTTGCCGAAAAGAGCGCCGAGGCAAGCCGCAAGCTCTCAAGTCAGGCGGATATTCTGATGAACATGGTTAATAAATATAAAATCCGCGACGATTTTTCCGGCAATGACAAAAAGCTCCTTTTTGACAACGGTGATTCTGATGAGGAAAAAAGCGAGGGCATTATTATCGATATAGGCGACGAACAGTAATTCTATAAAGTGATGAATGGAATTTATTATGCTTGAAATAAAAAATATTGCCGCTCCCCTCGGCGCGGTTCTCCAAAAAATTATGCGTACCCAGCTTCTTGAGTTCGCAAACAACACCGAGCCGCTCTGCGGCGAGAGCTATGAGATAATCGGCGCCGCGCCTTTTACGGGCGACTATTCGCTGATACTTGTCATGCTCGCGCCGAAGGATAAAAGCGAGCTTTTCGCCCGCCTGCTGCTCGAGCAGTTCAACCTCTCTATTCCTGTCGCGAGGGAGCTGCTTTTTTCGGAAATTATGAATATTTTTTCGGGCAACCTCTCAACAAGCCTGAAAAACGAGCTCGGCGTCAACCTATATGTCGGTATCCCCCTGCATGAATTGTCGCATTTCGATAAAAACGAAATTTTTAACCTTATACATTATTCCTTTAACAATAATCTCGAACTGAAATTTGCATTTATAGGTTTAAAATAATGAGTATAATGAATAATCGTGAGTTTGATAATTTCACGGATTTTGTGCGCGTGAACTACGGCCTGAATCTGGTGAGCCGCCGAAGCTTTGTTGAAACAAGGCTTGCGAAGCTAATGGCGGCGGCGCATTTCACGAGCTTCACCGATTATTTTAACTATATCTGCTCAGACAAGACCGGCACGGCAATCTCAAACGTTATCAACAGCCTGACAATTAATTATACCCTCTTTTACCGCGAAGGCGCTCACTTTGAATACCTCCGCGATGTCGCGCTGCCGAAAATATACGCGAAAATTCAGGATAAAAAAGATTTCCGAATCTGGAGCGCGGGCTGTGCGACAGGCGAGGAACCCTATACCATTGCGATGGTGCTGACAGATTTTCTCGGTGTCAACAAGCCGCAATGGGATATGCAGATTTTGGCGACTGATATTTCCGAAAACGCCTTAAGGCGAGCTATTGCTGCCTCATATCCTGTTGATGCGATAGAAACAATCTCCCACGCCTGGGCAAAAAACAATTTTGTGCGCGACCCGGAAAATCCTGATAATGTAATTGTTTCGCAGAAGATTAGAGATGAGGTTATTTTCCGAAAGCTCAATTTGATCGGTGATTCCTTTAACTTCAAAAATAAATTTCACATAATTTTTTGCAGAAATGTCATGATTTATTTCGACGAGCCGACAAAGGACAGACTGCTGCAAAAGCTTTATGACATTCTTGACGACGGCGGCTACCTTTTTATCGGGCTTTCCGAAACGATAAACCGCGACGCCGCGCCATTCAAATACGTGATGCCCTCCGTCTTTCTAAAAGAGACATGACTTGTGAAGAAGCGCCACGCCACTTTACTGAAAACTCTTTGAGAAAGGATTGGATTGTTAGCAATGCACGAATTTAAAGTATTAATTTTAGATGATTCGCTGGTCATGCGCGAAAATCTTCAGTGCGAGCTTGAACGCGACAGGAATTTGAAAATTGTCGCGAAATGCGCCGACGCTTTTGAGGCGCGCGATGAAATAATAAAAACACAGCCCGACATTCTAGTTGTAGACATTCTTATGGAAAAAATGGACGGTCTGACCTTTGTCAAAAAGCTTTTACCGCAATATCCTATACCGGTTGTCATGATAAGCACCGACCACTCAAAAGCGGCGGAGGTGCGGGGGCTGCCGGACGTGCGTTTTGTGCCGAAGCCGGGAAACGGCACGGAGCAGCCCGCGATATTTTTCAGCACGGTTCTCGCAAATATAAAAAGCCTGCTTTTTAACGAAGGTCTGCCGAACAGCCTCGAATCGCTCCTTTCAAAGGTAATATTGATTGGCGCTTCAACCGGCGGCGCAGAGGCGCTGTATACACTGCTTGGCGACCTGCCCGCGGTCATGCCGCCGATAATTGTCGCCCAGCATATGCCCGCGCGTTTTACAACCACCTTCGCGAACCGCTTGAACTCGGTTTCAAGGCTTTCCGTAAAAGAGGCGTCAGACCGCGATTTGCTTGTACCCTCGCAGGTTCTGATTGCTCCTGGAGGGCAGCACACAACAGTTCACGCGCATGAAGGGCGGCTCTTTGTGTCTTGCAGGGAAAAGGATGAAAAAGACACGCTGGCATGCCCGAATATAGACATGCTTTTCCAGTCCATGGCGGACCTTATAAGCAGAACAAAGCTCGGCAAAGCAAAAAAAACGCTCTCAAAGCTAGGCGAAAACGGCAATACTGTCGGAGTTATTCTTACCGGTATGGGACGCGACGGCGCTGAGGGTCTGCTGGCTCTCTCGCAAAACGGAGCTGTCACAATAGGGCAGGACAGACAGTCCTCAGTCGTTTACGGAATGCCGAAATCAGCCTTTGAGATGAACGCCGTAAACTATCAGCTCCCGCTGAATCAAATAGGCAGAAAACTAATAGAGTTGTCAAAAAGATTTTAGATACTGGAGGCTGGATGCTGGAGGCTGGATTCTGGATTCTGGATGCTGGATACTGGATGCTGGATGCTGGATTCTGGATGCTGGAATATATAAAAAATACAAATAATTCGCGGACTACTTTTAATAAAATCTAATGATTCTTCAACGCGACCATTTCTAGCGTCTAGAGTCTAGTGTCTAGCGTCTGTTTAATTGTATAAATATTTTCATAAGACACATTATTATGCTGTTTATAATAATTTTGCTAAAAGCAAAAATGAGGGATTTTTTTGAAAAATATCAGATTACTCGGAAATGTTATTATCTGTGTTATTATCGCGACGCTGCTGACTTGCGGCATCTGTTCCTTTGCCTATCAGTCAATGACTAAGCTTCAAAGCGAGAACAGCGCGCTTTATAACAGCAACCTCTCGGGAAATCAGATACTTTTAAAGATAAGCATGAACATCAATGCTCAGAGCCTGAGCGTTGCGAATCTGCTTTTATATGATAAGAGTACCGACTTGTATTCCGATACGGCCAACCTTCTGTTACGTGCTGAGTCGGACATCACCACTCTTTTTGACGAATATGAAAAACTCACTGTCGACAGTCAGGCAAAAACACAGTTTAAGTCTATAAAAAACAATTATATCGGCGGTTATTGCAGCGCAAAGGCAGAAATAATGTCCGAGGTTAATTCCGGAAAAACGATAAACACCGATGAAAAGCTTGAGGCGCTGAATGCATGGAACGATATGCTTATCTTGAAAATTTCCGACACCTCCAACCGCGATGTCAGCATTGCCGGCGAAAGGATTTCAGGGCTGTCCTCAGAAATAAAAAAATATACCGCAGGAATTTTTGTCTGCTTTGTGCTATTTCTGATATGGAACGTTATTATTGTTTTATATGAATATAAAAAGGTCGTACAGCCGATAAAAACTCTCATTGCCGCCGCCGACGCCATTTCTGTGGGCGACTTGAGCATTACCGTTGATTTCAACGCCAAGGATGAAATCGGCTTCCTCTCAAACGCGCTCAAGCGAATGGCAAACGGCGTCAACGAGCAGGTTAAGGTGCTCGAGCAGCTCGCCGGCGGAAACCTGACCGTGGTACCGACATTGCGCTCGAACAACGACTCCCTCGGGCGGGCGCTGAGCAAGCTGCGCAATGAAATGATGCGCGTCATTACAGATGTCATTACCTCCTCGGACATGGTTGCGGTCAATGCGAGGGAGATGTTCGCGGATTCCCAGAAATTCGCGCTGGGCAGCACTAAGCAGGCTGCGGCGGTTGAGGAGCTTTCCAGCACGGTTTTTGAAATATCGCTTAACACAAAAGAGACCGCGAAAATGTCGCAGAAGGCGGCGGAGCTTGCCGAAAGGGTCAGAAGCAATGCTCTTGAGAGCGCAGAGCTGATGTCTGACTTAAAAACAGCGGTCAATGAAATAAATCTCGCGAGCCGAAACATAAACCAGATAATAAACCTCATAGACGAAATCGCCTTGCAGACAAACATTCTCGCGCTAAACGCGGCGGTTGAAGCCGCAGGCGCAGGGCAATTCGGCAAGGGCTTCGCTGTCGTCGCGGAGGAGGTTCGCACTCTCGCGGCAAAAAGCGCCTCGGCGGCAAAAGAGACCGAAGCGCTCATTAAAAATACACTTGAAAAAACAGAGCTGGGGGCTAAAATGGCTGACGACACCTCGGATGCGCTGGCTGAAATCGTCGAGGGCATTAACGAGTCGGCAAACCTCGTGAGCGATATTGCCCACGCCTCAGACGAGCAGTCTATTGCTCTCGCACAGGTGAACATCGGCATAGAGCAGGTGGTTCATGTCGTCAATTCCAACAGCAGCTCAGCCGAAAGCAGCGCTGTGGTGTCGGATTCACTCATACGCCAGACCGAAAAGCTCGAAAAATCCATTGAACTGTTTAATATCGGATTCAAGACGGCATACTCTCTTGAAAACGAGGAATTTTTCAAAAAGAGAAGCGAATCGGCAAAAAAAGCGCCGGCATTTGACCTTGCTAGCGAACCAAAAATTGAGCTTAATACAACCGATTTCGGGAAATATTGATATATTATTTTTAATGGGAATTAATCATGAAATATTCTGCCTTTATTTTTGACTTTGACTACACCCTTGCCGACGCGACTAAGGGCATCGTTGAGTGCGTTAATTATGCTTTAAGCAAAATGCACTGCACCGGGGCGGCGGAGGACAGAATAAAAAAAACCGTCGGAAGCACTCTTGAAGATACTTACACGACGCTTACAGGCGACAGCAGCGCCTCAAACAAGGAGCAGTTCCGCCTTATATTTAAAGAAAAAGCCGATATTATTATGGCAAAAAGCACCGTTCTTTTTCCGGACACAGCCGAGGTTTTGAGAAGCCTTAGGTCAAAAGGCTGCCGGACAGGAATTGTCACCACAAAATACCGTTACCGCATTGAAGAAGTTTTGAAAATGAACAATGCCTCAGACTTAATTGATGTTATAATCGGCTTTGAGGATGTAAAAGAAGCAAAACCCTCGCCGGAAGGTCTATTGGCGGCGATTTCACAGCTTGGTTGCGACAGTCAGGCTGTACTTTATATCGGGGACAGCATTATAGACTCAAAAACGGCAATGCACGCAGGCATAGATTTCGCCGCTGTTACGACCGGTTCGACAGCGGCAGAGGAGTTTCAATCCTTCCCGAATGTTTTTATCGCTGACGGATTAAAAAAATTATTATAAGGTAACCTTGACTTAATTTTATTTATATGATAAAACTAACTCGAAGTAAAAGTGCGTATTTTCGCAATAATTTTAGAGATGCGTCATGGCACCGCAAATTTTTCAAAGAATATTATTTGATATTTACATTATTGTCCCTTTAATAAATTTAACATATGTGATATACCCTATAATGTCAAAAATTTCTTTTTTATTAACAATATGTATGGGTAAACGATTCTTTAACATCGTTTACCCATAAAATATTTTATAAAACTTTTGACAAAAATTCTTTCAGTCTCTCGTTTTTCGCCTTCGTGAAAAATTCCTCCGGCGGTGCGTCCTCTAGGATTTTACCCTCGTCCATAAAGAGTACCCTGTTTGCGACTTCTTTTGCGAAGCCCATTTCATGGGTGACGACGACCATAGTCATTCCCTCGTCCGCAAGCTCCTTCATGACCTCCAGCACCTCGCCGACCATCTCCGGGTCAAGCGCGCTTGTGGGCTCGTCAAAGAGCATCACATCCGGCTGCATTGCGAGGGAGCGCACTATTGCGATTCTCTGCTTCTGCCCGCCTGAGAGTGAACTCGGGTAGTCGTTCGCCTTTTCAACGAGTCCGACTCTCTCGAGCAGCTCCATGGCGTTTTTTTCCGCGGTTTCCCGGTTCTGCTTATGATAAATCGGCGCTAGGGTTATATTTTGCAACACTGTTTTATGCGGAAAAAGATTAAAGAGCTGGAAAACCATGCCCATTTTTTTCCGGTGCGCGTCAACATCGCATTTTTTATCGTTTATCTTAACTCCCTCAAACCATATCTCGCCGTTGCTCGGTTGCTCGAGAAGGTTCAGGCAGCGTAAAAATGTGCTCTTTCCTGAGCCGGAGGGACCTACGACAACGATTTTTTCACCCTTTTTTATCTCGATGTCAATACCCCTGAGTACATCATTTTTACCGAAGGATTTATGAAGATTTTTAACGAGAATCACTTCTGCGCAGCCTCCTTTCAAAGCGGTTTACAAGGAAGGTCGCCACCAGAACAACGACAAGATAAGCCAGTGCGAGCATTAAGTACGGCACAAACGCGTCGTAATACTTTGAAACAATGTCCCGTGTCGCCTTGGTCATGTCGAAAACAGTGATAAAACCGGCGACAGCTGTTTCTTTAATAATAGTGACAAGCTCGTTTCCGAGAGCGGGCAGGATATTTTTTATCGCCTGGGGAAGGATTATCCTGCTCATAGTCGCAATGTATGAAAGACCGAGCGAACGCCCGGCCTCCATTTGACCTTTATCAACCGCCTGAATGCCGCTTCTAACAATTTCCGCGACATATGCCGAGCTGTTTATTCCCATAATGACAATACCAACCGGCAGCGGCGCAATCTGCATGGGTCCGAAGATGCCGTAATACCCAAGCAGAAGAAGAACAACGAGCGGAATTGCGCGGAAAACCGTGATATAAACACTCGCAAAGCCTGAAAGCAGCCTTGTGAAAATGTTATTGCGTCCGACAACCTTGAAAACAGCCAGCAGAGTGCCGAGGACTACGCCTATAGCGAAGCCCGCGACCGCCATAATCAGCGTGTTTCCAAGTCCGTCAAGCAGCAGCTGAAAGCCGCCGCCGTCTATATACTGCCGAACAATCCGCTCAAAAAAATTATCAAACATCAGATAAGTTCCCACTTAGTGAGGAATCCGTCAAGTGTTTTGTCAGTCTTCATAGCCTTGATAGCGTTGTCAATCTTCGCCTTTGTTGCGGTGTCGCCCTTTTTAATGGCGATAGCGTAATCCTCAACCGTCAGCGGAACATCGATAACCTTTACATTTGTGTTGCCCGCAGCGGACGCAGCCTGCTTTGAGGCGATGTCGTCCATTATCACACAGTCAATCGAGCCGTTCTTGAGAGCGGTTATAGCAAGCGAAATATTGTCAAAAACAGTCGGCTTTGTGTTCGGAATTCCCGGCAGACCCATTTCCGAGTCGCCCTCGACATAGGATTTGCCCGTGTAGCCCGAGCAAACGCCGATTTTCTTGCCCTTGAGCTGAGTTTCAAGTGCGGCTTTGTCCGTGCCGGTAAATTTTGTATCGTCCTTAAGAGTGATTATAACCTGATAAGTTGTATAATAGGGCTCGGAAAAATCAACGCTGGTCTGGCGTTTCGGAGTTATCGTCAATGCGGAGATGCCGATATTGGCGGTTCCGGACTGAACAGCGGCGATTATCCCGTCAAATTCCATATCCTGAATCTCAAGCGTATATCCGGCTCTTTTTGCGATTTCATTGATAATATCGATGTCGCAGCCCTTGTATTCGCCGTTTTCCTTGAACTCAAAGGGGTCGAAGTCGGCGCTTGTCGCAACCTTTAGGGGCTGAAGCGCGGCTGTGGTTGTGCTGCCCGCGGTTGTTGCCGGAGCGGTGGTTCCGTTCTTCTCACCAGAATCGGTGCAGGACGCGAGCGAAAAAATGCTGAGCGTCAGGAGCATTGCGAGAACGATGGAAAAAATACGTTTTTTCATTAAAAAACCTCCCAAAATTTTTAGGCACTTAGCCCGGTGGGGTTATTATACAGGATTTTTACAATAATTGCAAGAGCGCAGATAACACAATATATTTAGTACCTTAATGGGCTGAAAGCTTAATAAAAAACAAGTTCTTGGTTGTGGGCTAGGCAAGCTAAACCCATGTTAAATTATTCGCAGATTATTCAAGTATATCCGAATGCGATCCTGTTCTGACAAGAAGCAACTGCTGTTCGCCGTTCTCCATTGTCTCATACCCATAAATCAAAATCCAATCAGGTTCAATATGACAATCCCTATATCCTTTAAATTCTCCCCTGAGCGGATGATCCTGATACTTTTCAGATAAAATATTCGGCATCGCTAATTCTTCAATAACATAATCCAGTGCTGCAATAGCCTTCCCCTGTTTCATCAATAATTTGTAGTCTTTTTTAAATTGGTTCTTCCAGCGTACTTTCACTCATCGTCGCCGTCCTCTGCTTTTAGCTCTGATAGTGCGGTGCTGACGGATTTACCTTGGATATTTTTTCCTTTGCTCTTTTCCATTTCAGCAAGAGCCGCAAGAGTAGTTTCGTTATATCTCGGTATAGTCAGCTCAAACGGCAGACCGCCGCGCAAAATAGACTGGCGCAAAAACATATTTATTGCATCCGACATCGTGATTCCCAAATGTTTAAAAATTGCATTAGATTGCGCTTTTGTTGCCTCATCTATGCGAAATTGAATTGTTGGCATCATATCATCTCCTTGCAAAATAATTATATCTTAAAGGAATGCTGTTGTCAATACGTTGTCGCTACATCTGTATAATCTTAATTATTGATTTTTCAGGGCGTTTTTTCCTTCTTGTCAATCACCTTGTATTTTACAAGCAAATCCTCTATAGCTTCATCCAACAATTTAGTAGACGCAATTCTTGTATCTGCTGAAAGCTTTTTAAATTTTGTATACAAATCATAATCCGTTGCAGTAGACCATTGTTTTCTGTTATGTATCGTGTCACCCATTGAACAATCACCCTTTCTCACTATATTATAATCGAATCAATAAAAAAAACAATCAGGTGATATTTCAATAAACATATTGACATATCATGATACATCATGATATAATCAGTTCAAAAATATGCTTAAAAAGTGAGATGCGGTTTATGAGTTATATTACAGAAATTTTTGAACGATTAGATTTGCAACATATTCGTGAATTTTTATTACATGGTTCTGAATGCGTAGAAATCAGCGATAAACCTTATAAGCAACGAATTGATGATGCATTGAAACCTGCAACCGCAATGCTACAATCAAAATTTCCGGATATGGCGGAATATGATAAAGTTACTGAACATATATGCCATTATGCAAGCACTTTAGAAGATGTCTACATGGAAATTGGGATGCATTGTGGCGCAACACTTGCAACAAAGCTGTTACAATCTCACACAAAAGAATAAAACAATACTCCTGCACACAGCATTTAACAATCCCTTACTTAGCTTATAGATTATAGCTGCTTGCGGGAGTAAAAATAATTATAAGATATTTTTTATTTATAAATTTTGTTTTACAACCTCAGCCTCTCAATCATCATCTTCGCCGCCTTATAGATGTCACCGCAGCCAAGGGTGATTATCAGATCGCCCTCCTGCATGATGCCGACGCAATAATCCGCAACCTCCCCGAAGGTGTTAAACCAAACGCTTCCGGGGATTTTTTCTGCGAGCTGTGAGGTGTAAATGCCGTAGGTGTTGACCTCTCTCGCACCCATAATCTCAGTCATAACAACCCTGTCGGCGATTTTCAGAACAGAGACGAAGTCGTCAAGGAGCATAGCGGTTCTAGAGTAGGTAAATGGCTGGAAAACCGCAATAACGCGCTTGTAGTTCATTTTTTTCGCCGCCTTCAGCGTGACCTTCAGCTCCGCCGGGTGGTGAGCGTAGTCGTCGACAACGGTTATGCCGCCCTCATTATAAAGAATCTCAAAGCGCCGCCCCGCACCGCCGAAGCTCTCAAGTCCCCTGACGCACTGGGCGATGTCCGCGCCGCAGTAAACCGCGCAGGCAATAGCCGCGAGAGCGTTGTAAACATTATGCTCGCCCGGCACGGCAAGCCTCACCTTCGCCATATTTTCGCCCTTATACATAATATCAAAGCTCGGAAATGCGCCGTTTAGAAGCTCGATATTTTCCGCTCGCCATTCGTTATGCGTGCCTATACCGAAGGAAATCATCTTCTTGCCCTGAACATTTTTCAAAACCTCGAGCGTGTTCGCGTCGTCACCGTTAAAAATCACCGTATCCTTCGCGAGAGCGGCGAAATCGGTGAATGCCTGCATCAGGTTTTTCATTGTTTTAAAGCAGTCGAGATGATCCTCGTCAACATTCAGAATAACTGAGCAGGAGGGAGAGAGCCGGAGGAAGGTGTAAGCGAATTCACAGGCTTCGCAAACAAACAAATCAGACGCGCCCACCGCGGCATTCGAGCCGAGCAGGGGCAGCCTTCCGCCTATAACGGCATTCGGCTCAAGCCCCGCCATATGCAGAATCTGAACCGTCATCGAGGTGACGGTTGTTTTGCCGTGGGTGCCGGAAATACCGACACAGCGCGGAAACTCGCGGCTTATTTCCCCAAGAAGTGCCGAACGTTCAAAAACCGGCAAACCGCGCTCATGAGCAGCCACTAGCTCAACATTATCGCTGAGCAAAGCCGCCGTATGCACGACGACCTCCGCGTCCTCAAGGTTCTGCGGCGAATGTCCCATAAAAACAGGTATACCCTTCTCTCTCATGCGGCTGAGAGTATCACTCTCGTTGTTGTCCGAACCGCTGACAGCATAGCCGCGGCTGAGAAGAATTTCGGCAAGCGGGCTCATTCCCGCGCCACCAATACCGATAAAATGAATTTTTTTATATTGTTTAAGTGCTTGCGAGATGTCCAAAAAACAACCCCCGTTTCATTTTGCAGGTTACAGGAGACAGGCTAACAGGTTAACAGGCTGACTGCTCCGTATTCCCGATTTATTTTTTATTATCATACTATTATAATACGCCAGTGCAGAAAAATAAACATGTTTATGAAAATAAATTTTATTCTTTAATTTTTTGAGGTAGCAAACAGGTGATAAAACCATAAAATGCAAATAGGTACAAAGAAATAATTTCCGTGTTTGTTAAAAAATTTATTGTTTACCGGAAATTTAACAAAGAGTAAGGACTGATTAAAAATATGAAACAGATAAAAAACCTGCTGCTTTGCGGGGGTGATGTGCGTCAGCTGTATATGCCGGAAATGCTTATGGCTGAAGGCTTTGACGTCAAATCATACGGCTTCGGCGAGCAGGGATTAAAACGTGAGTATGAGTTCGGTGGAACACTCGAGAACGCAGTGAGTGAATGTGACGCGGTGATTTTGCCGCTCCCCTCAAGTATTGACGCCGTAAATATAAACGCTTCATTTTCAAAGGAAAACATCAGCTTTTCACAGCTGCTTGAATACCTGAACCCTTCAAAGCTGCTGCTTGGCAGCATGTTGCCGGAGGCGTGGAAAAAATTGCTTAAGGAAAAAAACATAACTTATTACGATTACCTCGAACGCGAAGAGCTGGCTCTGCTTAACGCCGTGCCTACCGCCGAGGGGGTCGCGGCGACATTGATTATGAAGCTGCCGGTTACGATAAAAGATTCGCGGATTGCCGTCACGGGCTTCGGACGGTGCGGCGAGGCGGTTGCGAGGGTTCTGAAGGCTTTAGGTGCGGAGGTCACTGCTGTGGTCAGGAGCGACAGCGCCGCCGCTAAGGCGCTTGTTAACGGTCATAACGCCTGCTTCTACGAGGATTTCGCTGCCACAGCCGGAAAATTCGACGCGGTTGTCAATACCGTTCCCTCTCTCGTTATAGACAGAAAAATTCTCCGTAAAATGAAGGAGGACTCGCCGGTTATAGAAATCGCCTCCTCTCCCTTCGGGGTTGACTTCGCGGCGGCTCAGGAGATGAAAATCAAGGTTATAAAAGAGGGCTCAATCCCCGGGCGAACCTCTCCGAAAACCGCGGCGCAAATAATATGCACCACAATTTTTAATATTCTGAAGGAGGAAATATAATGAGTGATATAAAAGTCGGCATTGCCCTAACGGGCTCCTTCTGTACCTTCGGCGCCGTCCTACCGTATATGCAGAAGTTGTGCGAAATGGGGCACAGTGTTCAGCCGATTATGTCCGCGAACGCTTATTCCACGGACACCCGTTTCGGAAAAGCCGAGGATTTTATCGAAAAAATCGAAGGTATTTGCGGTAAAAAAATAATGCATACAATAAATGATGTCGAGCCAATCGGTCCGAAACACCTGCTTGATATTCTGATTATCGCACCCTGCACGGGCAATACACTCGCGAAAATCACGGCAGGAATCGCCGACACCGCCGTCACGCTGGCGGTCAAATCGCATCTACGCAATCAACGTCCCGTTCTCATTGGAATTTCAACTAATGATGCGCTGTCCGCCGCCGCGAAAAACATCGGACAGCTCCACAACCGCAAGCATATTTATTTTGTACCCTACTCTCAGGACGACTGCGAAAACAAGCCCAACTCCATTGTCGCAGACTTCCGGAAAATGATTCCCGCAATGGAGATGGCACTGAGCGGCAAGCAGTTGCAGCCGATACTAGATTCTAGATGCTAGATGCTAGATTCTAGATGCTAGATGCTAGATGCTGAGTCAGCATGATATATTTATCAGCATTCCGATGTTTTCGGAATGCTTTTTTTGGATTTATGCCGAAAAGGAAAAATACCAGTTGGAAAATCGACTTTTTTTTCATTTTCCGGTTGTCAAATTAGCTTATTTTTTCATTTTTCCGAATTGTAAACATAAACAAATTTTATTGTGTTAACATGAAGAAAATCGACACATTACATAGCTGGTGTTGATTTTACAAATTTTTGAAAAGGAGTCTAAGCATGAAAAAAGTTTTAGCAATTCTGTTAACTCTGTTCATTATTCTGGCGCTCCTTCCGGTCTCGGCGCTTGCCATTTCAAGCGATGACTTCATTGACCTTGATGACAGCGTGACAACACAGGGTACGGGCTGGTCGTACTCGGATATGGTTTTTACTGTCACGGGAGATGTTACAATAACAGGAGCAACTACAGAAAACCGGGTTGTTGTACAGCCTGGCGCGGATGTAAATGTAATACTTGACAATGCTAATATCGTTGTTAGCGATTGTTCCTTTTCTATGGCTGGCGCAACGGTCAACCTAACATTAGTAGGTGCGAATATTCTTAACAGTAACGGTACACAAGGCCAAAAAGCAGGTTTAGAGGTTTCGGCTGGTTCTACCTTGGTTATCGGCGGAACAGGCAGCCTCGCGGCAACCGGCAAAGAAGGCGCCGGCATCGGCGGCAGCGGCTATTTCAATGATTGCGGAAACATAAGCATAACCGGCGGAGTAATAACAGCTAACGGCGGCTCCGGCGGCGCAGGTATCGGCGGCAGTAACGGCGGCGGCGGCGGAACTATCAGTATAAGCGGCGGAGAGGTCACTGCTAAAGGCGGTTTAAACGGCGGTGCGGGTATTGGCGGAGGTAACGGCTCTGAAGGCGGCGGCGCTTGCGGTACTGTCACAATCAGCGGCGGAACGGTTACTGCCACTGCCGGCAGTTTCCTTGGAGGTTCGGGTATCGGCGGAGGTAACAGCAGCATGTGCAGCGGAAGCATCACCATTGATGGAGGTATTGTTAAAGCTACAGGCTATCGTTTCGGCGCCGGTATTGAGAGCAGCGATATTGTAATAAACAACGGAAATGTCACTGCTAAAGGCACACGCAACGCAGGTATAAGCGGCGACAGCATTACCATAAACGGCGGAGCTGTTACAGCAAACGGTGACGGTAGTGCCGCAGGTATCGGAGGCGGCATTGCGCCGTCCGGCGGTAACGGTCAACGCAGCGGCAATATTACAATAAACGGCGGTAGTGTTACAGCAATCGGCGGCAACGGTAATACAACGACTGCAAACCGCGGAGGAAACGGCGGAGGCGCCGGTATAGGCGGCGGAGGCGGTACTGCTGATACTTCCTCAGCACACAAGTCAAAGCTCGGCGGTGGGGTTAGCTCTATCATCATCAACATTCCGCTTGCGAGCAGTTACCCGCCGGGAGAGAATGAAGTATACGCTCAAGGCGGCACGGGCAGCGGTATAAATTATAAAGGCGGAAAAGGCGCAAATATCGGTTATGGCGGTTCCTCCGGCGACGGCGCTGACGCTCCAAACGCATCTGACGGCACTGACGGTGCGGGCATTGACGGTATAATAAATCCTGAGAATAAAACCGTAAATGTAACAAATTCAACCACATTTAATGCCGGTGTCATACCAACGGAAGAGTGCTTGCTTGTTCCTGCGGTTCAGTGGCAGATTTCTACCGATAACGGCAAGACATGGAAGGATGTAGAAGACAGTAATAGCAGCAACTCGGGTATTTATATTTTAACGGCAACATCATTGTCCATGAACGGTAATCTGTATCGCAATGAAATCACAATAACAAATATTATTGAAAACGACACAGGCTCAATCAAGCTGTATACTAAGCCCGCAATGTTGACAGTGAATGCGGCAGTTGTTGACACCCTTGCCACACTGATAACGCAAGCCAAAGCGATTGAGAAAAACGGTTACAGCGATGCGACATGGAATACTCTTCAAGCGGCAATTACCGATGCGCAAAATATCGTCGCAGACGCTGATGTTTCCCAGGCGCAAGTTGATTCTCAAATTGCCGATCTTCAAAAGGCAATTGACGGACTGCGTAAAAACCCCCTTTCTCTCTGGGAAAAAATAATTGAGTTCATACAAAAAATCACAAAATGGCTAAAGGAATTGTTTAAATTCAATTAAATGACAGATATTTTTTAAATGCGATTAATAAGACAACTATATACAGCGTACTGTAAATGCAAATAAGCGTTTTTCAGTATGCTGTATATTTTCCGCCGTGTGCGAACGACGGCATACGATAAAAAAATAACCGCCGGAAAATTGACATTTTTTTTCATTTTTCCATATTATAAAAATAAACAAATCCTGTTGTGCTAGTATAAATTTAATCAACACAAATACTAATTTGTGTTAATAATAATGATTTTCAGAAAAGGAGGCCTTTCAATGAATTTAGAAGAGTTTGCAAAGAATTTCGGTCCTTCGGTTGACGAGGCGCTTATGAAGTTCCTTGACTCCATGGATAAGCTCGGAATCGGGGATTTTTTCAGAAGAATTTTTGAAGCCATCGGAAGCATATTCAACAGTCTCGGCATTAATCTTGTTTAATCGGAGGTCTTTATTATGCAGTTTATTCCGAAAACTTTCAACAAGTTTATGTCCCTGTTTCTGCCGCTGATTCTCATGCTTTCCGGCACAACGCCCGCAAAGCTCGATTATTCTGCACATCTGGGCGACCCTGACTACAAGGGGCTTTACGAGGTCTATGAGGATTATTTCCCCATAGGCGCGGCGATTAACCCGCCGGAGCTCGGGGATCAGAGGCTTGTTGACCATATCCTCAAGAACTTTAACTCTGTGACACCCGAATGGGGCTTCGGTCAGACAAGTGTCAACCCGAATGAGGGTGTATGGACGACCGGCGACGCTGATTTAATAGCGAATTTCGCACGCGATAACGGTCTCACCATGCGCGCCCACCCGATTATGTGGTCTGTTTATGACACATGGATGGCATATACCGACGAGACTAAAACCGCTTTAGTTGACGAGGCTACGCTTTTCGCGAGAATGGACGATTTTATTCGCGAGATGTTCGAGCGTTACGGCGATATTGTCGACGACTGGAATATTGTAAACGAGCCCTTCAATCACGCGAGAAGCCCTCAGATTAAGGAAGATGTCAACTGGTATAAAATTGCCGGCGACAAGTATATTACCGAAGCCTTCAAAATCGCCGCGAAATATGCCGAGCCGGAGGATAAGCTCTTTTTGAACGAAACCTTTGTGCTCAACAATCCCGCCAAGGCTGACAACCTCCTTGAAAATGTCGAACGCTGGCGCAGCGAGGGTATACGCATTGACGGTGTAGGCTTGCAGGGTCATGTCGACACTATAAGCGTCAACGCGAACGCGCAAACGCTGAAGAAGGTTCTCAACCGCTGCCGCAAAATGGGCGTTGAGGTTCAGATTACCGAGATGGATATGAAAATTCACACCTCGAATTATCAGGAGCCGTATACCGAGCTGCCGGAATGGATTGAATTGTGGCAGATAAACAAGTATAAAAACTTCTTTAAGGTTCTGCGTGATAATAAAGATATTGTGACAAATGTCACCTTCTGGGGCATAGACGACGCCCATTCAGTGTGCTCTTATAATTATGTCACAGACACCTGGCGCGAAGAATGGCCACTGCTGTTTGATAAAAACAGTATGCCGAAACAGAATTTTTATGCCGTCTGCGATTTTTAGTACCTTAGTGGGCTGAAAGCTCAATAATAAACAAGACTTGGGTTGTGGGCTTGGCAAGCCAAGCCCACGTTAGCATACTTGCACGAATTGCAATTTAATTGCTTGGAGGAAAATTATGTACGACTTTTTACCCGGATTTATGTATAAAATCATGTCCTTCCTGCTCCCCATAGCGATGATTTTTGCCGGTATCGACAAGTCAACCCTGGACTATAAGGACAGGCTTGGAGATGAGAATTATGAAGGCATCGCAAGTGCTTATGAGGATTATTTCGACATAGGCGCCGCCGTTTATTCAGGCGAATTTTATGAGGAAGGCATCCCTGAATTTATCACAAAGAATTTTAATTCACTGACACCCGAATTTGAGCTGAAGCAGCATTCTCTGAATCCTGCCGAAGGCGTCTGGGACTTTGCGCCAATGGATAAAATTGCCGACTTTGCCCGCGAAAACAACATAAAGCTCCGCGGACACTGCCTGATTTGGCCTGTTTCGGAAACCTGGATGTATTTCGAGGACGCGGAGAAAACTCAGCTTGTTTCAAAGGAAAAGCTATATGCCCGCATGGATACATTTATGAAAACCGTCATGGAGAGATACCGTGATGTCGTCGACAGCTGGGATGTCGTCAATGAGCCCTTCCAGTATGACAGGTCCTCTCAGCTCAAGGAGAATATCCCTGTTTTTAAAATCGCGGGCGAGGATTATATGCGTGAGTCCTTCAAGTTAGCCGCAAAATACGCCGGGGACGACGATTTGCTCTTTGTCAACGAGACCTTTGTGCTCGGCAACAAGGCTAAGACAGACAACATGTTCTCTGTGGTCGAGAAGCTGAAAAAGGAAGGCATCAGAATTGATGGCGTGGGCATTCAGGGGCACATGGGCACAGTCAGCACCCTCCCCTTCGACTTCAATTTCAAAGCTCTCTCAAAAATCATTGAGCGTTGCAAAAAGCTCGGCATTAAGCTTGAGGTCACCGAAATGGACATCAAGATTTATGAAAATGAACGCCAGAGAACCGAGGAACTGCCGGAATGGCTCGAAACATGGCAGATGATTAAGTATAAAAACTTCTTCAAGGTCTGCCGTGACAACAAGGACACCGTCAACGGCATAACCTTCTGGGGGCTTGACGACGCACACACCGTTATAGTTTACGGCACCTCCGAGGGCAATATAAGAAAAGAATGGCCGATGCTTTTCGACGTGAACGGCATGCCAAAACAGAATTTCTTTGCGGTTACGGAGTTCTAGATTCTGGATTCTAGACGCTAGACACTAGATACTGTAAACTGAAACCACATGAAATAATTTTGCTTATCTAAAAAAATAACCGGGCAGGGGTTGATAATTCCCCTGCCCGGTTATTTTTTTAGATTAATTAAACTATTTCTAAATCATTAAATATTTTTGAGCCGGTTGCTCCGCGCTGGGACTGATATTTGCCTCTGTAAGGATTTTCAGCGTCGCGGTCAAGCTGTGCGAAAACAAGCTGACCGATTCGTCTTCCTGAAACAAGCTCAATCGGGTGCTCGCAGGCATTAAAAAGCTCAAGAGTAATTTCACCCTCAAAGCCCGGGTCAACCCATCCGGCGTTCTGGATGAACAGCCCCAGTCTCCCCAGTGAGCTTCTGCCCTCGACAAAGGCGGTCATATTGTCAGGCAGACGAAAATACTCCATCGTTGTCGCGAGAACAAATTGCTTCGGCTGCAAAACAAAGCTCTCAGTTTGTATGGTTCTGTATTCTATCGGTGCATCCATTTTAACGGTGGAATTCAGCTCAGTCACAAGCTGTGAAAACGAAGTACCTAGCCGAATGTCCACACTCGCCGGTTGAATCTGGGCTGGTGTCAGCGGCTCAATCCCGAGCTGTCCGCTTGCAAGCAGGGCTTTTATTGTTTTATCAGATAAAATCATGCTTTTCCCAATCTTTCATATAAAATACCGGTTGTCTACCGCTATCTTGACAAGAGACATAAAATCTTTTATCATAATAGAGAGCAAAAGATAAAAGATGATTTATTCTAACACAAAAAAATCTGAAAAGCAATAATAAACCGCCATTAAACTAGGTGAATTTCTAATACTAACCACTGATAAAAAACATTGTATATTTACGGTCTTTTTTGTGTTTTACTGCGTCTTTCTCCTTAACGGGCGTCAGCCCGTCAGCGTCGGCATCCTTGTAAAACGCAAAAAATCCTCGCAAATTTTTCAACGTTTTTATCAGTGATTAGTATAAGCTAGCGAAGAATACTTATCAGTGAAAATATTACCGCGCTCATAGCGGCGCCTAAAACGCAGAAAGCCGTGTATTTTATCCATGCCCGCTCACCCTTGGCACCCGCAGTGCTCTTTGTCACCGGCGGATTGCCCGCGCGTTTGATTATTGCCTGCGCCCTCTCGTGAAGCTTGCCCTCACCCAGCCCGTAATATTCCGGTTTAACAAAAAGAATCGCCTTTTCAAAAAACTCGTTGCCGACATCGTTAACTTCCACTACCTGACGGTTTACGCCCTTAATCATTAAATTTCACCAATCCTAAATAAATAGTTAAATATTAGCTTATCTGCATTTGATAATATTTCCCTTTCAGTTTTTCCTGCAAAGGGAAATATATACAGAGAAAAAGATTAATAACTCAGCTTTCGCACCCTAATTTAACTGTTTGGTATTTTAGTCTTTAGACTTTAGACATTAGACATTAGATAGAGGTCACATTTTAGAACTCATAAAAAATCGATAAACTTGTCCGCGAACAATTATAATAAATGCTAAAAATTTTTAAACACCGCGAGCATAGAGAAAAAAAACACATATTAATCAATTCGCGACCACCATCTACTGTCTACAATCTAAGTGAACGATGATTTAATCATCGTTCACAGACAGAGCCAAAAATTTTCGTTTACAAAGCTTGATATATCAAGCTTTGTAAAATCAATGAATATACAAAAGTTAGTAAATTTCTATTAATCAGTGGTTACCTAATGTCTAATGTCTAAATCATTGTTTTCGAAGGTGCGTAAATTGAGTTAATAATAGTAAATTATACCCAGCGTATACCGTTTTTTGAATGTTTTATGTTGATAACTCTGTTGAAAATGTTAAAAACCCGCGATATTTAAAGGTTTTTTAACATTTGTTAATTAGAAAAATGCCTTTTGATGTTTATTTGGAACAATAAGCGTATACTGTTTGTTTTAGCAGCTTTACGATATATACATTTCGTAGATAAAAATGACAAACTTACATAAAGATTTTTGTTCATGTTTTTGTCAATAATTTCCATTTGATTCATTCGATGAAAAGAGCCTGTTTTATGATTATTATAGAGAACAATTATGGCGTACGTGTTTCCGGCTTCGGTAAATTGAATCTTCCTCTCACCCTTGACGGCGGCCAGTGCTTTCGCTGGCGCTCTCTCGCGGACGGCGCGTATTCGGGCGGCTTCGGCTCATACGGTGCGCGAATTCTTGAGGACGGCAGCGATCTTCTTTTCCTCGGTGCAAGGGAAACAGACATCAGGGCACGATTCATCGATTACCTCGACCTGAACACCGATTATGAGGAGATTTTGCAAGCTTTTCGGGAGGACAAAACCCTCAGTGCGGCAATAGACCGCTTCGGCTGCCTTAGAATTCTTCGGCAGGAGCCGTGGGAGACGCTTTGCTCGTTCATTATTTCAGCCTGCAACAATATCACAAGGATAAAGGGGATAATCGACCGGCTCTGCACCTGTTTCGGCGAGAAGAACGGCGATTTTTACGCCTTCCCGGCACCCGAAAGGTTAGCAGCACTCAGCGAGGGTGAGCTGTCACCTATTCGCGCGGGCTACAGGGTGAGGGGCATACTAGACGCGGCAAGAAAAGTTAGCTCGGGAGAAATAAATCTCGCAGAAATATCCGCGCTGTCCACAGACGAGCTTAGGACAAAACTCATGAGCATTTACGGCGTGGGGCAGAAGGTCGCGGACTGCACAATGCTGTTCGGCTTTTCGCGAAAAGAGGTCTACCCAGTTGACAGGCATATAAAGAGGCTCACAGAGGAGCTGTATCCCCGGGGATTACCGGAATGCGTCAAAGGCTTTGAAGGCGTCGCTCAGCAATATTTATTTTCGCTGGCGATTAAATAATGGAATGAGGAGCTATTATGGATTTACTACATTTAAAAAGCGGAACGGACATAAGGGGGACGGCACTTGGCGAGGATTGTGAGCTTAACGACGAAACAGTCGAGGCGATAATCGCTTCCTTTGTTGATTTTATCGAAATAAAACTCGGCAAAAAAGCTGAGAAAATGAAAATCGCCGTAGGTCATGACTCGCGGCTTTCCTCAGAGCGTATAAAGAAGTGCGTGATAAAAACCCTTCGCTCTCAGAATATTCACGTGTGTGACTGCTCCCTCGCGTCAACACCGGCAATGTTTCTTTGCTGTGTTCACCTCGGCTGTGACGCTTCGGTGCAGATTACCGCCAGCCATCACCCGAAGGATAAGAACGGGCTGAAGTTTTTCACGCGCGGCGGCGGCTTTGAGGGCGATGAAATCACCGAAATTCTCCGAAACGCGCCTAATTATTCCGCTCTCGAATATGTACATACCGGCGTTCTTGAAAGCGTGGACTTCATGTCGCAGTACGCCCTTATTCTTCGCGAAATGATAATAAAAGCCGTAAACGCGGAAAATTACCATAAGCCCCTCACGGGCTTTAAAATCGTAGTGGACGCGGGAAACGGCGTCGGCGGATTCTATGCCGACAAAGTGCTCAGACCTTTGGGTGCGGATACAGAAGGCAGCCAGTTTCTTGAGCCTGACGGCAATTTTCCGAATCATGTGCCCAACCCTGAGGACGCGGGTGCTATGAAATTCATTTGTGATGCTGTCATAAAAAATAAGGCGGACCTCGGCGTTATCTTCGACACGGATGTTGACAGGGCGGCCTGTGTCGGTGCAGACGGCGGTGAAATAAACCGCAACAGGCTTGTCGCTCTCGCTTCAGTAATCGCTCTTGAGATCTGTCCCGGCGGTACGATTGTGACTGATTCCGTCACCTCGGACGGTCTTGGTGAATTCATCAATAAAAACCTCGGCGGCGTGCATCACCGCTTCAAAAGGGGTTATAAAAACGTTATAAACGAAGCTGTCAGGCTCAACAGCGAGGGCATTTCCTGCCCTCTGGCAATTGAGACCTCAGGACACGCGGCGATGAGGGAGAATTACTTCCTTGACGACGGTGCTTATCTGATAACAAGAATTATCATTAAAGCCGCTCAGCTGCGAAACACAGGCAAAAAGCTCCCTGACCTCATTGCCGACCTTCGGGAGCCGGCAGAGGAGAAGGAGCTACGATTTAGAATAGATACGCCGGATTTTAAAGCGTACGGCGAGAAAATTATAGACGAACTAAAAGATTACGCAAACAAACAAAATGGCTGGACAGTCGCAGCTGAAAACTTCGAGGGTGTTCGGATTTCTTTTGATAAAACCTGCGGTGACGGCTTTATGCTGCTGCGTCTGAGTGTCCACGACCCGATAATGCCGTTGAATATTGAGAGCAATTCGCCGGGCGGCGTGAAGATAATCCTCGGGCAATTTGCGTCGTTTATAAAAAAACTATGAGCTGCTCGATTTGTCAAGCTTAAAGCAATTGACAATTGACAATTGACAATTGACAATTGTCAATTAAAAAGAATTATCCTCCTGTTTGCGCCCCGCCCCTCAACCTTAAAAAGACCCGCGTCGGACATCTGCTTTATCAGTGTAAACGCGCGGGTTCTTTTGATGCTCAGCAGCTCTTGCAATTCCCCTTGAGAAATCGAACCGTGTTCCTTGAGATACTCCAACACCGCTTGCATCTGAATATTCACTCCTGTCAAGCGGATAAAGCGGATAAATGAGCGGACATAGTGAATATTCGCCGGACAAAGTGGATAAACCGGTGAACAGGGAGACATTGCCAAGCAATAAGTTGTCCGGGAAAAACTACACAGATTCTAGCATAATTTCTCTAGGGAGAACATAATATGGAAATTGTTTATCATGCAGTGACAGAAAGACCGGTTGTACCGGGACAAAAATTATTGTTGATGAAATAATAGTAAATTACAAAAGTTAATTATCAGCAGTATGCCTCTTGATGTATTTTAAATTTTATGAAAAATTAAGTATAATTTAGATTTTTATAAAACTATAAGTGAACAATAAATCAATCTATGATAAGACAGGAATAAAATAGATTATAAGGCGAAGCCTTATCCGACAGCCCTAACGCCTACCTCCTGATCCCTAGCTCCTGATCCCTAGCTCCTGATCCCTAGTTCCTGATCCCTAGTTCCTGTAAACGATGATTTAATCATCGTTTACATAGCGGCTGCTCCGGCAGTCTTTTTTTATTTTACAAAGTAAAAATACGCCCCTCCGGCTAGCCCACAGGCGAGAATCACAAGAGCGGAATTCAGCTTTTTGAAAGAACGCAGGATTATCAGCACAGCGCAAAACATTATTATTTCTGCAGGTTTTATAAAACTCGTGAAAGTGTTTTCGCCGGTTTCGAAAAGTATCGGGAGAGCTATACTCAGTGCGGCGCTCATAATCAAACCGACAACAGCTGGGCGAAGCCCCGCGAAAGCCGCCTGAACACCCCCCAGTGAGCGGAATTTATAGTAAAAAAAGGCGAGAATCAGCGAAAAAATCAATGACGGAGTGATATAGCCGAGGGTACAGATTACGCTTCCGGCGATTCCGCTGACGTGCATACCGACAAAGGTCGCGCTGTTTATCGCTATGGGACCGGGTGTAATTTGTGAAATAGTTAAAAGATCCGTGAACTGCGCCGCGCTCAGCCATTGTTTCACGCCGACAATACTCTCTTGAATCAAGGGCAGGGACGCGTAGCCGCCGCCAATCGAAAACAAGCCGATTTTAACAAATTCCCAGTAAAGCTCAAGCAAAATCATCCTTTTTCGCCTTTCCGCCTTATAAAGACATATGTGTAAACCAAACCCAGAATCAGAGCTGAGAGTATGACCAAAAACAGGTTGACTTTGAAAAAATAAACAAGAATAAACGCCGCCGCCATCACGAGCAGCGAGAATTTTGATTTGGTTTTCGCAATTCCTCCTATGAGTGAGATAACCGCATCGACTATGACCGCCGCGACGGCGACGCTCATGCCCTTCATCGCTGCAATGACAATTTCGTTTGAGCTGAAAGCCGAATAGACCGAATAAATCAGGGATATTATAATAAGCGGCGGTAAAACGGTTGCTGCTGCGCCGATAAACGCGCCGCCCACACCCAAAAACTTGTAGCCGACAAGAATAGACGTGTTTACCGCCATTGCTCCAGGCGTTGACTGGGCAATACCGACAAGGTCGAGCATTTCCGCGTCCTCAAGCCAGTGCAGCTGCTCAACAAACTTTTTGCGCATAAGCGGTACAATGACATAGCCGCCCCCGAGAGTGAACGCGCTGAGCATAAACAATTCGGCAAAAAGTTTAAAATAAAATCCTGCGTTTTTTTTCATTTATTTTCCTCAATATAATTAAAAATCCATAGCTTCAAGTATTTTCACAGCAGAGGCTATTTTGTCAGGGCATATTATTTTATGCTGCTGCTGAACCTCCGGTTTTGTGTGATCCTGCGGTGTTTGTATGTTTATTTTCAACAAATCTCTGCATAAAACGGAGCCGTTTTCCGCTTTGAATTTTTCGATAAACTCATATGTTTTCTTGTTGCAATAAGCTTTCTGTTCTAAATCCTTCGGGATATAAAATCCGCATTTCAAGCCGATTATCATAACAGCGCCCGATACCGCGCCGCAGACCTCACCGCAGCGCATTCCGCCGCCAAAGCCGCTTGCGAGCCTGAGAGCTGTGTTTTTGTCAAGCCATTCTTCTTCACAGAAAGCGGCGACGACTGACTGAGCGCAATTGTAGCTGTCCGCAAATAAATTTTTTGCTATTTCTTCCCTGGTTGACATTATCTCAACTCCGTTTAATTTTTGTTTATAAACTTTTTCAGTTTTTTAATCCCAAACGCACCCGCACCGATTACTGCCGCTGCACCGGCAAGCCTGATGCCTATGTCCAGCTTCACGCCCTGCCTGTCGCGCAGCCATTTCAGGGTGCCGTGAATGGAGTCGCAGTCGTTGCCGATTAGCTCACGGTAATAGGACATATAAGTTTTAAACTCTCTGGGATTATTTTCATCAAGTTCAATAATTCTCACGCCCTGCATGAGACCGTCGCCGTACTGCCGGAAGCCGGAGAGCTTTACCTGCCCCAGCTTGATGCCGTCAACCGTGCCGATAAAGTCATTCATATGGTCGTGACCGAAAAACGCGGCGAAAACGTCTCCCATTTTTTTCCATGAGTCAAACTGACCGTTATTGTAGTCGGGTGTGCAGGGAGCCTCTCCCATATAACCCGTGACATCGGTGTTTTTCTTGTCAAAAACAAAATATTTGCCCTCCTTGCCGTTAAGACCCGGCACGCCGTCAAAGAGCAGGGATAGCGGGCTGACCTCTTTTAGCAAGCGGTATTCCTCGCAGACGGGGATATGCTGAAACAAAATAGCGGGTAATACCTCGCCGCCGTTCGCCTCGGCAAGCTTTTTGCAGCTCTCCTCGTACCACGCAATCTGATTGTCCCCGACAAAGGCATATTTCGAATGAAACTGTTTCGGCGCGCGGTTGCCGGAATACATGAACCACAGGTTAAAAATAGCCTTTTTTCCGCTGCCGTCATATATGAGCAGGTTATAGTCGCCCTCATCGTCCGAAAAGGAGCACTCACGCTTGAAGCGGCAGTTATCGTATTCATTGTAAATTTTTATATGTGTTTCCTGGTCGCCGACTTTTTTCTCAAGGTCGTGATTGCCGAAAACCGCCGCGAGCGGAATATTCCTTGATTTAACAGGCTCTACTATTCTGTGAATCGCCTTTCTAAGGTCGCATTCATTATTTCCTCCGGCATTATCGCCCATAAAAACGACTAAGTCAGGCTTATGCGCGTCCAGCGCAGCATTTTGCAGTCTCAGGTAATCCCTGATTTTCGCCTGTTCAAGCTCGGTTTTATCATCAGCCTTTTCATGAGGGTCGCCCACAAGCATAATTTTAAATTTTCCGTCCTTAAATTTCAAAGCTTCAGCCATAAAAATCAAATCCTTTTGTACAATTTGAAACCATTATAGCACTAAAATCAAAATTTTTCCACAAAAAACAAAAATTATCCAGAATCCAGCATCCAGCATCCAGAATCCAGAATCCAGCGTCCAGAATCCAGCGTCCAGAATCCAGTAAGTATAAGCATAGTAAAAACGGACAATAATACTTTACGGACTGATATTAATAACGGCGGTTTCGTTGTTTTTATTTTCAGTTTGTAAAATCCGTAAATAAATTTTATCCGCTTTTCAATGATTATTATACCCCGCAAAGCCTTTGATTAAGCGGAAACGGCAGAAGAAAAAAAGGAGTTGAAGACAATGCTGGACAGAATATCTCTTGTATTGGTTATTATAGGAGCAATAAACTGGGGCTCTATCGGACTGTTTCAGTTTGATATAGTCGAGTGGCTTTTCGGCGGACAGGGCGCAATAATAAGCAGAATCATTTATACAGTTATCGCCCTCGCAGGTATCTGGTGCCTGTCGCTTCTCTTCAGAGAAAATGAAGTTCTCGTCTCTAGTCACGAAGAATAAACAGGAGTTTCCTTTCGCAAAATAAAAACAAAAGCCGCCTTGGCCGGAAACGGTTCGGGCGGTTTTTCTTATGTTTTATTTAAAAAAACTCAAATTGCTCTACGTTTACCTTATTTTACAATATTTATTTTATTATTGTAAAATACACGCTTTTATGATAATATGACAGTACAGATATTTTTACGGAGGTTTTTCAATATTATGGGATTTAAAAGAAAAAATACAAAATTTATATCACTGTCTTTATCTTTGATTTTATTGCTGTCGCTAGTTCCGGCTTCGGCTCTTTCCGCTTTTGCCCTCGACAGCGGTGATTTCGAGTACAGCCTTACAGGCGGCGGCACGACGGTAGAAATTACGAAGTATAAGGGCTCCTCATCTGGCGTCGGCATTCCCGACAAAATAGAAGGCAAGCCTGTCACCTCAATCGGCGCGTCCGCTTTTAAGAATTATACTAAAATGACAAGTGTCTCAATTCCGGGGACAGTCACGAAAATCGGCAGCTCGGCGTTTTACGGCTGTACCTCGCTAGACAGTGTCGCCATTCCGAAGGACACTCTTGACATCGGCTCCTCAGCGTTTTATAACTGCGCCTCGCTCAAAAGTGTCGCGATGCCCGCTTTAACCGAAATACCGCCCTATATGTTTTACGGCTGCAAGGAGCTTAGTATTTCGATTCCTGGGACTGTCACGAAAATCGGCGAATATGCTTTCGCCAACTGCTCAAAGGCAAAGAGCATTGTTCTGCCTGACAGTGTTAAGACTGTCGGCGCTAGAGCTTTCCTCAATTGCGCCTCTTTGACAAGCGTTCATCTGGCAAAAACTGTTACCTTGGAGGATTATGCCTTCGCGAGCTGCAACGCTCTAACCACCTTATATTTTTCGCCTGTTCTTGAAAAAATCGGTGCTTACGCTTTTTATAACTGCAATAACCTTAAAAACATCGGGGTTTTCAATCAGGTGAAGCAGCTTGGAGAGGGCGCGTTCTCTTATTGTGAAGCTTTTACAGAATTTTATTTTCCTTCCGGGATTACATCGATACCGGAAAAATTGCTTTTCGGAAATAAAAACATAAAGAGTATATACATCCCCGATAATATTACCTCTGTCGGCGCGAACGCTTTTGACGGCTGTTCCGCGCTTTCCGGACTGACTATCTCCTTCGGCGTGAAAAGCCTCGGCTCTTATGCCTTTAAAAATTGCAAATCTCTCAGCACTGTCAGCCTTCCTCCGACTTTGAATTTTATGGGCGAGGGTGTTTTTTACGGCTGCGAAGAACTCGAAAGAGTCTATTTCGGCAACGAGTTGACCGAGCTGCCGCCTTACGCCTTTTACGGTTGCGTCAAAATAGACTCGCTTGCGCTGAGCGGTAATATTGTGAAGCTCGCAGAGGCGGCGTTTGAGGGCTGCAGCAGCCTGACAAATATAGTCTTTTCAAACGGGATGCGAGAAATCGGCAACAAGGTTTTTAAGGATTGTGTCGCTCTGAAATCACTAACCTTACCTGACAAGCTTGAAACAATAGGCTACGGTGTTTTTGCGGGCTGCACCGCTCTCACTGACTTTGACATTGACCCCTCAAACCCTTACTTTAAAAGAATAGACGGCGTTTTGTTTGACGCTGGGTATAAAAGGCTGCTTTTCAGCCTCCCCGCAAAAGCTCCCGCGTCATACATAATTCCCTCTACAGTCGAAATTCTTGACCCTTACGCTTTTTATTTAAACACTGCTCTGACGGCAGTAACTGTCCCCGATTCTATAAACTACACCGGGGATTATGCTTTTGACAACTGCTCCTCTCTGAGTGCAATAACAATCGGCAGCGCAATGAAAGCGGTAAAAAGCGGACTGTTTGATTCAACCTCATGGTACTCCTCAAAGCCGGATGGAATAACTGTACTGGGCGATTACATATATAAATATAAAGGTGCAGTGCCGCAAAATAAGTCTCTTGTTTTGTCTGCGGGCATAAAGGGGATTTGCGCCGGTGCGTTTTACGGGCAAAAAAATATAATTTCTGTGACACTTCCGGATTCTCTTGAATTTATCGGCGAAAAAGCCTTAATGGGTACAGATGTTAAAACGCTGAAAACACCCTCAGCTCTTAAGACAATCGGCGCTTTCGCCCTCGGCTATAACACTCTGCTTGCGAAAACGGCAATGTTTTACCTTGAGTGCGGCAAAGACAGCGCCGCGCATAAATACGCGCTTGAAAACAATCTCGGCTATAAGCTGCCGGGCGAGGATATTCGCGGCGGCGACTATGAAAAGGCTGTTCTTAATGACGGTAAGCTGACACTGAGCGAAACTGCGGATGTTAAAATTGATGCGGCTAATAAGCTCATATATATGGTTAAGCCGGGCATGACAATCGCACAGCTGAGAAGCAGTTTTCTCAATCCTGATAAGCTTTTAGTGCTTAATAAGCTTAATACGGCAATGGCTGAGAGCGATGTCTGCGCGACAGGCATCTCGGTTAGTGTCAAAAATTCAAAGGGAATTATTACCGAAACCTATCTTCTGTCTGTCGCAGGCGACCTGAACGGCGACGGTCTGGTGCTCGCAGCGGATGCGAGAACGGCTTTGAGAGCCTCAGCTGAGCTTGATAAGCTGAACAAGGTGCAGTTCGCTGCGGCAAATGTTTTGGAAGAAAACAGCCTGACGGCAGCCGCGGCGAGAAAGATACTGCGCGTCTCCTCGGAGCTGGAAAGATTTTAATACTCAAATACGCTTAAATCAGTTTTGATACTTAATTTACTAGATATTTTATTATAGAAGGGAAGAATAAATTATGCTTTCCACAAGCGAAAAGGATGTTCTTCGCCGCCTGGGCGAGGAGTATATGGAATATGCTCTGCTGCCGGTGCAAAAAGAAAAAATCGGTCTCTGGAGAGCTCTGAACCGCGGTAAAATGGAGCGCCCGATGGTGCTTTGCGACCAGCTCCCGTGGAATGAGCTGGCTGTTGACGAGAGCCTGAGCTGCGTTATAACCGACCCGTTCTGGAAAAACATCGAGCGGCAGCTGCGAATGACGCTTTACAAGTGGCGCAATTTTCCGCTTGACATGGTGCTTGACCCATTTATCAGCATTACGAAAAGCGTTGTGAACCTGCATTTTGGGCTGCGTCCCTCCGTCACAAAGCTCGGTGAGGCGGATACAACCGCCTTTTCCCAGACCTATGAGCGGGTTTTGAACACCCTTGACGACATTGCCCTCATTCAGAACCAGAAAATTATATATGACGCACAGGGAACAGCCGAAACAATGGCGGTGGCACAGGATATTTTCGCGGGTGTCGCGCCTGTGGTGAGCAGAGGTATCGGCTTCCACCTCGGTATCTGGGACTATCTTTCAACCGTAATCGGCACTGAAAACTGCCTTTATATGATGATTGACGAGCCGGAATTCCTCCACGCGGCGATGAACCGCTGCTGCGAGTCGGTTATCAGCGGAATTGAGGAAGCGAACACCCTGCTGGTGCATGACGACAAGGCGAATGTCTGCCACTGCTCGCATATTTTCACCGACGAGCTGCTTCCCGGCTGCGGTGAGAGCCTCGGACCGGTTTCAAAAAATTGCTGGTGCCTCGGGCTGGCACAGCTTTTCACCAGCGTATCGCCGGAGATGTTCAGGGAGTTTGAGCTGCCATATATCAAGCGTATGGCGGAGCATTTCGGAGGGATTTATTACGGCTGCTGCGACAGAGTGGACGACAGGCTGGACGCTATCAAGGAAATTCCGAATGTGCGCAAGGTCTCCTGCAGCCCCTGGAGCGACCGCAAAAACTTTGCCGAGCAAATCGGCGACACTCTCGTAATGTCAAACAAGCCCAATCCCGCTTATCTCGCTGTCGATGTTTTCGACGAGGATCTCATACGAAAGGATTTACAACTGACCTATGACCTCGCGAAAGCGAACGGCGCGAACCTCGAATTTATCCTAAAGGACGTTTCAACAGTCTATAGAAAGCCTGAAAGACTGAAAAGATGGCACGAAATCGCAATGGAAGTGGCTGGATGCTAGACACTGGATTCTAGATGCTAGAATCCAGAATCCAGAATCCAGTAATAACAGCGTACTAAAAAACGCGTCATTGCGTTTTTTAGTACGCTGTTATTTTTCTGACATATAGCAGATATGCTTATGTAGCTATTTAATTATCGGGTGATAAAGTTAGTATGCTTATTTGGTACATTTAAGTTGTTTTACAAAAAACACCTCTAAAGGCTCTTTGTTACTTATCATAAGACATCCAGAATCTTTATACCCTAATTTGCGATAAAAATGCTGGGCCTGCTCATCAGCCTGCGACGATGTCATAACCAACTTGTAACCCAAATTACACATTTCATTTTCCCAATGATTCATTGCTTGTTTACCAATACCCTTGCCACGATAGGATTCTTCCAATTCGATAAGGTTAAGAAATGGAACAAGATCCCAAAACAAGCCATATCTCATAAGTCCAATGGGTTTATCACCATCGCAAATAATGTATCCTTGCTTCTCGCGAATTTTATGTTCAAACTCATTTTGACTTATGTGTTCATCAAGTGTAAACCAGTAAGAATAATCCACTTTTAACGCATGTCTAATATTAAACATAGTTACACCGCCTAATATATATTACCAGTAGCTCTCAATCATTATAATCTGACTGTGTAAAAAAATAATACATAATACCCTACGCTTTCATGATAACATAAAACCATAAAAAATCCAGTTATCACATTATCAAAACCAAACGCAAGACATTTCTATTTACAGTTCGTTTTTTATCAGCTTTCCATATAAATACAAATCGTTCTTTTCGGCTGATTTATTATCTGTCATTAATGTAGCAGACTTTCTCACTTCCTTAAGGAAAGTAAGTTGTTTATTCATCTGCTGTCATAGCCTCTAATTCTTCCATTGTCTTTGTTACAGTGTCTTTATCACGATTAGTAATGGCTTCCCGAATCCGCGTTTGATTGAATTCGTTCCAAAACGGATCAACGCTAAGCTCAAAAGGTATTTTATTTTGGCGGACAACCGCTTTCGCGAAAATATTAAAAGCAGTAGACATGTTTAAACCCAATTCATTACAAATTATATCAAACTGTCTCTTTGTCGAGTCATCCATACGAATATTTACATTTGTCTGTGACATTTATGTCAGCTCCTATTCCTATATATTATCTCTATTATATATAATATTATGCACAATGTCAATGTAATGTCAATAATTCTATCTCTATAGCCGTCTAGAATCTAGCATCTAGCATCTAGCATCTAGCGTCTAGCATCTAGAATCTAACATAGCACCTTATAGCCTTAAACAGTACATTGATGTCAATGGGCTTTGTGATATGTCCGTTCATTCCGGCTCTCAGGCTGTTTTCGCGGTCGCCGAGCATTGCCTGTGCCGTAACCGCTATTATCGGAAGCTGTTCAGCCGTGCGGAATTTGCGTATTTCCCTTGTCGCTGTTATGCCGTCCATAAGAGGCATGCGAATATCCATAAAGACTATGTCATATTCCTTATTCTGCACCATTGCAAGAGCCTCGAAGCCATCGCAGGCATAGTCCGCCGTATATCCCTTCATTGAGAGGAACTCCTGAAGAATAGTTCTGTTCAGCTCTATGTCGTCGACAACAAGAATTTTCAGCTTCGCGTTTATTGCCGGGTCGCTGTCGTCATAGCTGTCAGCGACTATATCATAATCATAAAGAATATCCTTATCCTCGTTATTTATGTCCCGCTTAAACTGAGCGGTAAAATAAAATGTCGAGCCCTCGTCAACAGCACTTTCACATTTCAGCTCCCCGCCCATGAGTGAGGCGAGGGTGCGTGAAATAGGAATCCCGAAGCCCATATTTCCGTATTTTCGGTTGTATACAATATCCGCGTCAGAAAGATCAGCAAAGAGCATTTCAGTCTGAGACGGGGACATCCCGACGCCTGTGTCGCTGACGGCGAATAAAACCGAAAGAGTATCGTTTTTTTCACTCTGTTTTATGACAGTTAACCCTATTTTGCCGCGGTTCGTGAACTGCACGGCATTGCTGAGCAGGTGCGCGAGAAGCTGGGCAAGCCTGTCCGGGTCGCCGTACAGCTTATTAATGCCGTCTAGCTTGAAGTTTTTTTCAAAGGTCAGCTTCTTTATGGCTGAGGTCTCCTCAAACTGTGAGCAGACCTCATTTAAGACCTCTTCCAGTGAAAAATTCACAGTGTCAAGCTGGAGCTTGCCGATTTCCATCTTTGAAAAATCAAGCAGATTGTTGATGATTTTTAAAAGATTGTGAGCGGCGTTTTGAATTTTTCCGTTGTATTCTTTTTGCTTTTCGTCAAGCCCCGTAGCCTCAAGCAGACTTGAAAAACCGACAATCGCATTCATCGGTGTCCTGAAATCATGGCTCATGTTGGCTATGAACTCGCTCTTTGATTTGTCATTGAATTTTGAGGCGGAGGTATTGCCTGTATTTTCTGTTGTATCAATTTCCAAGGGTTTTAACCGGTAGACCGTCATACCGCTCACAGTATCTATATCTGCGAAAACACGGCGAATACCGACCGGAAGAGTTCGGAACATCATCGCGGCGGAAACATGAGCGTCCTCCGCGAGCTTCCTGAGCGCCTTCTCATTGTCGAGCGTCCCTGCAATAAAGTCCTCGACCTTGTCGCCGCAGGAAATACCCAGCAGCTCTTTGCTCGAGGGCGAAACATAAACCGCCGCGCCTTCTTTTTCAACAATCAAATTAAGACCGATTCCCTCGAGTAAGCCCGATAATGCCTCAGGTGAAAAAGGCTCCGTAAGAATATTATTATTAAATAAAGAATCCATAATCCGCACTATCCTTCATAAATCACTAACATGGGCTTGTTTTGCAAAGCCCACAACTAAAGTTTTGTTTTTTGAGCTTTCAGCCCATTTTGGTACTAATGTGGGGGTAGCTTGCCATGCTCACAACTCAAGTTGTGTTTTTTATTGAGCATTCAGCCCAATAAGGTATTAATCATTATTTTATTATATCTTTATTACTCAATCAAGTCAATACTGTAATTGGCATGTATAAATCGGTTAGTAATATGAATATATTTTATTACATTATATAGGTAAATATTTTGATTTTTTGTGCATTTATATATTGAATTGATTCGCTGGATATGTTATAATAAACTAATTAGTAAGTTATGATATATTTTATTATTAAGAAATTAAGTCTTAAGGATATTTAAAGGGAACGGATTGACGAAATGGATTCTTTTAATGACATCTGGAATCAGGTTTTGATTCTTTGTAAAAAGGAAATTACCGAGGTCTCCTACAATCTATGGATTTCCACAATGCGCCCCATAAAATTTGAGGCTGACACTGCTTTTTTAAGCACCTCCTCCGCTTTTAACCGAAAGCTTATTGTAGAAAAATTCAGCTCAATGCTGAGTGAAAAATTTACACTTGTGATGGGTTTTGATGTAGCGATTGAGGTCATAGTCGAGGAGGACGAAAATGAGCTGAAAAAGGGCGAGGATTACCGCGAGACGACTGAGCCTGAATATACTTTTGATACCTTTGTCGTCGGCTCCTCGAACCGTTTCGCACACGCCTGCTGTATACGCGTTGCTCAGGTGCCGGGCGTTGAGTATAATCCCCTCTTTATTTACGGCAGAAGCGGCGTTGGAAAGACTCACCTGCTTTTTGCCATTGAAAATGAAATGAAATCCACAAATCCTAACCTTAACATCAGGTATACCACCGGTGAAAACTTCACAAACGAGCTAATATCAGCCCTCTCGGAAAAAAATACGGCTTTTTTCCATGATAAATACCGGAATGTCGATGTTCTGCTTGTTGACGATATTCATTTTATCGCCGGTAAGGTTTCAACGCAGGAGGAATTTTTTCACACCTTCAACGCTTTAATTCAAGCAGGAAGGCAGATAGTTCTCACCAGTGACCGTCCTCCCAAGGAGATGGAAACACTCGACGAAAGAATCAGAACCCGCTTTGAATGGGGTCTTATCGCGGATATCCAACCCCCGGATGTTGATACTCGCATGGCAATAGTCAAGCAGAAGGCTAAACGTCTGAAATTTGAGCTGCCTGACACGATAGTCGAGCTTATCGCTGATAAGCTTAAAACAAATATCCGTCAGCTTGAGGGTACGGTTAAAAAGGTTTACGCCAATCTGAGCCTCAATTATATTTCACCCACAAACGAAAATGTAATGCTGATAATCAAAGAAATTCAAGAAGGCAGCAAGCCAATTGCAACACAGACTGAAGAGATAATAGAGCATGTTGCCCGCTTCTATAATGTCACATCTGAGGACATCAAGTCAAACAAAAAGGCGGCGCCCGTCGCCCTTGCCCGTCAGGTTTCGATGTATGTTATCAGAGAAACAACAGATCTCACGCTTCAGACTATAGGCGATTTTTTCGGCGGGAAAAATTATTCAACAGTCATTTATTCCATCAGCACAATTGAGGATAAAATCCTGCACGACGCCGTTCTGAAAAACACCATAAACGACATAATAAAAAATATCCACGAGTCAAATAATCTTTAATATGTTTTCAACATTCAACATTTTTTAATTAACATTTTCCACATTTTTATTTTTCGGAATAATTTTTTCAACACCGCCTGACAAGCCTTCAACATTAATCTTTTCCTGATTTATCCATTCACTTCAAGACTTCACAGAGCTATATTGACATTTTGACATGCTATACTAATACTACTATTCTAGATATTAGTATATAAATTGTAGATATTAGATAATAGTCGCAATTTTGATTAAATAAGTAAACAGGGGGAATTTCTTTGAAACTGATATTTAACACCCGGACTGTCTGCGAGGCTTGCCAAAATGTGCAGAGAGCCTGCGCTCAAAAAGCAACCATGCCGACGCTTGAGTGTATCCTTTTTAAGACAACCGAAGGCGGTGTTGAGCTGAGCGGCTTTGATCTTGAAATAGGCATCAGCACCCTTGTAGAGGCGATAGTTGAGAGAGAGGGCAGTATACTTCTCAGTGCTAAAACCATCTGCGAAATTCTCAGGCATATAGACTCCATGAACGTCACTTTTGAGCTTGATGACAAAAATATATGTACCATAACAGGAGACGACTCCGAATTTACCCTTATAGGCTTGAATGCTTCAGAATTTCCCGACATACCCATGGTTATGGGAGGAGTTCCTCTGGTTTTCAATCAGCCGCTGCTGCGAAACATGATAAAGCAGACTATTTTTGCCGCGTCTATTGATGACAGTAAGCCTGTTCACAAGGGAATCAAATTCGAGATAAGCGATAATACCCTTCTGCTTGTCGCTCTTGACGGCTTCCGACTGGCGCTGAGAAAGGAAAACATTGAGTATAAGGGCGAGGATTTTACTTTTATAATTCCCTCAAGCTCTCTTCAGGAACTGGTTAAATTTTTCCGTGATGACGGTTTTGTTTCGATTGCAATAGACAAGAGCCATATTATTTTCAATATTGATGGATATATTATTGTTTCGCGTCTTATAGAGGGTGATTTTTTAAGGTATCGCGCGGCGATTCCCGCGAGTCACAGTATTTTCGCGAAGGTTAATACGACTGATTTAATAGACAGTGTTGAGAGAATGTCACTGGTTATAACCGAAAAAATAAAAAGCCCGGTTCGCTGTATTTTTGAAGATAATTCAATAAAACTCAACTGTTCCACCTCTATCGGTCTCGCGAACGACAAAATCGGTGCTGAAATAAACGGCGAGAGAATAGAAATCGGTTTTAACAACAGATTTTTGCTTGACGCTCTGAGAGCCTGCGAGGCGGACGAGATAATGATAAAAATGGATTCGCCGAGCTCCGCGGTGGTAATTGAGCCGCTAGAGGGAGACAGCTTTACATATCTTATTCTTCCGGTCAGATTGAAGACCGAATAATATTCAGCCTTGACAATAGATATCAGCAATGAAACGGAATGGTAAAAAAGATGTTGATAAACGATGAAAACAGCAAAAAAAGAAAAATTGTTAAGCTGAAGGTCACTGCTGCAAAAACTGAGGAAAAGCCACTGTGTATTTCCTCTGAATTTATAAAGCTTGATTCGGCGCTTAAGCTTGCCGGAATCGCACAGACAGGTGGTCACGCGAAAATAATCGTGGGTGAGGGCGGAATTAGAATTAACGGCGAAATTTGCAGTCAAAGGGGCAAAAAACTGTACCCCGGGGATAAAATGCAATACGGAAAACTTATTTTTACCGTTGAGAAAATAGTTAAATAAAAGGTTTGATATATTATGACGGTAACGGCACTTAGTATCAGCGATTACAGAAACATTGAAAAGCTTGAGCTCAAGCCGTCACCGGGTGTTAATATTATATACGGAAACAATGCTCAGGGAAAAACAAACCTGCTTGAAAGTATCTGGCTTTTTACTGGCTGCAGAAGCTTCAGGGGGACAAAGGATTCTCAGCTTATCAGATTCGGCAGTGCGTTTTCTTCGCTGAAGCTTGATTTTTTTGCCTCCGGAAGGGAACAGACGGCAGAGATAATCATAGAAAATCAAAGGCGCGCGAAGCTCAACGGAGTTTTGCAAAGCTCGCCCTCAAAGCTTTGCGGCGAGTTCACGGCGGTTATTTTTTCGCCTGCTCATCTCTCTCTGGTTGAGGACGGACCTTCAGAGCGAAGGAAATTTCTTGACACTGCGCTGTGTCAGCTCAGCATAAAATACGCAAAGGCGCTCAGCGAGTATAACCGGATTTTGCTGCAGAGAAATTCACTGCTTAAGGATATTTATAAACACCGGGAATTGCTTGACACGCTTGAGATATGGGATTTGACACTCAGCGAGGCAGCAGCGGTAATTCTGCAGCACAGATTAAAATATCATGATAAACTTAAGAGTATAATCAGCGAAATATATTCCGGAATATCTTCTAGCAAGGAAGATATAACCCTGACATACAGGCGAAAAATCCCCGAAGGTCTTTCAGTTGAATGCTCACTTGCGGAAATTCTCAGGGCGGCGAGAAAAGAGGACATTGCAAGCGGCTCAACTAATTACGGTATTCACAGGGACGACCTGGGAATTGAAATAAACGGTATGGCGGCGAGAGATTTCGGCTCTCAAGGGCAGAAACGCTCCGCAGCGCTCGCGCTCAAGCTCGCGGAAGCGAAAATCATAAAGGACGCGACAAATGAGCAGCCGGTAGCCCTTCTTGACGATGTTATGAGTGAGCTTGACGAAAACCGTCAAGACTATATATTGAACCACATAAAAGGCTGGCAGGTTTTTATCACCTGCTGCGATATGAATACACGCCTGAGAATGTGTGAGGGGGAGAGCTTTCATATTTCAGAGGGAAGGATTTCTGATTAATTTAAACCTAGTGTACGGTGTACAAATTGATAATTGACAATTAAAATCGTGTAGATAGAATTGTTTAGGTTTTATCTTTTCGCCCGACTTGATTTGAAGAACTGCATAATATAACTGCATTAAATCAGCTTGATGATTCTTTTAAATCAATCGCGGGCAGAGTGCCAAAGACTGCCGCATTTTAAAGCGCGACCATATCTGGCGACTAGTAACTAGCATCTAGAAGGAGTAAAATGTGTATCTTCATCTTGGAAAAAATACTGTTGTAACACTTGACGAAATAATCGGGATATTTGACCTTGACACGACGACTGTTGTCAAGGCGAGCCGTGATTATCTTGCGCGCAGCGAAAAAAACGGCGAGGTTATCAATGTCTCATATGACCTGCCGAAGTCCTTTGTTGTTTGCTCTGACAGAAGCGGAGTGAAAAAAAAGCATGTCTATATCTCACCCATATCAACCACTACACTTCTTAAGCGGCTTGAGGATAATTTAATATAATTTTATAAAGAATCATAAAAACGGAGTTGAACCTATTTTGGCAGTTGAAGAAAAAATAGAAACAAATGAAAACGAAGAAACGCTTGAAAACATTAACATAGGTGAGGACGGCACCATGGACACCTCGGTTCACGAGGCGTATGATGCGAGCTCTATTCAAGTTCTTGAGGGGCTTGAGGCGGTCAGAAAACGACCGAGCATGTATATCGGCTCAACAGGACCTAAAGGGCTTCACCATCTTGTTTACGAGATTGTCGACAAGTCCATTGACGAGGCGCTTGCGGGAATCTGCACCCATATAGAGGTTGAGATTCTGCCGGGAAATGTCATTTCCGTGCGCGACAACGGGCGGGGAATACCTGTTGATGTGAATGAGCAGACAGGGTTGCCCTCCGTGACTGTTGTTCTGACAGTTCTCCATGCCGGCGGAAAGTTCGGCGGCAGTGGCTACAAGGTCTCCGGCGGTCTGCACGGAGTCGGCTCTTCCTGCGTCAACGCTCTATCCGAATGGATGGAGGTTGAGGTTTCGATGAACGGCAAGGTTCATCACCAGCGTTTCGAGAGAGGAAATGTTATCACAGACCTTAAAATAATAGGCGACACCGACAAAACCGGCACCCTCATAACCTTCAAGCCGGATGCTGAGATTTTCACAGAAACTATCGAATACGAGTTTGAGGTGCTGCAGAGAAGACTCCGCGAACAAGCCTTCCTCAACGCCGGACTTTCTATCAAGCTCACCGACCTGCGCGATGCGGAAAATATTGTTGAGGAAAATTACTGCTATGAGGGCGGTATCTCCAGCTTTGTTTCGTATCTGAATTACAGCAGGGGGCTCACCCCGCTTCATAGCGAGCCGATGTACTTCTCGACAGTGCTTGATAATAAATCCGTTGAGCTTGCACTGATGTATAATGACAGCTATAACGAAAATATACTTTCCTTCGCAAACAATGTCCGCACAATGGAGGGCGGCACCCACGAAACAGGCTTCCGTAACTCTCTCACAAGGGTTTTTAACGATTACGGCAAAAAATACGGCATTCTCAAGGACGCCGATAAAAAGCTCTCGGGCGACGACGTGAGGGAAGGCTTATGCGCAATAATCAGCGTTAAGCTGACAGAGGCGCAGTTTGAGGGGCAGACAAAGACCAAGCTAGGCAACACCGAAATGACAGGCATTGTTTCGGCAATGCTCTACGATAAAATGACCACATTTTTTGAGGAAAATCCTTCTGTAGCTAAGGCGATATTCTCTAAGGCTCTTGAAGCCTCACGTGCGAGGGAGGCGGCGAGAAAGGCGAGGGATCTCGCGCGGCGGAAGTCCGCGCTTGAGGGGAATTCCCTGCCCGGCAAGCTTGCCGACTGCACCGATAAAAACCCGGCGAACACTGAGCTGTATATAGTCGAGGGAGACTCCGCAGGCGGTTCGGCAAAGGAAGGACGAGACAGAATCACTCAGGCAATTCTGCCGCTGTGGGGAAAAATGCTGAATGTCGAGAAGTCAAGGAGAGATAAGGTTATCGGCAATGAAAAGCTCACACCCGTCATTACGGCTCTCGGAACGGGTATTGACGACGATTTCGATATAAACAAGCTGCGCTATCATAAAATAGTTATAATGGCGGACGCCGATGTCGACGGCGCTCACATCAGATGCCTGTTGATGACCTTCTTTTTCAGATATATGCGCCCCCTCATTGAGCAGGGTTATGTGTATATAGCCCAGCCGCCGCTCTACCGGCTGACAAAGTCAAAGAAGCATTACTACGCCTATTCCGACGATGAGAGAGACAGCATAATGGAGGAGCTCGGCAACAACGGCATTGACATTCAGCGTTATAAGGGTCTTGGTGAAATGGACGCAGAGCAGCTTTGGGAGACGACAATGGACCCCGAGCGCAGAACTATGCTGAGAGTTCAGGTGGACGATTTCAACGAGGCGGACGAGACTTTTTCAATGCTCATGGGCGACAAAGTCGAGCCGCGTCGGGAATTTATCGAAAAGAATGCAAGATATGTGCAGAATATTGATATTTAACCGCTCTCCGATTTGTTGAAAAAGCTGCACCGAATTATTTAAAAGGACTGGTTTTTTAAATGGACAACGAAACAAACGAAATCGGCGGCAGGCTGATTGAGGTTGAAATAAATAAGGAATTCCGAAAGTCATATCTTGATTACTCGATGTCGGTTATCACCGCGAGGGTTCTGCCGGACGTAAGGGACGGCTTAAAGCCCGTTCAGCGCAGAATTCTCTACACTATGTACCAAAATACTCTCTACCCCGACAAGCCCTACCGTAAATGCGCCGACACTATAGGTACGGTTCTCGGACGCTATCACCCCCACGGCGACCAGTCGGTTTATGATGCGATGGTTCGTCTCGCGCAGACCTTTTCCCTTCGGTATATGCTCGTGGACGGTCACGGAAACTTCGGCTCGATTGACGGTGACCCCCCGGCTGCCTACCGTTACACAGAATCGAGAATGAGTAAGCTCTCAATGGAGATGCTCGACGATATAGAAAAAGAAACCGTCGATTTCATGCCAAACTATGACGACCGTCTCAAGGAGCCTGTTGTGCTACCTTCAAAATTCCCGAATCTGCTTGTAAACGGAACCATGGGTATCGCCGTCGGTATGGCAACAAATATACCTCCTCATAATATGAGGGAGGTCATTGACGGTATGTGTCACCTCATTGACAATCCCGAGGCGGAAATCAGCGAGCTCATGGAGTTTATCGAGGGACCCGACTTCCCGACACGCGGAATAATCATGGGACGCAGCGGTATTCGCAGCGCTTACCAGACAGGCAGGGGTAAAATAATCCTGCGCGCCCGCGCTGAGATAGTCGAGGGCAAAAACGGGCGTTTTCAGATAGTCGTGAGCGAGCTGCCATATAAGGTCAACAAGGCTGAGCTTATTATTTCCATAGCCGAGCTTGTAAAGGATAAGCGTATTGAAGGTATTTCTGACGTAAACGACTACTCGAACCGCCAGGGCATGAACATGGTTATCGACCTCAAAAGGGATGCTAATCCCCAGCTCGTATTAAATCAACTTTATTCCTATTCGCAGCTGCAGATAACTGTCGGAGTGAACTCTATTGCTCTTGTTAGGGGCGAGCCGAAGCTTTTGAATTTAAAGCAGATGCTTCAGTATTATATAGACCACCAGTGCGATGTAATAACAAGGCGCACGCAGTTTGAGCTTAATAAGGCGCAGGAGCGCGCGCATATTGTCGAGGCTCTCTTGAAAGCCCTTGATTATATCGATGAAATTATCGCCATTTTAAGAGCTTCAAAAAATATCCCCGAAGGCAAGGAAGCTCTCATGGAGCGTTACGGCTTCGACGATATTCAGGCGACGCATATAGTCGGCATGAGGCTTGGGCAGTTGACAGGTCTCGAGCGTGAAAAACTTGAGGATGAAATCGAGGAGCTAAGGCTGAAAATCGCCGAATATCTCGAAATTCTCGGCTCGCATGAACGCATTCTCGCGATAATCAAGCATGACGCTCTTGTTATCAGGGACAAATACGCGGACGAACGCCGCACGGTCATTGAAAACATCAGCGGTGAGGTCGACGATGAGTCTCTCATTGAGGAGGAGACCTGTGTATTTACCATGACCACGCTTGGTTATATTAAGCGCCAGCCGGTTGACACCTTCGCTCAGCAAAAACGCGGCGGGCGGGGCGTTCTCGGTATGACAAGGCGCGAGGAGGATGTCGCGGAGACGATGTTCACCTGCTCCACTCATGATTTTGTGCTCTTCTTTACGACAAAGGGCAGGATGTACCGCCTGAAGGGCTATGAAATCCCGGAGGGCAGCCGCACAAGCAAGGGCATGAATATAGTCAACCTTCTACCTATTGAGCAGGACGAAAAAATCAGCGCCATGCTCTCCGCACCCAGAGAGGCAAACGGCGAATTCCTCTGCATGGTGACGAAAAACGGTGTTATCAAGAGAACAGAGCTTGACGCCTTCAAAAATGTTCGCAAGAGCGGAATTATAGCCATAAATCTAGACGAGGGAGATGAGCTGATATGGGTACGCCTGACAAACGGCGAGAACAATCTGCTTGTCGGCACGAAAAAGGGCATGAGCATCTGCTTCAACGAGCTTGAAGCCAGAGCCGTCGGCAGGGCGGCGCGCGGTGTGCGTTCCATTAAGCTCAGGCAGGGTGATGAGGTCGTAGGGCTTGCCGTGCTTGACGACAGCGAAAATAAAACCGTTCTCACCGTCAGCGAAACCGGCTATGGCAGGCGAAGCGAATTCGGCGATTACCGTATACAGTCGCGCGGCGGCATAGGCACGAAGAATTACCGCACCAACCTCTACGGTGACGTGGCCGACATAAGAGTTGTTGACAATGAGGACGATATTATCCTTATTTCCTCAGACGGAATTATAATTCGCATACCCGCATCCCAGATTTCTATTTTCGCAAGACCCTCAAAGGGCGTCAGGGTTATGAGGGTCAGTGAAGGTGAGCGGCTTCTGACTATTGCCGCGACACCTGCGGAGGAGGACGCTCAGACTGACAGCGTTATAATTGAGGACGACAATGGCGAGGGTAACACTACCGAGGTAGCGGAAGAAGAAAATACCGTAGAGGAATAATATCTTATACTGTTTACCAATTAATATATGTAAGGACTGGTTCGCGTGAAAAATAAACATTTACTTAAGCTTTTGGATTTATCGGCGGAGGAAATAACCGAAATTCTCGACCTTGCCGACCGATTGAAATATGAGCTAAAAAATGGCATCGAGCACAAGCTGCTGAAGGATAAAACCCTCGGCATGATATTCACGAAATCCTCAACCAGAACGCGGGTTTCCTTCGAAGTCGGCATGTATCAGCTCGGCGGTCATGCCCTCTTTCTAAGCGGAAACGATATTCAGCTCGGCAGGGGCGAACCGATAAAGGACACCGCGAGGGTTCTCTCGCGCTATGTTGACGGAATAATGATAAGAACCTTCAAGCAGGAGGATGTCGAGGGGCTTGCCGAATATGGCTCAATCCCGATAATCAACGGCTTGACGGATTTCGCCCACCCCTGTCAGGTGCTTGCGGATTTACAGACTATCCGCGAGTTCAAAAAAACGCTCCCGGGGCTGAAGCTAGCCTTTATCGGTGACGGCAACAATATGGCTAATTCGCTGATTGTGGGCTGTATAAAAATGGGTATGGAGGTAGCAATAGCCTGCCCGGACGCTTATAAGCCGCCCGAGGAGATTCTCGCCTGGGCGCGTGAGAATGGAAAGCTGACGGTCACTGCATCGGTGGAGGAAGCCGCGGCGGACGCGGATGTACTTTACACCGACGTGTGGGCATCAATGGGCATGGAGACGGAAAAAGCAGAACGCGAACGCGCTTTTAAAGGTTATCAGATAAATGACAGCCTGATGGAAAAAGCCAAGCCGGACGCGCTTGTGCTGCACTGCCTGCCCGCCCACCGCGAGGAGGAAATCACTGAAAGTGTATTCGAAAAACACTCGAGGGAAATCTTCGAGGAAGCCGAAAACCGGTTGCACGCTCAAAAAGCGGTGATGGTGCTGCTGATGGGGAAATAAATTATTAAATAGAAATTAAAAAAACACCTGCCGTTTAAAATTCACGAAGGGTGTTTTTTTTGTCAAAAGAATCTCAGTCTTTTCTTTATTTCTTTGTCAGTCTCTGCTTTTTTAAGTTTTTCCAGATTTATAAGGGTTTTATCGTTCCGGTATTCCAGTCCCCAAGCCTCTAAAACATTCAATGCCATATTGCGGTTTCCTGTTACAGGACTTAATAAAGCAGCATTGACAAGATTTATTCCGACACCCTCAAAATCCAAAAGCTTTTGCACTAAAAAAGATATACAGTGATGCTCTTTTGCGCCCCATAGTTTTTTCGAAGGTCCCGAGGCAATTTTTGATAAAGGCAGATTTTTTTCAGCAAAATCAACAAGCTTCCTAATTCTGTATTCGTCTTTCGAATCCATTAAAAAGGAATATAGTCCGCTGTTCAGTGGCGATTTTTTCAATTGGCAAAATACTTCTTCCCATACATCAAGCCCAATATCTATTGCCGCAATACGGGCGAGATGCTCATAATAATCATCACTGCAGTGCAGAGCGGAAGAAACAACTTGAATCCAATTATTATGCGAAAGAATTTTATCACATAGACGCAGGCAATCATTTTTTTTGTCTTCATTCCAGTCATTCAGCGTCCATTCTCTCTCATCGTCAGTTAAATATTTTTTTACCGTTGTTAATACCAAAAGATGATGAACGGTTGACGCCATATACACAGATTGATTTAAAAATGCCAGAACTGCTTTTGCGGCATCTGCATATCCGTCAATGTTTTCACACGGCCCCGCAGGAGCGGCAAGCGCTCTCATAATAGTGCATATTCCATCATACATCACAGGAGAAATGTTTCCGTTTAAGGCATTTACCAGATCCCCTTTTTCTGCGCAAACCAAAGCCAGATACTCAGGCTCTATCATATTATCACAACCTGATTCCAAAAGCCATGCCTTGATTTCGTCGTTTTCACCTTCGAGATATGCAACCAATTCAATCTTTCCCCATCCCGAAACATATTTGGAGAGATTAAAAAGATGAATATTAGCATGCTTACTGCTTTTTATAAATGCCATAGCGGCATAAAGAGTAAATTCCTCGTGTTTTGCAATATTATATAAAATCTCGGTTTCCGCGTCCAAATCACCGCAAGCCATGAGCAAAATTCCTGTTTTAACCTCATCTCGGCTGCCGGAGGTTAAAACAAGCTTTTTAGCCGCATTATAAATAGCTTGATGGTCACCCTTATACGCGCTATAAAGCTTGTCGCATTTATTAGCTATTTTAGGCGGAAGCTCTCCTTGTGACATATGAGCCCAAGAAATTCCATCTTGAGCACCCGCCAAAAAAGAAAAAGCCGTTTTTTTGCCTCGTTTTTTTTCGTCCGGTAAACAATCTTTCTCATAGGGAACTTTACCTTTTTCATCAATAACTGAGCATATATATTCATATATTGACTGCATATTACCGCTCCTTATGCTATTCTGAAAATGTAGTTGCAGCCTTTTTCCGCATATAAAGCACAATGCAAACCGCCGTGCAGACGGCGTAGATGCTGGAAAAAGCCATACCTATACGCAGACCGAGCTGCTCGTTGTTCAGTGCTTTTTCGGCGGCGAAGGAGGAGAAGGCGGAAAATTTATAAGCGTTATCGGAAATAAGACCGGCAAGCCACGGGCAGAACGCCGCGCCGCAGTCGCCTGAAGTGGCGAGAATCGCAAAAAGCCAGGCGCCCGAGGCGGGATAAGCTTTTTTCGCAAGAACCAGCGTGCCCGGCCAGAGCATTGAAACGCAAAACCCTGTCAGCGCGCAGGCTCCGAATACCAGCGGTTTTGAGAAGGAAAATGAGGCGAGCAGATAACAAAAAAACGAGATGACCGAGCCGTAAAGCATCAGCTTCGGCAGGTTCAGTTTTTTGCTGAAAACCCCATGCAGGAGCCGTCCCATACCCATCGCGACGCTGAAGGTCAGCATTCCGCCGAAATCGCTGAGAATTTTTGGCATGACCATAATTTTTTCAACAAAAGCCGAACTCCATTGTGACATGGTATTTTCCGCGCCCGCTCCGAAAAAAATTATCAGAATACATATGATGAACAATGGCTGGAAGATAACCTTGCGCATCCCGCCTATTTGCTCGTCACTTTCGATTTTCGGAATCGGCGAGAAGGCAAAGAGCAGAAAAGTAATGAAGGGAAGTATTGCCCACAGCGCAATAAGAATCTGCCAGTTGTTATTCTTGAAAAAGTAAATAAAAACAGTGCTGAGAATCAGGACAATAACCATACCCCAGGCGTACATCGAATGTAGGATTGCCATGCTCGCGGTTTTTGACTTGCTCGGAATGGAGTCGATAATCGGGCTGATGAGAATCTCCATAAGCCCGCCGCCAACCGAATAAAGCACGGTGCTGATAACAAAGCCGACATAGACATTGCCGAAAATTTTCGGTGTCGCGGCAAACAGCAGAAAGCCCGCCGTAATCAGGATAGTGGAAGAAACGATGAAGGGGCGAAAGCCGTATTTATCGGCGGATTTTGAAAAAATAATGTCAACACTGAGCTGAACAACAAAATTTAAGCTGAGCAGTGAAGCCAGGCTGACATAGCTCAAGCCATAAATTTCTTTAAAAGACGTATAAAGTATAGGTACCAAATTGATTACCGCTGCCTGAACGATTATCGCGAGATAGCACGCCAGGCGGGTGGGGGTATAATTTACAGTTTTTGTAGACATCAAGCACACATTCCTTCTCTCAAAAATAAAAGGACAAACCCAAAAGCCTGCCCTTTAATATTCATATAACTTTTTTAAACTGCGTAGCAGTTTATTTCCTGATTTCCTGAATCCTGTTACCTATACTAATCGTCATTTAAATAGTCGAAATTTTTCATTCGCTAATCTGTTATGCTATATCGCATAACAGGCTCATTCGAATTTCTCTTTTTAAATGAGGATTAGTATTACATTCCGCTGAAGATTGAGAACATTTGAATGATTTTATCAATCATATTGGTGTCTGTGATAAGACCGTCAAAATCAGAAGCGGCGGCATTGCCAGTGAAGAGATTGACAAGCAGGCGGATAATGCGAACAAACCAGTTTAGAGTATTCGCTGCAGAATCGGACAATACTCCCGCGACAAGCACGCGTGTGTTTCCATAAATCGGTGTGGATTCAAAAACTAGCTCTGTTGCGACAAGCTTATAGCGTCTTCCGTCCGACTCAACAAGAGGACCGTCCTTTATATATTCCTTGGCTGTTTTGATGGGTTCGACAATATTTCCGCCGTTAGCCTGAGTTTTCATAATCAGGGTTGTTTCTTCCCTTGTTGCCGCGTCAATCAGCTTGACAAGCAGCTTGCTCTTTTCGGGGTTGTCGTAGTCAAAGGAGCCGCGGAAGCCTTCCTTCAGCTCAATTTTAAACTGAACTGTTTCACCCCAATAAGGAGCGATTATCTCGTTCCAGGAATCGCGCGGACGTGTTACAAAACCTTCACCTCTCGCCTCGAGCATGTCAAATCTATATGTTTTCAGCAGGAAGTTCTGACCGCCGTTTGAGGGCAGGGTGATGATTATGTTCTGATCCATCAATATGCCGTAAAGACCGTCAGAGGTTGGGGTCTGAATCACATCGTTGGCGTAAATCTGGGTGTGGGCGGGATTGTATTTGTCATGCAGCCCGACAGTGAATTTAAAAACAGTGTTTGCCGCGATAGCGGAAAGATCCGGATATGCTTCTTCGTCATAAATCAGCCATAAGTCATCGCTTGTCTTGCCGGCTGGAAGCTGAAGCTCAAGAGAAAATGTGCCGGCAGCGGACGCACTGAGAGACATTGATATCGGCAAAGAAATAACCATAAGAAGTGCCAGAAGAATGCTTATTGTCTTTTTCATTGTACTACCTCCGTTTTTGGAAATTACCCTATCGTAATTATACATAAAATCAGTGCCCTTGTCAATCGTTTTATAAATTTTTACATTTTCGTAATACAGATACTGCGCGGGTTTTACTTTTTTCCATGTTAAGCGTAACCTTTGGAAGTATAGCGAAAAAAAAGCTGATTTTCTAAGCAGCTTTTATCAAAACCAAAACCTCCGAAACCCTTGATTTTCGTAAGGTCACGGGGGATTTTTTTTCGTTTTGCTGCAAAAGTCAAAAAAAAATGAATTTCAATGAAATTTCTCATATACAGGTGTTGTCTGCCGGACAATTTGATTATTTTTCTAAATCTCTTGTAATCGACATTTAAATCATGCTATAATTAATAGGATTAACCAGCGAAGGAGAAAATCGCTCGAATTAATAAAAATTAAATAAATATCATCTGCAGAAAAGGAAGGTAACATTATGGCATATCCAAAAATTGGAATCAGACCTGTTATTGACGGGCGCTGGGGAGGCGTTCGGGAGGGGCTTGAAGAAAAAACGATGTCACTTGCCGCTGAGGCGAAAAAGCTCATTGAAGGCAATGTTTTCTATGCCGACGGCACAGCCGTTCAGTGCGTGATTTCCCCCTGCACAATAGGCGGCGGCGCCGAAGCCGCGAAATGCGCGGAATTTTTCTCGACACAGAATGTCTGCGCCACTCTTTCCGTCACACCCTGCTGGTGCTACGGCAGCGAAACCATGGACATGGATCCATTGACACTCAAAGCCGTCTGGGGCTTCAACGGCACCGAAAGACCGGGCGCGGTTTATCTCGCGGCGGTCATGGCAGCCCATGCTCAGAGAGGCTTGCCGGCTTTTTCTATCTATGGCAGGGATGTTCAGGATGTCAGCGATAAGACAGTACCTGCCGATGTGCAGGAAAAAATCCTCCGTTTTGCCCGCTGCGCCGCGGCTGTCGGTCAGATGAGGGGCAAGTCTTATGTCGGTATCGGCAATGTCTCCATGGGCATTTTCGGCTCATACAGCGATGCCGCTTTTTATAAGGATTATCTTGGAATCCGCAACGAATGGCTTGACATGTCTGAAATTACAAGGCGCGTCAACCTCGGAATCTATGACCACGAGGAATTTGAAAAAGCTCTTGCGTGGACAAAGAAAAACTGCAAGGAGGGCTTCGATAAAAACGAAAAGCCCCTCTCCCGCGAGAGAAGCGACTGGGAATGGGAATTCTGTGTTAAAATGACGATGATTATCCGCGATATTATGCTCGGGAACCCGAAGCTTGACAGCATTAAACCTGTCGGCGACGAGAAAAATCAGGCGGGCGCGCTTGACACCGGCTGGCACGAGGAGGCTCTGGGCAAGAATGCGATACTTTCCGGCTTCCAAGGGCAGAGGCAGTGGACTGATTTTATGCCCAACGGCGACTTTGCCGAGGCAATTTTGAACTCCAGCTTTGACTGGAACGGCAAAAAGGCACCGACCCTTTGCGCGACTGAGAATGACGGACTTAACGGAATCTCAATGCTTTTCGGAAATCTTCTGACAGGCACTGCGAGCATTTTCGCCGATGTGAGAACCTATTGGAGTCCGGAAGCGGTCGAGCGCGTTTCCGGCAAAAGAGCGGACGGCAAGGCTGCAGGCGGCTTCATTCACCTGATAAATTCAGGCTCCGCGGCTCTTGACGGAACAGGAGTCTGCAAGGATGAAAACGGCAACAGTGTCATCAAGCCGTGGTGGAATGTCACGGACGAGGACATCAGCGCGATGCTTGAGGCAACTGACTGGTGCCCCGGCGACAGAGGCTATTTCAGGGGCGGCGGCTACTCCTCTCATTTCCGTACAAGGGCTGAAATGCCCGTTACCATGATGCGCGTCAATATCGTCGAGGGCGTGGGTCCGACGCTGCAAATCGCCGAGGGTTATACGGTTGTCCTGCCAGATGAGATTCACGATGTGCTTGACAAGAGAACTGACCCGACATGGCCGACAACATGGTTTGTGCCGAATACAAATGGCGAGGGCGCTTTCAAGGATGTTTATTCGGTTATGGCTAACTGGGGCGCGAATCACGGCTCGCTGAGCTACGGTCATATAGGCGCTGATTTGATTACTCTCGCGAGCATGCTGCGTATTCCGGTTTCAATGCATAATGTCTGTGACTGCAAGGTCTACCGCCCGCATTCATGGGCGGCATTCGGAACAAAAGAGCCGGAGAGCGCCGACTACAGAGCCTGCGCGGCATACGGGGCTTTATATAATTAGACATTAGATGTTAGACATTGGACAGTAGATATTGGTCGCGATAAAGATAATTATATCTTTTATTTTTCTGCTCGCGGTGATTATATTTATTGAGGAATCAAAATGAATTTTATTAACGTAAAAATTGAATGTAGCTTTAGACCTGTGTGTATTGGCGAACGTACACAGGGGCTTTGGTTGCTTTTGCGTTAATTTCTGTTAACACAAAATAAGCGGCTGAAGCGATGGTTTTCCATTCTTCAGCCGCTGTTTTTTATTTTTAACTGATTTTTGAAAGGATGATATTATGCTCAACCATAAGGGAACGCTTACCATGACGACAGACAGACTTACTCTCAGGCAATTTTCGATGGACGATGTCCCGGCTATGTATAAAAACTGGGCGACTGACGAAAAGGTTTTAAAATATGTCAGCTGGAAAATGCATGCGAATGCTGAGGAAACCCGCGAGCTGCTTGAGAAATGGACGGCTCAGTACACTGAGGAAAAAGACCGCTACAACTGGGCAATAGTGTATATGAACGAGGCAATCGGCGGCATTAATCTCCACAATGTCAGCAACAAGAACCTCAGCGCGGAAATGGGCTATAACATCGGCTCAAAATGGTGGAACATGGGGCTTATGACTGAAGCCGTCGGCGCGGTGCTCGATTTTGCCTTCAGAGAAGTCGGCTTCAACAAAATCTGTGCGATGTATGACACCGAAAACATCGGCAGCGGCAGGGTCATGCAGAAAAACGGCATGGTTGAAGAAGGTCTTTTTAAAATGCACACCAGGAGAAAAGACGGAACCTGGGGCGACATGGCGTTTTACAGTAAATGGAATGCTAGATGCTAGATTCTAGATGCTAGATGCAGAAACAAGAAGCTCTCTGGTTGGATTTAATCAAAATGTACATAATTTATTACTTATTATTTTTAACTTATTAACTCAACTTTCGCACCCTTGAAATTGCAATAAAGCGATGAAGTGCTTAGGCAAACTGCGGATAAAAAAGGAAAGCAACTCATCAACGGCAGGTTTATCGAAGAAATTATTAAGGGAAAAGTTGAGGAAATCCCAAAAC
>JAVBNH010000037.1:0-9191 GCA_031551635.1 Oscillospiraceae bacterium | reverse complement strand
AAAAATAAATCATTTTTTTTTGTAAACTTTTTTGGCTGTCTTTTTATCCTAAGCCGGGTCTTGGCACCCAACCCCCACGTCAGTATTAGATAAGCTCGGAGGTATTGTATGAGTAAAAAAAATAGCAAAATCGGTGTGTTTATAAAGCGCACTGTCGGAATAGACGGCAACACAAAAGAGACAATTCGCCCGATGATTACATACAGCTCCGCTAGCATTGGCTCCGCAGCCGCCACTCTTGCCTCAAGTGTGCATTATTCGCCGTATATAATGTATATAGTAGGTTTGTCCGCCGGACAGGTAACGCTTCTTTCACTGCTGAGGAGTATCTGGGATGCGATAATCGACCCGTTTATCGGTTTTTTTATTGACAGAACCCGTTCCCGACTTGGCTCACACAGGGTATATATTATATTTTCCGCTTTACCCTACGGTGCTTTTTTTCTGCTACGCTGGGATCCTTTTAGTCTTGTAAAAAACAGCAGTGTAAATAAAATTTTGGCGTATTATCTGGTTATCTCGCTGTGTATTGCCACATTTGAAAGTATCTTTACAATTGCTCATGACGCCATGCTTCCGACACTGGCGCCGCGTTATTTTGAGCGTACTCAATATAATTCAATGACATATATAATGAACGCCGCGGGGATGGCACCGACTCAGCTTGTTTCAGCATGGATAGTCGGAATTAAAACCACGCAGGAATATACCGACGCACTGCATCCGGCAATTGTCAGATTTATGCTTGTGATAAGTATTGTATTGGCGGCATCGATTCTTATTTCCGGAATAACAACAAAAGAACCGAGCTCAAAAAACGCGGTTTTCCCGCAGGCTGATGCCCTTGTGTTCTTTAAAGAATTAAAGCAGGTTTTTAAAAATAAAGCATTCAGGCATTTCTTTTTCACAACATTTCTATACCTCTTCGGTTCGGCATTTTACGGTAATTCAAGTATTCATTTTCTTAAATATGTCGCTCAAAGATGGGATCTGCGCAGCCAGCTGCAGTTAGCTAGCGGTTTTGAAGCTGCAACATTTCCTATAAACTATGCTCTCACCAAAAAATACGGCAAACAGAAATGCGCGCAGATAACAACGCCGCTGCTTTATGTCAGCACGGCTCTGGGGCTTTTCGTCAAGCCGCAGAGCGAGACTCGGCTGCCGTGGCTGATGACTGTTTTTCTATTCGCCCGTGAGATTGGCTACATCGTCGGCTATTCAGGCTACGGATTCACTCTTTCAAATATTTTTCCTGACGTTACGGATGTTGACGAAATGATAACAGGCAGGAGGCGCGAGGCAACAATAACCACCTTCCGTTCATTTGTCAACACTATGACCGGAGGTTTTATGTCCTCCGCTGTCGGTCTTTTGCTCGAATGGTTCGGCGTAACGGATGAAACGGCAAAAAAGCCGCTCTTTAAAGCCAGAGCGACAGATATAAACGCAAGCTTTGATCGTACTTTCGGGCTGCGTCTGACAAGCGGTTTTATCCCATTAATTTTTATTTTTCTGGCACTCAGACAGCTTCACAAGTATAAAATGACAAAGACGGATCATGAGCTGATGAGCAAAGTTATTAAAGAACGTAAGGAAAATGGTTTCGCCGAGGTTAGCGAAGACGAAAAAACTATTCTGGAAAACATCGCAGGTCAACAGTGGGGAGATATGTGGGTTGGGCTAGATTCTAGATGCTAGATTCTAGATTCTAGATGCTAGATTCTAGATGCTAGATGCTAGTCGCTAGATAGTGTAAATCGAAAATAATGTTTTGTATGCAACATTTAGTTAGAATTAAAACTAGATTAAGGTAGTGTTTATTTATGAAAAAGATTTTGTTTTATTTTGTGCAATGGACGTGGGGATTGCCGGTTAACATTTTTGGTTTAATTTTTTATTTAATCTGCAAGGCAAAAGGTTTATCGAGTGAAAGATTCGGCTATGCTTTTATCACTTTTGTGCCATGGAACGCGGGAGGTCTTTCTCTTGGATTATTTATTTTTATGAAAAAAGACCATCCCAATAAGGACTGGAATTACAACACTAAAATTCACGAATACGGTCATACCTGGCAGGCATTGCTTTTGGGTCCGCTATACTGGATAGTCGTCGGTATTCCAAGCGCGGTCTGGTGCAATTTTTTTGCCGGTTATATGAAAAAGAATAATGTATCATATTATAAACTCTATTGTGAATCATGGGCAAATTCATGGGGACAAAAAGCGACAGGGTTAAAGATGATATTTTAGATGGCGGGACAGAAACAATAATTATCTGACTTATATAAATCTTCACGCTAACAATTATTTGTTAGCGTGAAGTTTTTTATGTCCTTTTTCAAAAAAATAACCTTCACTCTTGTACATACTATACTCGAACTGTTAATAAAAGTAAATTATGGTAACAACAAAATATAATAATTAGCATTGATTACTTTTTATAAAAAAGATAAGATATAAGTGATTTAATCGATTAATCAACTCAAACCCCTATGAATGTAAATAATTAACACCCATTGTTTAAAAAAGTGGTGTTGATTAACATTTGTAGTCCAAAAAGAAAATAAAAGGTGTGGATAATAAATAGTATTTTAAATAAAACAAATAAAAAAAGAGGAAGGAATAAAAAATTGAATAAAATAAAAAGAGTTCTATGCATTTTATTGGTCTTGACAATGATGTTCTCCGTTGTTGCCACAGCGCAGGAAAAAGAACATAGTCCGTCAATATCATCAGGAATAATTTCTGCATTTACCGATCTTGACCCTTTGCAAAGTGCAAAAGCAGCGGTTGCCGCTTTAGTTGCCGATAAAACAGGTATAATCAGCGATCCCCCGACAGACCCTGCAAAGCTAGAAGCATATAACAACAAGGTTTCTCTTTATACCACGGCCATCAACCTCTATAAACCACTATCAGAAGCAGAAAAAGATACTTTCGCTGTTTCTGACGCGTTAAATTTCCTCAAGACCGTTGTTGAACGTGAAGGATACCTGATAAAATCAGAATATGACAAAACAAATTCTCCGAAGCTTAGCGCTATAGATGCGCGCGTTCAGGCGCAGGCGATGCTGACTTCGATACTCGGTCCTCATGCAACCAGAGACGCCGCGTATACGCTCGGCGAATATTTCAGCAAGCCCTTCAAGGGGACATTAAAGCTCAGCGATGCTATAGACTACAAGGACGCAGATGCCGCAGCAGCACTGCTTGCATACAAAAACGCCTATGCTGCAGCGCCTCAGCTGGTTCGTGCCTATTGCGACGGCATTGCGCCGACTTTTATCAGCTTTGGGCAGACAACCTCCGGCGATTCCGGCTTAAAGCTTGTTAAGATGCTCGCAAAGAATGATGTTGATTTAAGTCCATTCACCGAAACAGCGCCCCCCTCAGCCGGAACAGCACCAAAAGTCGCAGATTATGCAATGGGTGCAACCGACCCGGGTTATCTCGCGGCTGTTGCGAATTATTTGCCGAAACAAAAATTAGTTATGTCTTTTACAGAACGCCAGACCAATCATGCGATTATGGCTACGCTGAGAGCTATGCAAACCCTTGCGCAAATCGCGCCGGAATATGCGCCGCTCATGAACAGTTATATTGAAATGCGGGATGCCTTCCTCGGTTTTAACCAAAACCATACTTTAGAGCCAGTTATTCAGGCAATAAAAAATCATGAGGAGCTTGACAGCTTTTCAAAGGCGGTTTCCGTGTTCTGGAATCCCAAAGCAGTACATTATTTTTATTTGAATTCCGCCGGAACGGCATATACCTCCACATCCTTCAGCTACACCCTCTTATATACCGAATGTGTTAAAAAGCAGGATTTCGCCCTTGTTGAGCTGTTTGAAAACTATATAGCCGGCGTGAATCTTGAGGAAGTAAACAATGGCACCATTCTAGAGGCAAAAGCTGAATATGCGAAGGTACGAAGCGACCTCAAAAAAGATATAAACGCTTCAGTAATGGAAAAGTATAATCAGATTCTTGCAAGGTATGTACCCACCGCGAAAAATACCGCCTCTGATTATGACTTCGCGCAGGAAATTGCTGCTTTCAAGCCTCAGGAAATCATGCTAACAAAATTTAAACCCATGAAAAGCATCATTTCATCCTTAATAAACGGTTTTAATTCCTTAGCTGGCAATTTACTTGATTTAAGCTATAAGCGCAGTAATCCGGGAATCCAAAAGAATGCGCCCGGCTCGCTTCTGTATACAAACAAGAATATCGGCTTGATACTTCCGCTGTATGATACTCTTGCAAAAACTAAAATCATGGTGGATGTCAGCAGCACAAACCAAATCAATGTCGGCGAATGGATTGGAATCTTTTCAAAACCTTCAACCTTGATAAGCTGGCTTACCGAAGAGCGTTATGCGTCTATCAATTCAAAAATACAGCAAGGCATCAACATTCTGAACGATTCAACAGAGCTTTATGCGGCACTCGAATATGAAAACGGCGATTTCGGCTTTGAAGACGGCGACCGTGAAGGTTTCCAAACAGCTCTTGCCGCTGTCCTGCGTCCCCTGGTCAACTTTTTGCAAAACGGATACGGCTTGTCCGGCAGGCTTGCTTATATGCCCAATCACACCTCCGCAAACGGCGATTTCATTTACGGCTCTTATGATAAGCTTGTTCCTCTGCTTGAGGCACTTGGTCTGAGAGATGTTTTATCTTCTGAGGAATACTCCGCCGGTTATTATGACGCGCTTGCAAACGGTATCGGCTCGCAAATGGATGCTTTGATTTCTCCTGTTTTAAATAACATAATAAACCTTATTGATGACCTTTTTGAAAATCCGCTGAAAACCGGACTTGATTTGCTTGTCCGTGCTTCAAATTGTATTAACAGCGGTTATCTCAACAGCAGCTTCACAGGTTTCCTGAAGAGTACACAATTGCTCGGCGGAATAAAGGTTGACTTGAGCGAGGAAGCCATTGACGGCATGATAAGCGGAAAATCCTTCGGCTTTAACCTCGGCAAAAATTTGAAGATGTCCCTTACCTTACCTAAGCTTAATTTCCACGATATCGGTCAATGCGGAAAGCTTGTACTTGCACAGAGTAAGTCATCGGATTTCATGTACCGCCCCGCTCTTGAGGCTGAGCGTGAAAATGCTTTTATTTACACGGCAAAATATCTTTTAACTACCCTCTTCAGTATGAAAATCGCAAAATAATCTAGCATAAAAGCACTATTTAGCAACCGTATTAGTATTGAAGACTAATTTTATTCTTGTTACTCAGCAGCCTAATCCGCTCTCAGGTTAAAAAGACGCAAATGTATTGTTTTTTTAACCTGAGAGTATTTTTATTCGCAAAAAAAACAAATTAGCCAGACCGACAAAATGCAGCTTGTTTTTTTACAAGTTCTTACAATATTTTCTAAATCAAACAATTACTGTTGACAGGGTTGTGAGAAATGTGCTTAAAAATAATTAATATAAGTTTAGATGCGTGATAAAAATGAAGTATAGTGATGCTTATATATTGAGTTAATCGTAAAATAAAATAAATTTTACAAATGATGGAGATGTCCTATATGAAAAAAATTAAAAATTTTGCTTTTTTTGTGGTTTGTATTTTAACTGCATCTCTAAGCTTTTCAATATTAGCAAATGCCGGCGCAAGCACTGAGGAAAAAACCCCCGAGGTTAAAATAGAGTTCAGTAACGCATTTTATAATGAATCCGAAGTTGAACAATATCTTGATTTTACTATCACTGTTGATTTTCGAAACTGCATTGATGTTAAATCCGCGCTATTTGAATTATAATACAATACTGATGTTTTACACTTCAATACCTGTTTATATATCTTTGTAGGAGGTTCAATAGCTGTCCAAACCTTTGAGGACGGCAAAATAATATTTGGTATAGATGACGATAGAAATCACCTCTATATAGAAGATAAGTATTGGGGGCAATTGCAATTTTTCGTAAAAAAAGACGGTGATTTAAATATAAGTCTTACACCTCTTGACTTTAAAGATACTAATGATAAAGAAATTTATATCGAGCCGAAAATTACACTTATACCTGTAAAAAGCTACAAAAGAGAAAATTTACCTTTTTGAAAATTGATAATGAAGCTGCTTTAGCACAGAACAGTCAAGGGATTGTTGTAAAGATAACACTCTCATAGAAAGTCTGCTGATGAAAACAAAGCCTTTTGATTACTATGTTACTGCTGAATATTGGAATCAGGAGAAAAAGCTTAGTGCTTCATCGATTGTTCCAAATGGCAGTTATTTAAAGACGGATTTCCGCGGAATTGTTTTTAACAGCAAAGAAATTTATATTTTAGGCGATGCCAATTTGGATGGATTGGTTACCGCAGCGGATGCACGAAAAATACTAAGGGTTTCCGCGTGTCTTGAAGACTCTGAAGCATACATGATTTCTGACATAGATAGAGACAGAGAAATTACTGCTACTGACGCAAGGTCAGTCCTTAGGTATTCTGCTGCTTTAATAGATTACGAAACATTTTCCTATGACTTTATAAAAATTTTTAAAAATGAGAGGATATGATTTTAAAAAATAAGGGGACAGCTTTTTATGGCGAATCTTTGATTCTATTCGCGAGCAAATTATAAATTCATAAAACCGTCCCATGATTTTCTTGTTCTGATAATCAGTGTAACAAGGAGAACGGTACAATATACCGACCATCCATATGCGTAATGGGGCTTTCTCGCCAGGATATTTCTAATGACGAAATAATTTATCCCGGTTGTAAAAACGAGTTTATTAGGCACTTAAATTCTCATCATAAAATGTATTAGGAAGGACTAAATTGTTATGAAATTATATTTTAATCGCATTTTCACCTGTTTAGCTTTACTACCTTAATAGGCTAAATGCTCAATAAAAACACTGCTTGGCTTGTGGGCTTGGCAAGCCAAGCCCACGTTAGTATATTTACTGCCTTTCAACTTAGCGCCTATCGCAATCCATCAGTGCGGCAACATCTATGTTTCACACTGCAAAACCAGAACATCATAATAATAGTCAAAACCATAACCAATGCAATAAGCCACAAAAGCCATGCAAAATCAAAGGTCCACTGCGCATACAATGTCACATTATTGTTTATTACCAAGGTTTCGTTCGGCTCATACGATTGTCCTCTGCCGTCCGGCGCGGTATTCCATCCTTTAAAAGTGTGGTTAGGACGTGTAATACCGGTTTCTTCCGGAGATAAAATCATAACTGTATGAGAAGGTGTGATGTCCGGTCCGGAATAATGACCTTTACCGCCGTTACTGTCATAGGTCACGTTGAACATGAGTATTTCGGTGGCGGTGAAATTGATGTCATAATTATTAAGTGTATGCTCCCCGATGCTGGGAGACGCAAAGCGAATATTTGGATAGAGCTCTAATGCGTTTTCAGGCGGAGTGTAAGCCACGGATGCTCTGTTACCATAGAACCAAGCCCGAATATCTGTGGATAGATTTGAATAATCTTCTGAAATTTCAGAATAAATGCCGCCGCCATAGCCGTTTAGCGCATTATTATTGGTGATAGCGCTTCCGGAAATAACCGCATTTCCTTCGCTCGCGACATAAATGCCGCCGCCGTTTCCGCTTACTGTCCGGTTGCCGTCAACAGCTCCATTTGAAATGGTTATGTTGCCGTGGCTGTAAACACCGCCGCCGTCAAGATCTGCTACATTGGTGTTAATAGCGCCGCCGCTCATTTGCATCTCAGTTTCATCTTGCAGGAAAACGCCTGCACCGAACGCTGATTTATTGTCATAAACTTTTGCGTTTTCGGAAATAGTCAGCAATGACGAGGCATCTTTTAAAAATATACCACCGCCTCTGCCATCTTCTGCCATTACCGAGTTTCCAAAAACAGCAGCATTATCCGACAGATTAACTATTGATCCGTTAGCGACAATAATGCCACCGCCCACTCCCTGATGAGTTATATTGCCGTTTACCTTTGCAATGCCACTCATATTAAGAATTGTTTTGTTCAACGCAACACCGCCACCCATGGTTTCTGCGGTGTTACCGGAAATCGAAGCGCCAAAACCCATATTCAGCTCACTTTCGACCAAATATAAGCCTCCGCCATAGTTGCTTGTCGATGTGTTTCCAGAGATGCTCGGTGTATCGCCCTCATGCAGACCCATATTGATTATACTTCCGTAACCAGCCAACACACCGGCGCCGGTTCTTGGAGTTATATTATTTGTGATGGCTGAGTTTCCGGTCATATTCAAGGTGGAAGTAATCATACCAATGGCATGTGCATTATTGTCTGAAATCAATGAGTTGCCGCTCATATTGATTGTTCCGTAATAGCTTAAAACCGGTGAATCGACACTCACACCGGTGATAAGCCCGCCATTCATATTAAACGTGCCTCCCGTGTCGGGCTCGCTGGCATCTCCAATCAGAACAGCTTTGCCGGCACTGCTGCCCAGCACATTTTTTAATACGGCTTCTTCATTCATAGTAAATGTTGCGCCATAAACTTTTACAAGTATTACAGCCATCCCATTACCGTCGAGTATAATATTCTCAAATGCAAAATGGGCATTAGCTGACACTGTGAAAATTTTTTTGTATGCTGCGCCGCCCCATGTAATGGTTACGCCTGCCGTCGATTTAATTGTCAAATCTCGCGTGATTTGATATTCCCTTGTTAAAGTGATGTCATTTGCAACAACAATCACTGTCTCTGTCGAATTCATGGCATTATTAAAACTCTGCTCGTCAGTAACAATGGTTTCTGCTTTTGCAGTTAAGCTGCCTGCAATTGAGCAACAAATAATTACCAATATAAATATTCCGAATATAATCTTACTTATAGCTAATTGATTTCTCAAGTTATTAACCTCCTGTTTATTTAGGGTTTCATATATATACTATGTAGGAATAAGTCAGATTGTGTCCTAAAAAATGTCTGTCAAAATAAATTTTAGTACTTAAATGGGCTGAAAGCTCAAGTATAAACAAGACATGGCTTAATCAAAGATAGGGTGCAAAATTATAATAGTTTATAGGTCGAAGCCTTATATGAATCACTATTTATACTAACGTGGGCTTGGCTTGCCAAGCCCACAACCCAAGTCTTGTTTTTAATTGTTCTTTCAGCCCACTAAGGTACTAAAATCGGCATGGCATTCCAAGCCAAAAAACCAAGTCTTGTTTTTAAAATTTAATTTATC
>JAVBNH010000013.1:0-108451 GCA_031551635.1 Oscillospiraceae bacterium | reverse complement strand
TGCAAGGCTTTGGGAATAATAATATTACTCAATTCAAATGTTGAGCTTTTAAAAAGCGGGGAATACGCTGCGCTGTTTCATGAAAACAATAAATTCTATATTGTATATGACGATACTGTTTCAAACACCGGAATGCTGCGCTTTACCATCGCCCACGAGATAGGTCACTTTGTTTTGGGACACGCCTTTGAGAATAACAATTCCGCTCAGAGATTTGTTGATTCGGCTGAAAACGAGACTGCCGCAAAAATGTTTGCCGCCCGCATTCTCGCCCCCGCCTGCGTCCTGCACGAGCTGAAAATACTTGACCAAAACGGAATCCGCACCCTGTGCAATATCTCGGACACCGCCGCCGCATACCGTGAAAAAAGAATGGCGGAGCTGGAACGTCGCAACAAATGGTACACTGACCCGCTAGAAAGAGAAGTTTATTATATGTTCGAGGACTTTATAAAAAACTATTATAAATAAACACCGCTCATGATGATTTACAAACGTTGCATAGCCAAAACAAATGAAATAAAAAACCGCCGCCCTTTCCGGTGGAGGTCGGAAAAGGCGGCGGTTATTACTAATTAAACAATAATTAGTAAAAGGAGTATGATTTTGTTACTGTCAAATATTAACATATTTAATTATAAAATGCAATAGCAAATTATTTTTATTTTAAAATATTGAGGTGATAATGTGCCGAAAAAATCCAACACCAAAAGAAAAGACGGGCGTATAGCCGTACAGGTTTACCTTGGCACGGTAGAAGGCAACAGAAAATATAAAACAGTTTACGGTAAAAACCAAAAGGAAGCTGAAGCAAAGGCTGATGAGATTCGCTCTCTACTTAATAAAGGAATAGATGTATCCGCACAAAAAGAGACATTTGGCTATTGGGCTGAGTTATGGTTAAAAAGTAAAAAAAATGATGTTTCCCTTAAGCAACATAAGACAATATCATGCTTTGTGAATACGCTTAAAAAACATCTTGAATATTCCGAAATATCAAAAATTAAAATGTCTGATATTCAGGTAATTATTGATGATTTAGCATATTTAAATCCTAACACAAATAAACCAACAGCAAAAAAGACACTCAATGATATTAAAAACACAGCGAAAAGAATTTTTGATTATGCTATTAAAAACAGGGTTATCATTTATAATCCTGCAATTGATGTCACTATACCGGTGAGAGCTCCTGAAGGACACCGCAGAGCACTCACAGAGGAGGAACAATCTTGGATAATAAACACACCTCACGCAATGCAAACCGCTGCCTTGATAATGATGTATGCCGGTCTCAGAAGGGGAGAGCTGATACCTTTATTATGGAGTGATATAGATTTTAATGAAAAATTAATATCGGTTAACAAGTCAGTTGAGATGTTAAACGACAAGCCTGTTGTAAAAGCAGGGGCGAAAACAAGTGCGGGAACAAGAATTATTAACATACCCCAGAAATTAGTTGACCATCTTAAAAATGTTGAGAAAAAAAATATTTTAGTCTGCCCGGCAAATAACAACAAAATGCATTCCAATCAAACTTGGAAAAGGCAATGGAACAGCTATCTTTTAGATTTAGATATTTTATATGGCAATACCCCGCAAAAAAAGAGCAAATTCGACCCTCGATTTAAAGGTATAGGAATACCACATTTTACAGCACATTGGCTTCGGCACACATATGCAACCTTGCTTTACATGGCAGGAATTGATGTATTAACAGCAAAAGAACAGTTAGGACACGCATCTATTGAGACGACATTACAAATATACACACATTTAGACGCAAAACACAAAAAACGGTCAATGGCAAAGCTTGATGACTATTTAGAAGATAAAAAAGATATAATAAATAATGCTTAACCGTCCACTTCGGACGGTTTTTTATATGTTTTTGACTTGCATTTTGACTTGCATTATTAATCTAAACTACTCTAAAATAGCCCTATTTTTCATTTTTTAAGATTAATAATACAAAAATAAAATCCCCCGTATCCCTTACATATCAAGGTTTACGGGGCATTTTATTTTGGCACGCTTGGAGGGACTCGAACCCCCGACCCACTGCTTAGAAGGCAGTTGCTCTATCCACCTGAGCTACAAGCGCATTTTTTAATTTTCGGTCAGAATTATTGTAAATATATAGGTAATTTGGTTTTCCACAGAAAATGTACAAAATCCGGGGATTTTGTACATTTTCTGTGGAGCGGGTGATGGGAATCGAACCCACACAGCCAGCTTGGAAGGCTGGAATTCTACCACTGAACTACACCCGCAGACGACACGCTATATACTATCAAATTTATGCGCAGTTGTCAATAGAAATGATAGAAAAAAACGTGCCATTAATAAGATATTTTATCATTTATTATTTGTCTTCATTATTACTCTGTCTTCAGTTAGAATTTCTAACGGAAGCGGATTACAAGAGCGAGCAAGATTTATCAGCATTTTTGCGGTTTCTGTGACATCCGAACGCTGCAGTGCTTCATCACAATCCATAAATACAGCTTCGCTGTTTTCGTTTTTATCGCTAATCGGCTCACCGCTGATATACTCGCACAGAAAACCATATACCAGTCTTTTCTGCTGCATCTTATGCTAATACTAAGTTCAGATTAAAAAGTTGACAAATATTATTTTTTTAATCTGAACTTAGAGCTTGCTAACGTTTATTTATAAGGCTTCTGGGGAAATGTTTTCATCTACTGTTTAATCGGAGTTTGGTATAAGCATACCGATAGGTGCAACATTGACACCGGTCTCTTCAAAAACCTCACGAATGATCGCTTCTGTCGGCAGTTCATTTTTATTAATAAATCCGCCGGGATTTAGAAGCTTATCCTTTGCCGCGCCATATGTGTGCCTCACAAGCAGCACTTTTTCGTCTCGAATGACAATGGCGCCCACTGAGGAAAAATAATTATCCTTCATTTTACTATAACCCCTTAACATAACTTCATTATTCTTTGGTGTGCTTTATTAAAAAATCATAACTCGGTTTTTATACTGCTATTTATTAAGCCATTCCTCAAACGGCTCGGTCATTTTTGTTGAATTATACAATCTCTGCAGGTTTTCATAGATAATTTTAGTTGACGGATTGTTTTCGCCGTAACGCAACATAATTTTATATGACTTTTTTAAAAAGTATGATACTTGCTCATAATTCCTCATATTGTTATAAACCAAAGCCATGTTATTGTATGTTGCCGCGGTATAAGGATGCTCTGTGCCGAAGATTTTTTTTCTTATTTTCAAAGCTTTATTAAAATAACACAGTGCTTTTTCATAACTCCCCATATTATCGTAAATCGAAGCTATGTTATTGTAGGTTTCTGCAGTTTCGGGATGCTCTGTGCCGATGGTTTTTTCTCTTATTTTTAAAGCTCTACTATGATAATCGAGTGCTTTTTCATAATCCCTTATTTTATTATAAACCAAAGCTATGTTATTGTAAGTTGTCGCGGTATCGGGATGCTCAGTGCCGAAAAATTTTTCATTTATTTTTAAAACTCTATTATAATAATCTAATGCTTTTTCATGATCCCCCATTAAAAAATAAACCATAGCTATGTTATTATAGGTTGCTGCAGTTTCGGGATGCTCTGTTCCGAGGATTTTTTCTCTTATTTTTAAAGCTCTATTAAGGTAATCGAGTGCTTTTTTATAATCTCCCATATTAACATAAACCAAAGCTATGTTATTGTAGGTTTCTGCGGTATCGAGGTGCTCTGTGCCGAGGATTTTTTCTCTTATTTTTAAAGCTCTATTATGAAAATCGAGTGCTTTTTCATAATTCCCCATGTCATCATAAACCAAAGCGATATTATTATATATTGTTGCCGTAAAAGGATGCTCCATGCCGAGTTTTTTTTCAGTTATTTCCAGTTCCTTATTATGGTATTCCAAGGCTTCTGTATATTGATTGCAAGAATAGTAAATTTTTGCTATCTTAGAAAAGTCAATCGTTTTTTCGCTATCTGCAGAACTTAAATATTTTTCAAAGGCAGCTAAAAACCTGTTTTTTTCAGTCAGGCTGAGTTTAAATATGATTGAATCCAGATACAATAATTCAATGAGGTTATCTAATTTCTGCTCATCAGTTAGCGAGCTATTATACCTGTGATAATAGTAATCAAAGAGGTCGTTATCTGCTTGAGAGTACTGAAAACCCTTAAACTTTTCCGGAATGGGAGAATTTTCTGCTTTTGTATCTTTAAAATCATAGACCGAAAGAAAAAATGAATAAAAATCCGGAGCCTTATTCATCAGCAAACGCTTAAAATATGGCGGCATAAAAAAGATATAAAGGCGGTTTTGTTTAATCAGAATATCCCGCGAGATATTGACTGTAAATAAAAAATCAGCTTCACTTTGTTCCCCGTGAGCCGCCTGAAAATTTGTTATAAATACTATATTACAAGATTTGTCCTTAAGGATTTTCTCAAGAGAATAAGGACTGAAATAAAAATCATTCGGTTGCTTTTTTATGTCTAATACAAAATATTCCGAAGGAATAAATGACGCGGTGATTTCTTTGACAATTTCATCCTGAAGCCTCGGCGAGGTAGCGGTAACGCAAAGAAAACCGCCTGAGTCAATTACCTTCAGCATACCTGCAAGGCGGTTTAATTCGTTTTTGTTTGATTGAATATTGTTTATATCACTCAAGACAGGCTACTCCGTTATCGTCTATATAATCTCGCAATAATGGGTTTAAATCGCACCATTTGTCAGTGCCGTTATACTCATATACAGCTCCCGAATACAGAAGCTCCGCATATTCAGGGTTATTAATTGTTTTGCAAGGACCTTCATATATTTCTTTGAGTTGCGCGTGAAGCTTGTTTTCTACATATAAAAAGATGTCCGACCTGATTCTTTTAAAATAGCGCTCACACATAGCTTCTGTTATGACAAACAAACCCTCAAGATAACAATCAAAAGCTATATCCGGAATATATGTGCATAACTGCCTGAGAGAGCCTCCGCTTTTTAAAATGATATATTTCAGAGAATCCCCATCGAAGCAGGATTCAGCGACTCGTTTATAAACCATGTTTTTCAGCGCTTCAATACCCACTTCATTTTCAGTACCGTCATATTTTTTTATTTTTATCATCGGCATGTATTCGTAACTAAAAAAACTCTTAATAAGATTAGCATCAACGGAACGCATTATACCTATAGGACAGCATAAAAGCATTCCGATTTCTATTGAAGCCAAAGCGGCGCTTCCTTCAATAAAAAGTTTTCTTGTGTTTGCAAGATTACATTTTTCCAAGCCGTCAACTATCAGCAGTATGGAATTGGCTGTTTTCTCTTTAATTTCAGCAATAATTAAATTAATTGATGTTATTATCAATTCAACCCTTGGTTTTAATTCGGTTCTGACCTCATTTCCGGTCTCCGCTGAGAACTTTATTGAAGAAGTCAGGTTTGAAAAAAACTTTAAAAGCCATGGTATTGAAAATTCGGCTGATGCTCCTGCGTTTATTTCAGATGAAGCTTCCGTCGAATAATTATTAATTGTCGTAGTTTTGCCCATAGACTTATATAAAGCATTACGTAAGCTGCTGCTAATGTCTATTTTTTGTTCTTCACACTTATTTAGAAGAGAAAGAATTATATTAATTATCAAATCAACATAATCAACGTTATTTGCGTCAAATTGTTCCAGTGCTTCAATTTTAAATACCGTATAATTATTATTCTCTAAAGTATCGACAAGCTTATTTATCTCTGTCGATTTCCCGCAGCCAAGATGACCGATTAAAAGGTGACGAAAATCGATTCTTCTTTTTATTATTAATTTATAAAGCCTCATGTACAACTGAATAACATCGCCATTTCTCTCTTTTGCCATCTCCTGATAATATTCAAAATCGCTTTTCTCAAGCGCGTTTGGCTTAAAAACATTAAAAAAATTCTCTAAACTTGTTTCAACTGGCATACTTAAACCTCCAATCGGTAAATGCATTATTTACTTTAAATGTCCCGGTATTATGAATTTCTTACTTTAATTTCATCAGCTTCGACTGATATCTCAATCTTTTCCAGAGGCTTATCATACTTGTCGATAAGAATATTCGCGATTTTTTCTTCGATTTTTCTGCGGATTGAATTTCTCAGGTCTCTTGCGCCTCTGATTCCTCCGTCGGCGTCCTTTGAAATGAAGTCCGGCACATCCTCGCTGACGCTGAAGTCAATGCCTTTTTCTTTAAGCGCTTCAGCGAGCTCGTTTATAATAAGTTTTGCGATTTTTACATAATTCTCGTGCGTCAAATCATTGAAAACAACTATTTCGTCAACTCTGCCGATGAATTCGGGTCTCAGGAAGTCCTTGAGCGCCTGCATAGTGCGTTCACTGGTCATTTCACCCTGGCTTTTGCCAAAGCCCATAGAACCTTCTTTTCTGTCGCTGCCGACATTTGAGGTCATGATGATAACAGTATTTTCAAAGCTTACAGAACGTCCCTGAGCGTCACTTGTTTTACCCTCATCAAGAATCTGAAGAAAAATATTCATGACATCAGGGTGAGCCTTCTCGATTTCGTCGATAAGAATGACCGCATAAGGCTTTCTTCTGACCTTTTCGGTGAGCTGCCCTGCGTCGTCATAACCGACATAGCCGGGAGGGGAGCCGATGATTCTCGAAACAGAGTGCTTCTCCATAAACTCAGACATATCAAGGCGTATAAGCGTTTCAGGGGTGTCAAAAAGCTCGTTGGCAAGCTGCTTTACCAGCTCGGTTTTGCCGACGCCAGTGGGACCGACGAAGATAAAGGAGGCGGGTCGCTTCTGAACGCTGAGCTGCACACGGCTTCTTCTGATTGCCGCGCTGACAAGCTCAACAGCCTTATCCTGCCCGATAATTCTTTCCTTTAGTCTTTCTTCAAGGCTTGAAAGACGTTTAAGGTCGCTGTCAATAATTTTATTTGTCGGTATACCTGTCCAAAGGTTGATAACCTTGGCAATATCATCTTCAGTGACGGCGTTGTCGTCAGCTTTTAACTTGATGGTTTCTGTTTTACTGTCAAGAGTGATAATCTCAGCACGGATTCTTGCGAGCTCCTCATAATCAATTTTTTCAGGGTCAGCAGTAATCTCCTCGGCACGCTCACGAAGTTCCGAAAGATCTTTTTCATGCAGCTCAAAATCGCTGATAGCCTTATTCCTCAGATTTGCGCAGGTACAGGCTTCGTCGAGAAGATCAATAGCCTTGTCAGGCAGAAAACGGTCGTTAATATACCGCTCAGAAAGCGTGACAGTCTTATATAAAAGATTATCAGCTATAGTAACCTTGTGGTAAAGCTCGTAATAGGACTTGATACCCTTGAGCATTTCAAAGGCTTCCTGAATAGATGGTTCCTCAACCTTGACCGGCTGGAAACGTCTTTCGAGAGCCGCGTCCTTTTCTATGTGCTTGCGGTATTCTGTGAATGTTGTCGCGCCGATAACTTGAATTTCACCGCGCGAAAGTGCAGGCTTCAAAATATTCGCGGCGTTCATTGAGCCCTCGGCGTCGCCGGTACCGACGAGATTGTGCACCTCGTCGATGAAAAGCACTATATTGCCTTCCTCCTTGACCTCGTCGACAAGCCCCTTAATTCGGCTCTCAAACTGCCCGCGGAACTGTGTTCCGGCAACAAGGGCTGTAAGGTCAAGAAGATGAATTTCCTTGCCGCTCAATTTCGCAGGAACGTCACCCGTTGAAATTTTCAACGCAAGACCCTCGGCAATAGCGGTTTTTCCGACTCCCGGTTCACCTATTAAACAGGGATTGTTTTTTGAACGGCGGCACAAAATCTGTGTAACTCTGTATATTTCGTCCTCTCTGCCGATAATTCGGTCTATCTTACCTTCACGCGCCTTGGCGGTCAGGTCATTGCAGTAGAGATTGAGGAATTTACGCTTTGTGTGGTGTTTATTTTTACCGCGCCTTTGGCGGGGTTCTTCAGTTTCGTTGACACTGGGGCGAATATCAGGCAAAAAGTCGTCATCTCTGGCGGCGCTTTCTTCCTTTTTAGCAATAGCTTCACGCTTATCGGCATCCTCAGAGCTTTTATTCAGCTCCCCGAAAATATTCTGAATCAGCGGCATGGTAGATGCGCCGCCGGGTTCAAATGCTTCACCTAAATCCATGCTGTCCATTATCTCGCTGAACTGGTTAGACATCTCTTCTATATCGTCCTCGGTAACACCCATTTTGTCCATCATCTGTTTAATAGGTCCGATATTCAGCTTTATAGCGCATTGAATACAAAGACCCTCCTGCGTTGTTTTTTCACCTTCGATTTTCGAGATAAATATAGTTGCCGGACGTTTTTTACATCTGGAGCAAATCACATTGTTCATGATAATGCGTATCCTTTTCTTTTGAAATTAATTTCTGAGGACAAAAAAGAGTTAACTTTTATTTTTTATCCGAATTTATTTTTGCTTGTTTGTTTTCCTTGAATTGACGGAAGGTCCCTGGGGTATAGCTGAGCAGGGCTACAAAGGTCAAAACCGCGGAAATAACAACAAGAATCATTGTTGTGGATTCAGCCAAGGCGAGACTAGGATTATTTCTGACAAACATTCCGACTTCAGGACCGAAGCAAATGATAATTATCATAACAACATAAAAAACAAAAGTTCCGATTTTGCCGTATATTTCAGCGGCGCCCGGTCTGATGCCTTTTGAGAGCATTATAGCTCCGCCGATAATCATTATTGCCTCTTTTGCGAGGAAAAACATAAATACCCATGCGAAAGCCTGCATTGCAGGACTTGTTGTCGCTCTGAATTCGATGAATAAAAGTATTGCTATGGTGATTTCGGTTAATTTATCTGCGACTGGGTCGAGAAGCTTTCCGAGCGCACTGACCTGATTAAACTTTCTGGCGATTTTTCCGTCAAGCGCGTCGGACAAAGCTGATAGAATCAGTATTACCAAAGCGCCGTTCATATGTTCATTGTGAAAAAGATAGGCAAAAACAGGAATAAATAAAATTCTTATAAATGATAATAAGTTAGGTATAGTCCAAACATTATCAAATAAACCTTCTTCTTTATTATTCTTTTTAGTATTGCTCAATTTCGAAACCCCCAATGTTTGATTCTGGATTTTATTTATATTAAGTAAAAAGATTGGTTATCATACCGCAGATTTTTGACTGGGCTATGCCTGTTGTGAAGGAGCTTTCACTCATGAAAGAGGCTAATAAAGTTAAAACGCCGCACACAAGAACTATAACAAGAACACCCTTTACCGCGCCAAGAGCCGCACCAAGTACGGTGTTAAGCCCCTTAAGAGGTGTTTTCTTAACAAGCTTGCTGATGATTCTCGCAACAAATTTAATTGCAATCAGTATGATTATTCCTGTCGGGATAAAACAAACCATCTTCAAAAAGCCAATCGCCATCGGCATAACGATTTTTTCCTCAACGACAGCAACATTAAACACATCAGTGATTGATTGAAGCGCTTCGCCGGTCGGTATAAGGTCGAAGCGGGTGATAAAGGACTGGATATATTCAGGGAATGCATCCAAAATAATATTTGGATTTAAATTAAATGACGAGGTGGAAAGCCCGGCGGGAAGGTGTTTTGTCAGCATTTCCAGAACTGTTTCGCGGAAATGATTGTCATAGAGCCATTCGGCTATACTGCCGGAAATCATGAATGCGATCGCCATAGCAAGAATCGAGCCGACAAGGTCAATTAGAGTGAGGACAAAGCCTCTTTTAGCCGCGAGGAAAATCATAAAAATGTACGCAGCAACGATAATCAGGTCAACAGCTATACCCATGTTAAACACTTTCCTTTAATTCTTTTTTTATCCGAACTATTTCGTTTTAGAGAAAGGGTAATCATCACTCATCTGGAGGCTGAGGGGGTTAATGTGAATATTTTATTATACTAATTATTAAAACATAATAACACAAAAATTTAACAGAAACAAGGCAAATGCTGATACTTGAAAAAAAAATTTACATTTTATTTCCTTAAAAATTTATTCGCCTGAGGACTTTTCTTTAATTATTGAACCGGCATTATAACGGTTGATTCCCTGAGGACTTAAAACAAACAATTCCCCTGAGCTTATGATTGAGGACACGCTCTCATTACCAAGCTCAACCGAGCCTATTAGCTCGCCCTTATAATTATAGGTCTCCGAGCGGTCGTTAAAGAGAAGATTAACGCCGCTATTTGAATTGCTCAGGGCTTTTACATTTTCCTCGATAGGTTTGTTAAACAAGAGCACACCGTCTTTGTCATAAACAGAAAGCAAGTTGGTGCTGTCATTGCCGAATCTTGAAGAAAGAAAAGCAGCTTTACCGTTCGGCGAATATGTCAGCATTCTGGGTTCTTCAACATCAAAGACAGTGTCTTTTTTTTCTTTGCCGACTATGATGCTTTTTTCCTTATCGGTATATACATGCAGTGTCGCGGCTTTTGTGTATTTAACTGAAAATACTGATGAGTTTGTATAATCAAAAACCGCGTAAGGCTCGCTATAATCAAAATCGAAAATGAATACCCGGGAGTAAATATGAGCGTCGGCACTGCCGATGACGGCTGCCGCGATTGTTTTCTTATTTGGTGACAGGGATAGATTTATAATGTGCTCCTGAGAGCATCTCCATCTGAATTTTATATCCCCGGAGCGGTTATAGACAGAAAGCTCGCTGAAGGCGTCCACTGCACGCGTAGAAATAGCGTAATATCCGGAGTTGCCCATTACAGCAGTTATAATTGCCCTCTCAGTCGTACCTTCAGAAATCCGCTTATTTCTCTTTTCAATGGTATAGGAATTTCCGCCGCGGTTATAAACAATAACGGTAGCGTCAAAAACTGAAATCGCCGGCTTGTCATACTTATGCTGATAGCGCCTGACGAACTTCCCGGCTTCATTAATAAAAATAAGCTCGCTGTCGCTCAGAATCACCGCACCGCCGTCAACCATTTTCATGTCAATAACACTGTCAGACGGAATTCCATATGTAATCCCTTGAGAAACCGCCTGTGAATCCAGCCTGCCCTCAGTGCCTATTTTTTTTCGCAAAACACTCGAGGCGGTAAAGAGAACAACAAGAATAATAGCGGCGGCAAGCAGTGCGCCGACTATTGCCAGAACCTTTTTCTGGTCTGCCTTTTTAAGGTTTATTATTATGTTTTTCAGTTTTTTAGTGTTAATCATAATTTACCTCAGCTAAATAAAGTCCGTGCGGCGGTGCCGTGATTCCGGCAGCGGAACGCTCTTTCGACTTTATTATTTCGCTAATTTGATTTTGGGCTATTTTACCCTGAGAAATATTGAGCAAGGTGCCAACCATGATGCGAACCATGTTGTAAAGGAAACCGTCAGCCCTGACTGAAAACTCAACAATATCGCCTTCCCTTATAACTTTTGCCTCGTAAACAGTCCTGATTTTGGATTCGACAGAGCTTCCACTGGAACAAAACGCCGAAAAATCATGAGTACCGAGAAAGTTCTGAGCCTCTGCATTAAGCATTTTTTCGTCAAGAGGATACTTGTAATGAAAAGACCTTTTTTCAAGAAAGGGGTCACGCATTGGGCTGTTCAGAATTTTATAAATATACTTTTTGCTGGTGCAGCTGTAGCGGGAATGAAAATCAAGCGGAACCTCGCGGCAGTTTAAAACACTAATGTCATATGGAAGAGTCGCGTTGAGAGCGCTAACAATTGTCCCGTTTTCAAGGGGCTTGTCTGTTTTAAAATTGCAACAGAAACTCAGCGCGTGAACACCTGTGTCCGTGCGGCTCGAGCCATAAATATTGACCGCGTGTCCGAGCAGGGGATAGAGTGCCTCCTGTAGCTTTTCCTGCACGGTAACCGCGTTTTCCTGAATTTGCCAGCCGTGATAGGCACTTCCGTCATATCTGAGTGTCAAAAGGAGATTTCGCATTACTACTTACCTTTTTCTGCTTGAATTAATCGATAATAAAATGATAATTAAATAACCGGCGGTATCAAAATATTGAAAGTAATTATTCCTCCGATTATCGCGAAGCTAATAAGTATCGCGAGGTAATCCCTGAGTTGTAAATGCATCTGCCGCATACGCGTGCGTCCCTGTGCACCCCTGTAGCAACGGCATTCCATAGCGAGAGCTAGCTCATAAGCGCGGCGGAAGGAATTTACGAAAAGGGGGACAAAAATCGGAACAAGTGCTTTTGAACGCGCGATAATTCCGCCTGTTTCAAGGTTTGCTCCCCGTGCCTTCTGTGCGCTCATTATTTTTTCGATTTCTTCAATAAGTGTAGGGATAAAACGAAGAGCAATGGTCATCATCATCGCGAGAGTGTGAACGTTGATTTTAAAAACCTTTAAGGGTGAGAAAACTCGTTCGATTGCGTCAGTTAAAAGGGTGGGAGAGGTTGTGTAGGTTAGCAGTGAACTTAAAAGAATCAGGCTTATAATTCTGATTATGATGAATATCGCCGTGTAAACACCGCCGTCGGTTATGTGAATAAATTTCCATTCGACAAGCGTCTTGCCCTCATCATTATACATCACCTGTAAAATCGATGAAAATATAATGACAAAAAATATCATTCGCATACCTTTTAAAACGGTTTTTAATGATACTCTGGAAATAAGTATTGAAAAAACCGCAAAGCCGAGCATGAGACCGAGTGAAAAGAAATTTTTGCACACGAAAATTATCACTATATTAAGAAAAGAGAGAATCAGCTTTATTCTCGCGTCAAGCTTATGAATATATGAATTTCCCGGGAAATATTGACCGATTGTGATTTCGCTGATCATAATTATAATCTTTCCTTTCTCAGGAATTTCATAAGCTCATTTTTTGTTTCTTCAAGGCTGTAAATCGAAGTGTTGACCTCATAACCGCGTTTTTTCAGCTCAAGAAGAATTCGTGTCACCTGAGGAATATTTAAGCCCATGGATATAAGCTCGTCACTGCGTTTGAAAATTTCAGCCACAGAGCCCTTCATTGCGATTTTACCCTTGTTCATGACGACAATTCTTGAAGCAATATTCGCGACATCGTCCATACTGTGTGAAACAATTATAACAGTGCTGCCGGTTTTCGCGCGGTAGTTTTTTATCATTTCGAGAACTGTCTTACGCCCAATTGGGTCAAGTCCTGCCGTAGGTTCGTCGAGCACCAGTACCTGAGGATTCATCGCCATGATTCCTGCTATAGCGACACGTCTTTTTTCTCCTCCGGATAAATCAAATGGAGAGAGCTCAAAAAAACTCTCCTTGAGCCCGACAAAACCTGCCGCTAGCTTGACTGACTTGTCAATTTCGGTCTGAGACAGTCCCATGTTTGTGGGGCCGTAGGCAATATCCTTATAAACTGTGCTCTCAAAAAGCTGATATTCGGGGTACTGGAAGCATAAACCGACCTTGAAACGTGTATCGCGGGCGATTTTTTTGTCTGAATTGATGTTAACTCCTTCAAATAAAACCTCGCCCTCGTGCGGCTGCAAAAGAGCGTTCATGTGCTGAATAAGAGTGCTCTTACCCGAGCCTGTGTGACCTATCAATGCAAGCACCTCGCCTTGTTCAACAGCAAGGCTGACACTATCAAGCGCCTTTGTTTCAAAGGGTGTACCTTTAGCGTATATGTATGTGATATTTCTAACTTCTAAAATACTCATGAATTTCCTTTCAATGCTGAAAACGCGTTGATGAACTCGTCAATGCTTAATATATCCTCAGGCAGCTTGATGCCTTCATTTTTTAACAGCGTTGACAGCTCAAGCGGGACAGGTACATCAAGACCGATAGACTTAATCAGGTTCTGGTTGCGGAAAACCTCTTTCGGAGTGCCGTCAAGAAGGATTTTTGCGTTATCCATCACGATAACCCTGTCAGCTCTGACCGCTTCGTCCATAAAATGAGTGATGAAAACGACAGTTTTCCCCATTTCGCGGTTCAGTTTTTTGATGGTGTTCATAACCTCGATTCGCCCGGAGGGGTCAAGCATGGCGGTAGGTTCATCGAAAACAATGCAGTCTGTCAGCATGGCGATAATTCCGGCAATGGCTACCCTCTGCTTCTGACCGCCGGAAAGCTTGTGCGGCTCCTTGAGGCGGAAATCATACATGCCGACCGTATTGAGCGCGTCATCAACTCTTTTGCGAATCTCAGAAGGCTCTATACCTAGATTTTCGGGTCCGAAGGCTACATCCTCCTCGACAACTGTCGCGACAATCTGGTTGTCGGGATTCTGAAAAACAACCCCGACGGTTTTTCTGATATTAAACTCGTTCTCTTCCTCACTTGTGTCCATACCGCGGACAAAAACCTTGCCCTCACTTGGCAATAAAATCGCATTGCAAAGCTTCGCAAGTGTTGATTTCCCTGAGCCGTTATGCCCGAGCACCGCGACTAGCTCACCCTCGTAAATCCTGAGATTTATATTATCAACAGCCAGCGGCAGTTCTTTTTCATCAATCGGGTCATAACGAAATCCTGTATTTTTAAATTCGATTATCGGTGTTTTTTCCATTCTAATCCCCAAAAATATTTTTTCTGTAAACAGTTATTGATTTTGCCAAAATGCGGTTGAGCCGCAGGGAAGCGTTAATCCCGAAACAGTAACCTTTAATCCGAGTTCATCGGCTGAGACAACGCCTTTAAATTTACCGGAAAGAATATCCGAGAGTATGTATTGCATTACAGCCGGTGAAAGCCCGGTAGTATAAGAGTTTATCATAAAAAGTAGAGCGTCGTCTGACAGGATTTCACTGCATTTTACGCATAGTGAATAGATTTCGTCCTCAAGCTTCCATACCTCGCCGCCCGGACCTCTGCCATATGAAGGCGGATCCATAATTATTATATCGTATTTGCTGCCACGGCGGATTTCTCTTTCAACAAGCTTTATGCAGTCGTCCACAAAATAGCGTACCCTGGCGTTTTCAAGACCGGATTCCTTCGCGTTTTCCTTTGCCCACGAGACCATACCCTTTGAAGCGTCAACATGAGTGACCTCAGCGCCCGCGGCAAGAGCCGAAACAGTGGCGCAGCCGGTGTAGGCGAAAAGGTTGAGAACTCTCGGCTTTGTTTTTGCCGCTTTAATAATGCCTGCAGTCAAGTCCCAGTTCGCAGCCTGCTCCGGGAAAACTCCGGTATGCTTGAAACCCATAGGCTTCACATTAAAACGCAGGTCATTGTATTTTATCGTCCAGGATTCAGGAATCGGCTTATATGTCTCCCATTTTCCGCCGCCGCTGCTTGAACGCAGATACCTCGCGTGTGCATTTTTCCAAAGCTCGTGCTTTTTAGGGGATTTCCAGATTATCTGCGGGTCGGGGCGAATCAAAATGACATTGCCCCAGCGCTCAAGACGCTCGCCGTCCGAGCAGTCCAGCAGCTCATAATCCTTCCAGTTTTCACTTACCCGCATTAAAATTCCTCACAAATATTTATTCCTGTGTATATCTAACGTGGGTTTGGCTTGCCAGGCCTACAACCCAAGTAGTGTTTTTATTGAGCATTCAGCTCAATAAGGTACTAAATAAGGCGTTCCTGAATCAAATCGGCGATTTCCTCGCTGAGAACCTGTATCTGCTTTTCATCGCGCCCTTCAATCATAACGCGAACCAGCGGTTCTGTGCCGGAGGCTCTGACAAGAATTCTGCCGTTAACACCAAGCTGATGCTCAGCTTCTGAAATAGCGAATTTTATTTCCTGATCATCATTAAGCCTGTGCTTACCGTAGGCGGAAACTTTTACATTTATCATCACCTGCGGGAAAATCTCAATTTCATCCGCTATTTCGTGAAGCGGTCGGTTCGCTTCGCAAAGACAGCGCATTAGCTGAACTGCTGAAAGCTGACCGTCTCCGGTGGTTGAATAGTCGGATAAAATTATATGACCTGACTGCTCACCGCCGAGATTATAACCGTTTTCAAGCATATTTTCAAGCACATATCTGTCGCCTACCTTGGTTTTTTCATAAGAAATACCATTCTGTTTCAAGAATTCAAAAAGTCCCATATTGCTCATAACAGTGGCGACAAGAGTGTTTTTATTTAACTGACCCTTGTTTTTCATATGCTTTGCGAGAATTCCCATAATTCTGTCGCCGTCAATTATTCTGCCGTTTTTATCAACACAAAGCATTCTGTCAGCGTCACCGTCAAAGGCAAAACCTATGTCGCACTTATGGTCAACCACATAATTACAGAGGTTATCCATATGTGTTGAGCCGCATTTAAGATTGATATTAGTTCCGTCCGGCGTGTCTGAAAGAAAATGGCACTGAGCGCCGAGCACAGGAAAAATCCGGCTTGCAGTTTTGCTGGAGGCGCCGTTAGCGCAGTCGAAGGCTATTTTCATTCCGTCAAGTGTGCAGCAGCAGGAATCTATGATATGCTTGACATATTCAGAGGTCGCACGGTCGTCTCTACCGACATAGCCGACATCCTTGCCGATAATCTGCGGGAATATATAAGTGTCGTCAAGAATAATACTTTCAATCTCATTTTCGACCTCGTCTGGAAGCTTGTAGCCGTTGCAGTCGAAAAATTTGATGCCGTTATATTCACAGGGGTTGTGCGAGGCTGATATAACTACAGCCGCGTCATAATTATGTTTTTTAGCAAGATAAGCTATTGTAGGAGTGGGAGCTGTGCCGATATTGTAAACTTCGGAGCCAACGGACAAAAAACCTGCGCTTATGGCATAAACAAGCATTGTGCCTGAAATTCTTGTGTCTTTGCCGATAAGTATTCTGGGTCTGCCATTACTCTTTTTGGCGAGGACTGCGGCTGCCGCTCTGCCGATTTTTGTCGCGAGCTCCGCTGATAATTCAGTGTTTGCAATGCCTCTGATACCGTCTGTTCCAAAAAGTCTGCCCATAATATGACAACTCCTAAAAAATTTATTTTAGCGTATTTAAGTCTATTACAACGCCGGAAAGCCGAGATGCTTATATGCTGAGGGTGTAACAATTCTGCCGCGGGGCGTTCTTGCCAAAAAGCCTATTTGCATTAAATACGGCTCATAAACATCCTCAATGGTAATTGCTTCCTCACCTATTATAGCGGCGATTGTCTCGAGCCCAACAGGACCGCCCCTATAATGTGTTATCATTGCGCCGAGCATTTTTCTGTCGATTGAATCCAGCCCTAAATGGTCAATTTCCATTCGGTCAAGCGCCGTTTGCGCCTCACTGATAGTTATAACACCGTCAGAGAGCACCTGAGCGAAGTCCCTGACACGTTTAAGGAGCCTGTTAGCGATTCGCGGTGTTCCCCTCGAGCGTGAGGCTATCTCAACCGCGCCTTCGTCGTCTATTCCGATATTTAGTATGCCTGCGCTCCGCTTGACTATACAGGCGAGTTCCTCGTTTGTATACAGCTCAAGGCGCAGAACAACGCCGAACCTGTCGCGCAGGGGAGCCGTAAGCTGCCCCGAGCGGGTTGTGGCACCGATTAAGGTGAAGTGAGGAATATCAAGCCTTATCGAGCGTGCGGAAGGACCTTTGCCGATGATAATATCAAGCGAAAAATCCTCCATCGCCGGGTATAAAACCTCTTCAACACTTCTTGAAAGTCGGTGGATTTCATCGATAAAAAGCACATCGCCCTCATTGAGATTGGTCAGAAGTGCGGCAAGGTCACCCGGTTTTTCGATGGCTGGCCCCGAGGTCACGCGAATCTGAACGTTCATCTCATTGGCTATAATTCCGGCAAGAGTAGTTTTCCCCAGACCGGGTGGGCCGTATAGAAGCACGTGGTCGAGGGATTCTGTACGGTTCAGTGCCGCAGTTATATAAATTTTTAGATTTTCCTTGACTTTTTCCTGACCGATATACTCACTGAGAGCCTTAGGGCGCAAGGATACATCAATTTCGGCGTCAAGCGCCGATATATCAGGAGCAATGAGTCTGCTCTCATCTTCAAAATCCATAATTTTTAATCCTTAATATTCAATAATGAAAAAATTAGTAACGTTTTGAGAGTAATTTTAATGCTTGCTTGATGATTTCTTCAACAGAAAGACTGCTGTCGATTTTGCTGACAGTGACTGATGCCTCCGACTGACTGTAGCCAAGCACCGCAAGGGCAGAGACTGCCTCAGCCGCGTTGCCCGAGGCGCTGGCGATACCGGCAGCCTCGATTTTTTCGCTGTCCATTGCCGCTGGAAGGTTTGAGGCAAGCTTATCCTTCAGCTCAAGCACCATTCTTTGCGCGAGCTTCGGACCTACCCCTTGAGCTCTTGTTATAGTTTTTGTGTCGCCTGTAGCTATGCACAGCGCGAGTTTTTCCGGCGACAGCTCCGAGAGCACCGCCAGAGCGGCTTTAGGACCTACGCCCGTAACGGAAATCAGTAGCTTAAAGCAGCTTAATTCCTCGTTCGAGCTGAAACCGAAGAGGTCAAGAGCGTCTTCCCTGACAGACAGGTGTGTCAGTAAGGTGACATTTTCGCCCGGTTTGCCGATTTTTTTAAGCGTATTTATACTGGTAAAACAGCGGAAACCGACACCTGAACAGTCGACAGCAACACTCTGCGCGTCGGTCATAATTATTTTTCCTGAAATGCAATAAAACATTTTCCATTCTCCATTGTCATTTAGCAATTATTTAAGCTTATAGTTCATTAAACTCGAGCCGCTTGAATGAGCGTGACATATAGCCATAGCCAGAGCGTCTGCTGTGTCGTCAGGTTTCGGAATGCGTTCGAGACCGAGTATGATTTTTGTCATTTCCTGAACCTGTTTTTTTTCTGCTCTGCCATAACCAACAACGCTTTGCTTGACTTGAAGAGGGGTGTATTCGCCAATGCTCATCAAGTTCTTTTTTGCCGAAAGCAGCAATACGCCTCTTGCCTGACTTACATCGATAAAGGTTTTTTCATTTGTGTTATAAAAAAGCTTCTCGATTGCCATTGTTTCGGGACGGTAACGCTCAATAAGTGCGCAAACATCATCGAAAATTTTTTCGAGCCGGTCAGAAAATTGAGTATCTGAAGAGGTAAAAATCGCTCCGTAATCGATAACGGTAAATTTATTTCCGGCAAAGTCAACAATTCCCCAGCCAACTATGGCATAACCCGGGTCAATACCGAGAATTCTCAAAAGTTCACCTTCCGCTATCATTCTAACGTGGGCTTGGCTTGCCAAGCCCACAACCCAAGTCTTGTTTTTTATTGCGCTTTCAGCCCACTAAGGTACTAATGTGAGTTTGGCTTGCCAGGCTCACAACGCAAAAATTGTTTTTCTTGAGCTTTCAGCACATCAAGGTACTTATAACAACTAATAATACCATAATTTATAATATAGGGCAATAGTTAAATGGTAATTATTTGTTGTTTTTTTCTTTTAAATATGGTATTATATATCAAATTTATTTTCATGGGGAGAAATAGTATGACAAATGATTACTTTATCGGACGAGGTGGCGCCGATGATTATGATGAGCTGATGTTTTTGCTTAATGATACCTTTGGTTTTGAACAGAGCCCCGGCTTTATGGGGATGCTGCCGAAGCTTTATAAAAAAGAATATGCGCCTTGGGAAAACAATATTATAGCCCGCGTTGACGGAAAAATCCTCGCCGCTATCGGTCTTTACTATAACAAGATGAAGGTACTGGGGAAAGAGCTGAATATCGCGGGCATCGGAAATGTCGCTGTAAGTAAAGCTCACAGAGGCGCAGGCTATATGAAGTCAACAATGAATTTTTCGCTTGAGGAAATGGTAAAGAGAGGAGTCGACCTCTCTTATCTCGGAGGCAGGCGGCACAGATATATGCATTTCTCCTATGACAAGGGCGGCTATATGTATTATTTCGATATTAATGACACAAGTGTCCGCCATGTTTTCGGCAAAGATAAAAAAAGCGTCTTTTCGTGCACCGAAGTTCACGAAAACGACACTGAAATCCTTCTTAAAATTGAAGAGCTGTATAACTCTCAGCCCTTGAGCACTTCACGTAAGGCAGCTTCACTTTACGACATTCTCTGCTCATGGTCTGGGAGACCTTATGCTTTTTTTGACGGTGACAGGTTTGCGGGTTATATTGTTTTAAATTCAACAAGAAATTATGCAAGAGAAATATATGCCTGTGACGATAAAGATTATGCCGAGATGCTTATTTCCGCACTTGAAAATTCACAGAAACCTGAGGGCGAGGATGAACGCAGTATCTGCTTTGCAATCCCCGAGCATTCGCACGCTCTTTTAAAAGCAATTCTCCCGTTTAGTGAAGGGTATTCATATAGCAAATGTGAGCAATTTTCAATTTTGAATTACCGTAATGTTGTTGAAGCTTTTCTACATCTGAAAACTTCATACAAAAAACTTTGTGACGGGGAATTAAAGGTTTTCATAAATGGTTTTGCGAGAGAAGAAAACATAAAAATATCTATAAAGAACAATAAGGTAAGTGTTTGCGAAAGTGAAGATGAGCCGGATACAAAGCTTTCGCACCTTGAAGCAGTCAGGTTTTTTTCATCAATATACAGCGAACGCAGGGACGAAATAGATGCCTGTTGTGCCTCGTGGTTTCCTTTGCCGGTTATAATTTCAGAGGTAGACGGAGTTTAGATGCTAGATACTGGATGTTAGATACTGGATGCAAGAATCATTTATAAAAAGCAGCGATTTATCAAAATAAATCGCTGTGTGTTCCTGTTCGGGTCAAAGATAGTTTTAAAATATCATTCTCTATCTTATATATCAATAACCAATCAGGCGTTATGTGACACTCTCTGTGTCCAGCAAATTTTCCTGATAGTGAATGGTCATGGTATTTCTGCGGTAAAGATTTTTCTGAACAAAGAATCTCAAGGACTTCTTCAAGTAGTTTTTTATCATAACCGCGTTTTATTACATTTTTATAGTCTTTTTTGAATTTGGAGGAATAACTAATTGCCAGCATCCAAGTCCTCCATTAATTCTTTTACACTTTTGAAAGGTCTACTCATATTCCTGTTATTGTTAACATCGTCAATAGCTTTTAAAGTTTCTTCATTAGGAATCTCAAGACGCAAATCAAAAGGTATTCCATTATATCTGACTGTTTGCCTTAAAAAAACCGTTAAAGCTGTTGACATATTCAGACCCAGTTCGTTAAAAATATGCTCGGCCGATTTTTTTAAATCTTCATCTATCCTTATATTTAAGTTCGTTGTTGACATTAAACTCATCTCCTTTGGTTACATTATAACCATATTTTTAACTATTGTCAACATAATTTAATAAAATTGATTTACATTGTCATTACGGTTATAGTGAAAATGTATGGTGTGGGAATTCGGGAATCAGGTGGGACAAATCGTCTGAGTATGAAAGTCTGGTTCGCCCGTTTTCGAAATATCTGACCTTTGTCAGTGCGGTATTTTCGCTGCAAAAATTAAAATTATCGACAAGAGGGAAGTTTATCGCCGCTGTTGTTAATGAATGATTAAAGGTTCCATGCGCGACTATTAGTATGCTCGCGCCGTAGGTGAACCTTTTTTTTATGTAAGATATAACATTCTGTGCTCTCAGCAGTCTTAAGTCCCTGTCCTCGTTTTCATCTGTTTCCGAAAAAAGCGGGCTGTCGCTTTCGACAGGTATAAATTCAATATCAGGGAAGTCATTTTTTAACTTTTCAAGAGGTGTTCCGCGGTAATCGCCGCTGTTTCCGACCTCCATAATTTCGCTCATCAGCTCAATCCTGTTTGCGCTTTTTCCAGTTTGCTTTGTGACAATAGGAATAGCGGTTTGAACGGCTCTGTAAAGCGGGCTGACAATAACCGCGTCAAAATCGCAAGGTGCGAGCCTTTCACCCAAGAGAAAAGACTGCCTGTGCCCGAGCTCTGTGAGTGGGGGATTCCGGCGTTCCTCCTCGCTCAGTTCCGGAGCTTCTTCATTGTTCGCGAAGCGCAGATTACCTTGCGACTGACCGTGCCGGGTGATATATAAATCAATATATGAGTCCATAGCATTGTCAATCCTTTTTCTTTCTTTTTCTCAGCTCAAACACAACAAAATAGTATAATGGAATGCTCAGAAAAACATATGTGTTCGGCGCCCACATGCCATCCATATGGAGATAAAAATCCATTACCATGCTCATGCCGAGATAAACAATGACAGCCAATAAGGGAAAAAGGAAAAGGTAGCCGTTGTGCTTCGCTTTCGCAAGAGCTGCGGAATAATAAACAATAATCGAAAGCAGGAAAAGCCATGAAGCCTTTATCCCGCCGTCAACAAGCAGAGTCATAGCGATAAAAAGCACAAACGCAAGAATATAGTAAGGGAACCTAAACCACTTATGCTGCAGAATTTCATGAACCTGACTCTTTAGTGTCCTCTTGATGTGGCTGGTGTTGACTAATATGTCACCGCCTTTTTCAGCGCCTGCTACTGCCGGATTCGTTTCGTTTTTAGCAGACTCAGCAGGTTTTATAGGTTGTTTTACAGCTTCGTTTTTTTCCTCCTCGACCGTGTCAAGGGGGATAATCATCAACAGCTCGTCAAGCGAAATATTATAAAGCTTTGCAAGTGTAACAAGGTTGTCGGTATCCGGGGAAGCCTCCGCACGCTCCCATTTTGATACTGCCTGCCTTGAAATTCCGAGTTTTTCAGCCAGAGCCTCCTGCGAGTACCCATGCTTTTTCCTCAGCTGCAGCAGTTTGTTTGCGATTTCAATTGTCAACTGTGTTCACCCTCCCAATTTATCCGCTTTTATACAATTTATATTACTCAACAGATTTAAAAGATTCAACCATCTCAATTTTTTTGACCTTGCTGCGCATGGGCATACTGATTAGCAGCGAGAAGAATACCGAAAGCGCCGCCGCGATGGCATAATTTTCCCAGCCGATGGATTGCCCGTACATGACTGTATCAACCGCCGCATAAGTTATCAGAAGCTTGTGAAGCCCGACACCCATAAACAGACCGAAAATAATACTGATTAGCGTCGAAATGATATTTTCTTTATAGATAAACCTTACGACCTCCTTATCATAAAGACCGATAACCTTAAGTGTGGCAAGCTCCCGCGTACGTTCAGTGATTGTCATGTTTGAAAGATTATAAAGTACCGCTAAAGCGAGGAATATAGCTGCCGAAATGAAAAGTGCGATAATGCTGAGGATTGTTTTAACTATTTCCGAGAAGGTCTTAACTGTATCAGTAGAGAAGGCTACGGCGTTTATTGTCGGGTCTTTCATCATATCTGTCGCCATTTTGCTTTTTTCGGTTGAGTTCTCACCCTGAGCTCTGAGCAAATCAGTAAGATTGGCAATTGCATATGAAAAGCTAGGTTCTTCACCGAAAACACCTGTGTAAGCGTTTGATGTCATATAAATATAACTGAAAGTATAATTTTCGACAATGCCGCCGACAGTTATATCGAACCTTCTTCCGTCCGCGTTAACAATATAAATAGTGTCTCCGACGCTGGATTTAGTGTCATTCGCAAATTTTTCGGTAATGACGATTGTATTATCGTCAAGTATAAGCTTTTCTTTGGTTTTCCGGTTTTGAAGCTTAATATATTCGTTAAGTCTTTCAGGCTCATGAGGAACTGAAACATAGACATCATGGCTGCGGTCGGTTCTTTCGGAGCTTCCGTCAAAGGACTGCATTGACATCAGCATCACGCTGCTGATTCGTGAATCTTTTTTTATTTTTGTCATTATTTCGGGCTGTCCTTCAGTCGTCTGCGGGTTCGCGAAAACAAACTGAACATCATACATCGCAATACCTTCATTGCCGTACTGCAAAGACATAATGTCTCCAACGGAATTATAAAAAGCAACTGCTGCGAGCAGAAGGGCTGTACAGCCTGCCATGCCGAAAATCGTCATTATAAATCTTCTCGGATTCCTGAAAACGTTACGCATGGTGACTTTCGAGGAATAATTCAGCCTTGACCAGAAAAAACCGATTCTCTCAACAAAAACTTTTTTGCCAGCCTTGGGTGCGTCAGGACGCATTATGACCGCCGGATTTGTTTTTAAATCCTTCCTGCAGGCAAGCAATGCGGCGAGTATAGCACTAGCGATGGAGAGAACAACCCCTAATACAATATATTGCCAAGGGAAGGTGATTATTAACGGAGGAAGCTCAAACATTATATTATACGCTTGAATAATTATCAGCGGAATGCCGTAAATTCCCGCGGCAATACCTATAACACAGCCTATAAGACTTGCTATCAAGGCATATATAACATATTTTGAAGCAATTTTTTGTGAGGAATAACCAAGAGCCATCATGGTGCCGATTTGCGTACGTTCATCCTTGACAAGTCTTGTGATAGTCGTAAAGCACATCAGCGTCGCGAGAAGGAAAAAGAAGGCGGGGAAGATGTTGGATACAAGGCGGACAGTATTCATCGCGTCGGTATAACTGGTATATCCCGGCGTATCCTCTCTCTCGTAGACATTCCAGACCGCGTCCGTTATATGGTGAAGCAGCTTATCAGCATTTTCGAGCTTTGTCTGCGCGACAAATACCTGCTTATTGGCTTCTTTTTCAGCTTCTTCGTATTCTATGCGCCCTTTTTCAAGCATCATTGGGGCGTCATCTATCTGCTGGCGAAGAATATTCAGCTCGTTTTGTGCCTGAAGCTTCTGGAACATCAGCTCAGTTTCCTTGCTTTCAAGCTGGCTGTTGGCGTTTGTTATCAGCTCATGAGCGGCTTCCATGGAGGATTTAAAGGTCATTAGCTGGTCATAGGTTTTGTCAAGTGTCACCTTCGCATTGTCGAGAAGCTCTCTGAAATTCTTAATATTTATTTCAGCTTCGTTATATTGCTCCTGATAAACATCAAGCTCCTCCTGCTGCCGCCTCAGCTCTTCTCTTCTGCTTGTCAGCTCAGGTTTTATAAGTTTAATTGCTTCAAAAGCAATTCCCTGAGCCGATAGATTATCTATAGCAGTCATTACCTCCGGCATGGTTGTCCTTATTACGCTCAAGATATTGGCTATATTAGGGTCGCTTAGCTGAGCATTTTGATTTTGCTCCAGCGTCGAGAGAGTTGTTTCGGTAGTCTGAATTATAGTCAGTAGCGAGTTGACTGAAGCACGCCCGCTTGACAGCTGATTTCCGAGACTCGTAAATTCGCGTTCTTTTTTATTAAAATCCTCACGCTGAATATCATAATTTCCTTTTTCTGCGGTATATTTCGCTAGGCTGCTGTTATAGAGCTTGCTGTTATTCTGATATTCAATAACCTTTTCCTGAAGCCCCGCTTGATTAGAGGAGAGCAAATCCTTAACCTGAGCGTAATTGTCATTGAATTCCTGAAGCTTCTGATTATATAATACAATACCGTCGTTCGAGAGCTTTTCAAGCATATCAAGCTTGTTTTTCGCATCCGCCAGCGCCTTATTCGCTTCCTGTCTTTTAGAAGCCAGCTCAGCCTGCCCGCTGACTATCTCCTGCGGTAGAGTTGAGTTTAAAAAGTTAGCCCTGACCGTTAATCTTTCAGGAGCGATAGCTTCGATTTTTTCCTTGACAGGCTTTATTGTATCGGTATATTCCTGTGAAAACGCGTCATACTGCTGCGAGCCCTTGACGTTCACAAAAACCTCGGTAAAATAATCAGTTACAAAGGATTGATCCGAAATATAAATATAAGTTCCTACCTTACCGCTGCCTACAAGGGTGTTGCCGCGTTCAAAGGAGAGGTAGTAGGGCGACTCGACAATGCCGACTATTTTAAATTCTGTGTAACCCAGAGTCGCATAGATATTATTGCTATCGCTGTCACCCTCAAGGGTGATAGTGTTTCCGATTTTGTAGCTTTCAGGTGTTGAGAGCTTGCTGCGGTCAACAAGGCATTGGTCAAGCTGTGTCGGTACATTCCCCTCAATCAAGGTCGGGCGGTTCATAAAGCTGCCGTTTTCGTTTCGGTTGAGATGGAATTTAGCGAATTCCTCGAAATCAAGCCCGTAAGCCCTCGCGCTTATTCTGGAGCCGTCTATGTCGGTCTCGGGCTCACCGTTAACACGCACGAGCGCGTCAACAAATTTAGAGGGCATAAGATAATCCACGCCTTCAAGTTGAGAAATGGCTCTCAAGTCACTGTTTGTAAGTCCCAGCGTTGACTGCAGTCTCAAATCAAAGAGGTTGTTTGTCTTAAAATAATTATCCGCGGTGACCCTCATGTCAGGGCTCGCTGATTTAAAGCCGGCAAAAAATCCGGCGCCGAGCATAATTATTATGATTATTGAAATGAAACGGCTAAAGGATTTTTTAACCGTTCTTAAAATGTTTACGAGCAGAGCTTTGTTCACGAAAACACCTCATAATTTTAGACTCAAATTTTGCGTGGCAGATTACCATTCAATCTGGTCAATCGGCAGCGGCTCGTCGCATTCGGTTATTCGTTGGATTCTTCCGCTGCGCATTGTCACAACCCTGTTTGCCATGGGTGTGAGCGCTTGATTATGCGTGATAATTACAATAGTCATGCCTGTCTCTTTACTGGTTTCCTGAAGGAGCTTCAGAATCTGTTTGCCGGTGTTGTAGTCGAGAGCGCCGGTCGGCTCATCGCATAAAAGCAGCTTCGGATTTTTCGCGAGAGCACGAGCTATTGAAACACGCTGCTGCTCACCGCCCGAGAGCTGAGCAGGGAAGTTACCGAGCCTTTCGCCGAGACCGACACGCTCAAGAACACGGCGCGCATCAAGCGACTTTTTGCTGATTTGCGTCGCTATTTCGACATTTTCAAGGGCAGTCAGGTTCGGAATGAGGTTATAAAACTGGAAAACAAAGCCGACATCCTCGCGTCTGTAGGTAGTCAGACGTTTCCTGTCAAAGTCGTTAATAAGCTCTCCGCCGACTCTCACGCGCCCGTCGTCGCAGGTATCCATGCCGCCGAGAATATTAAGTACAGTTGTTTTTCCCGCGCCGCTGGGTCCGACAACAGTGCAAAGCTCACCCTCCTCAATGTAAAAGGAAACGCCGTCTGCCGCGGAAACAGTCATCTCGCCGGTTTTATACCTTTTGTATACCTGCTCAAGTTCAATAAAGCTCATGTAGGAATCCCCTTAAAAAAAAGAATTTTTGTCGGATAAGCGACTAAACGGCTCAAATGAACCGAAAAAAGGCTCATTTTATTGATTTTCAATATTATAGTATAAAATTGTCCGATTAGTCAACAAGCAATTAGTTTGTTTAATATTATGTTTACTAAAAGTTCATTTATCAAATATTGGTTTAAAGTTTGTTAATTTTTTGTTCGGGTTATGATAAAAGTTCTATTTTTGTAGCGCTTTCAATGTTTTTGAAGCTACGGGAGCGGCGGCATTCAAGCCCTTTCCGCCGTTTTCGACAACCACTACAAAAGCGTAGGGAAAATCTGCTTTTTTTGAAAATCCTGCGAACCAAGCGTGCGGCTGGTTGTTTCCTCCGATTTCCGCAGTACCGGTTTTCGCGCAGATTTCCATACCCTCAAAGCCGGATTCGCCGTAATACTCAGTAACGCAGGAACGAAGAATAGTTTTAAGGGTGCTTGCAGTTGTTGTATTTATAAAACGCTGAAGGTTTTTTGCGGAGGATGCTCTATAAACCTTAACGCCGGCAGCGCTTTTTGCGTTATCAACAAAAAACGGCTGAACAGGTATACCGTCATTCGCTATTGCGCCCATCATAATCATAACTGACATGGGGTTCAGCATTGTCGTATACTGTCCGATTCCGGCCCAGCCCAAATCAGCCTTGTTAGCCTTGGTGAGGTCAAAAAGTCCTTTAGCGGTGCTGACTCGGTCAATCTCGTATGAGGTTGAAAGCCCAAGCTGCTCAAAGGTTTTTTCAAGCCTTGTTTTGCCCAGTTCATTCGCAATCTGAGCAAAAGCAGAGTTGCAGGAACGGTTAAAAGCTTTTTCAAAACTGACCTTGCCGTGGACATCGTTGCATTTAACAGTGCCGTCAGGGGTCTTATATTCACCTGTGCATTCAAAGGTACGGCTCATAATATCCTTTATATTATCAACAGCGCAAACTGCGGTAACAGTTTTAAAAACAGAACCGGGTACAAGCAAACCTGAAAGGAGCTTATTCACATAAATTCCGTCATATTTTCCGGTAGTGTCTGTTCCGATATCGGAAGGTTTGTCGTTTATGTCATAGGATGGCGCGGAAACCATACAGACGATTTCACCGGTTTTATAATTATATACACCGACTGTGCCGTTTCTTCCGTTCAGCGCGTTATATGCCGCAGCGTTGACCTGAGCGTCAACAGTCAGGCTTAGGTTGTTTCCCTTGCCGTTCTTAGAAAAATTTACTCCGGTAATTAAATTATAACCGACAAGCTCTCCGGCAAAATTTTTCTGAACACCACTCGCGATAAAACCCAGGTCGTCACCGACAGTATGCAAGAGACTTTTTCGTAAAACACTTGTTGCAGCATATGTTCTGCTGCCGTTATCATTCTTGGAAAGCACTGCACCGTTCCGGTCTAGAATGCTGCCGCCGCCGGTCAGGACACCCCGCGTATAAAGATGGGCGTTTACGCTTTTCATGACATAGTCATGAGCATTAGTCACAAAAGAGAACAGCATAACCGCAAGCCCTGCTGAAAAAAGCAGAGCCACCAGTAAAATTATACGTGAACGTGTCGAAGTAGTTCGCATAAAAAATTTCCTAACTAAACTAAAAAATAATTATCTAAAAACCTAATTACTAACTCCTAACTCCTAATTCAGTTCCCCCAGCTTTACGGATATTTAAAATTAAGCAAGAGCCTGTACCGAATATTTTTTCAATTTCACCTTTGTATTCCTCCAGCATCGCAACAGGCACAAAGGCTTGAATTGTACCCGCGAAGCCGCCGCCGTGGACGCGCCAAGCGCCTTTTCCGGCTAAAACCATTTCACTGATTGCCAAAGCGAGTGAAACAGGCTGAGATGTTATATTTTTAGAGCTGTAAACGTTTTGATTGTACATGTATGATGAATTTCCGCTCTCAATTACCTCTTTTTTAAATGTTTCAAAATCGCCTTTTTCAAGCGCCGCGACTTGTCTGTCGACACGTTTACACTCGCCGAAAAAGTGTAATGCGCGAAGAATTGCTCTCTCCCCGAGCTGCTCCTTAAGTGAGGCGATATTATTATGTAATTCTGCTTCATCAGCGTTTCCGAGATTTGGAGCTCCAATTTTTTTCGCGACAGCCGCCATTTCATTTTTAATCGCAGCGTATTCGTCTGATAAATCCGAATGGTCGCCCTTTGTGTCAACTATGCACAAGGCATGTCCGCACGAAGCGAAATCAAAATCGACAGGACTTACTATAGGTGAAGATGTGTCGCGGAAATTTATTTTTGTGAAACCGCCCAGAGAGCTTGCCATCTGATCCATCAGTCCGCAAGGTTTACCGTAATAAACATTTTCGGCATACTGCGAAATTTTTGCAATTTCTACCGGGCTTATTTTTCCTTCATTAAATAAATAATTGAGAATGGAGCTCACAAGCACTTCAAAAGCCGCAGAGGAGGAAAGCCCCGACGCTCTCAGTACATTCGAAGTCGTGACCGCGTTAAAACCGCCGACTTTATAACCCAGCGCGGTAAAGCGGGCGCATATCCCCCTGATTAATGAGGCGGAATGCCCAGTTTCTTTGTCATTTATGCGAAGGTCTGATAAGTCAATTTTGTCCATATTCGGATATTTTTTGGATTTTATTCGTATAATATTTTCGGTGTTTTTTGCCGCAGCGGCAATTGTGTCAATATTAACAGCCGCGACTATGACCTGACCGTTGTTATGGTCGGTGTGATTGCCGCCGATTTCGGTTCTGCCTGGCGCAGAAAAAAAACGGATATTCTCGTTTTCATCAGCATCGCCGAAAATAACACCAAAATCCTTCAGTAAATCCGCGTATCTCGCCCTTTGCCGCAGAACATCGTCGTCTGTTTCGTAAATTTTCTTTAAATCGCAGTCAAAATCCCCTGAAATCAACCTTTTTTGTACATTGTCATACATTGTATTACAACCTATCCTTTATTTTATAATTTACTTGAGGTTTTTCTTTACAACATAATCAAAAACCTCGTTGATAATAAGCAAAAGCGTGCCGGAAATAGTAAAAATAATCATCAGTGGAGTTGTGAATGATGCGGAAAAAGGATTAAAAAGATTTTTACCGGCATAATTATATGAAATCAACCTCGGCGAAAAACCAAGCAGCGAAATTAGAATATATTTTATATAGTCGAATTTTAACGAACCGTAAAACTGGCTGACCTTATTCACAGGTACAAAAGGGATGAGCCTGAAAAGAAAAAGCATCAGGGGATTCCCGTCATTTTCAAGGTCAAAAAGCTTTTTTGTAAAAGTATTTTTAAGCAGCAGCCTTTTTGTCCTGTCGCTCTTTGAATTATAGCCCATTGCGTATCTCGCTGAGAAAATAATACAAAGTCCGAGAATATCAATGAGTAAAGCGTAGTGTATGGGAAAAACCATTCCGGAGATGACAAATAAAAATGTGGTGGGAACAAGTGGAATAAGGCATTTAATAAAAAATAAAAATTCGAGCACAAGAACTATTATCCATTTGTCCTCCATGAGAATAATTCTTTGTTGAAAATCATAAAGCCATGCCTGATACTGAGCGTATTTCTGCTGCAAAAACTCGATTCTGCAAATAATACTCCACGCAAGAAGCAGCGCGGCAGCTATCAGCATAATCACACCCGAAAATTTTATTGCTTTCTGAATTGTTTTTTCTTTGTTTTTCAATTTAATATCACCGTTTTTAGTACATTAGTGGGCTGAAAGCTCAATAATAAACAAGACTTGGGTTGTGGGCTTGGCGGCAAGCCAAGCCCACCTTAGTATATAATTGTAAAACATTTATATTATACATTTTAACAAAAATAATACAATGCCTAAAATTTAATAAATTTTTAAACTTTTCTGTCCGATTTTTAGAAATATGTTTACCAATTGACAGAAACGTGGTATAATGACCAAAATATATCGTTTTTTAAGATAAAATATCTGGAGGAAAATTTTGAATGAAAATTGTTATCCTTGACGGCTACACGGAGAACCCGGGTGACCTTTCGTGGGAGCCGCTTAAAGAATTCGGCGAATATTCTTTTTATGACAGAACATCGAAGGAGCTTGTTTTGGAAAGAGCGCGTGACGCTGATATTATTGTTTCCAATAAAGTCATTCTTAGTGAGGATGTTTTAAAAAATCTGCCAAAGGTCAAATATATAGCTCTTTTGTCAACAGGCTATAATGTCGTTGATACCGAATACTGCAAAAAGCGCGGTATTCCTGTGTCAAATATTCCGACTTATGGAACAGACGCGGTCTCGCAGCTTGTTTTTGCTTTTATACTTGAGCACTATAATCAGGTCGCTCTGCATTCAAAGGCTGTTTTTGAGGGAGAATGGTCCTCTTGCCCTGATTTTTGCTTTATGAAGTCACCCCTGACGGAAATTGCCGGAAAAACCATCGGTATTTTTGGTTTTGGAAATATAGGCGCAGCTGTTGCTAAAATCGCTAACGGTTTTTCAATGAAAATTCTTTCAACCTCACTTTTTATTCCCGAAAATGCTCCTGATTATGTGACCTTTTGCGATCTTGACGAGCTGCTTAAAATGTCTGATATAATTACAATGCACTGCCCGCTGACGAAGGAAACTGAAAAAATCGTAAACAAGGATTTTCTTTCTAAAATGAAAAAAACAGCTCTTTTAATCAATACCTCGAGAGGTCCTGTTATTGATGAGCAAGCTTTGGCTGACGCTCTTAACAATGAAGTTATTGCAGGAGCCGGTGTTGATGTTTTTTCTGTCGAACCTGCAAAACCGGAAAATCCGCTGCTCAAGGCAAAAAATTGCTTTGTAACCCCTCATATCGCCTGGGCTGCGCATGAGACGAGAGCCAGGCTTATGTCGATTTTTCTGAGCAATATCAAAGCTTTTTGCGAAGGAAAACCGATTAATGTTGTAAATGAATAATGAATATTGAGAGAATAGACAAAGTTATTTCTCGCAGCGGAAACTTATCAAGAAATGACGTAAAAAAGCTTGTCAGAGCAGGAGCTGTTAAACTTAACGGTCTTGCTGTTTCTTCTTCAAGTGAAAAGATGGATACCTTACGGGATTGCCTTGAGATAAACGGCGAACCCTTTCTTTTCGAGGAATTTGTTTATATTATGCTTAATAAGCCCCTCGGTATTGTCAGCTCAAGCGAAAGGGACGGCGAGAGAACCGTTATAGATATTCTTCCCGATAGCCTTCGCAGAAACGGACTTTTCCCTGCCGGGCGACTTGATAAGGATACATCCGGCTTTGTGCTGATAACCGATGACGGTGAATTTGCACATAATATTCTCTCTCCAAAAAAACATATTCCTAAGACTTATATAGCAACAGTCTCCCGCGAATTAAGTAAAGATGAAGAACAGATGGTTAGAAACGGACTGAAACTCAAAAATGACGAGTTTTTACCCGCCGAAATCAAGCTATTACCCTCGGATGACAGGCTTATAATATACGAATTAATTCTAAGAGAAGGTAAATACCACCAGATAAAAAGGATGTTCGCGCGCTTTTCTAATCCCGTTCTCAGTCTTCACAGAACGAAAATGGGCGCTCTGCCGCTCGATAAAGCACTTGCAAGCGGTGAATGCAGAAAGCTCACGGCAGAGGAAGTCGCAATGCTCAGTGATAATTCTGATTAAAGCAGATTAAAAGGTTCCAGATTATAATAATTCGTTAAAATATACAATGTTAAATGAAATAAACTAAGCAAACTTTTCTTGTTCATAATTTACAAAAAACGGGTAAAAAAAGCTATTTCGAAAGTTTTTAACAAATAAATTTTAGTTTTCACCTAAAAAAGCTTGCATTTTTTGTCTATATCGAGTAGAATGAAGATAATACAATAGTCAAAATGCATAAACGCATTATTTTCTGATGTTAAAGTGATTATTAGCAGGTGTAGTAAGAAAGGAATGGACTATATGTCAAACAGGCTTTTTCAAAGCATTATTCACCAGATGAAGGATATGGTTAATTGCACAGTCGGCGTTATCGATGAAACCGGAACGGTTATTTCCTGCAGTGAGCTGGGAAAAATAGGTGAAGTTATCACATCTCACTTCACGGATATTTTTACCTCCACTACCGCAGTAACTTATGACGGCTATGTTTTCCGCGCTTTTGGCTCGCCCATTCAACCGGAATATGCAATTTTTGTTGAGGATACCGATTCCGCAGCCGACAAATATTCATCAATTTTAGCCGTCTCTCTTAACTGTATCAAGCAGTATTATGATGAAAAGTTTGACAAGGGTAATTTTATTAAAAATGTTATCTTAGACAACATTTTACCCGGGGATATTTATCTCAAAGCGAAGGAAATGCATTTTAACAACGACATTTCGAGGGCAGTTTTGCTTATTCGGATTACTCAGCCCTGTGATGTCTCTCTTTATGAGCTTATTCAGAATATTTTCCCAGATAAAAACAAGGATTTTGTTATCAACATCAATGAAACCGACATCGCTCTCGTCAAGGAAGTCAGGGCAAATATCGAGCCTAAAGACCTTGAAAAGCTTGCGCGTTCTATTGCCGATTCTCTGGGCGCGGAGTATTACACAAAAACTCTTGTCGGCATAGGCACCTCGGTGACGGGTGTAAAAGAGCTCGCACGTTCTTTTAAGGAAGCCCAGGTCGCCCTTGAGGTCGGGAAGGTCTTTGACACTGAAAAAACTATTGTCAGCTATGACAATCTCGGTATCGCGAGGCTTATTTACCAGCTGCCTAATAAGCTGTGCGATATGTTCTTAAAAGAAGTTTTCAAGCGCGGCTCTATTGAGACGCTTGATCACGAAACCCTCTTCACTATTCAACGTTTCTTTGAAAATAATCTCAATGTTTCCGAGACCTCGAGAAAGCTTTTTGTTCACAGAAATACCCTGGTTTATAGGCTTGAAAAAATCAGAAAGCTTACAGGGCTTGACCTGCGTGAGTTTGACGATGCTATTGTTTTCAAGGTAGCTTTAATGGTCAAGAAATATCTTGACGCTAATCCGACAAAATTCTAAAAAGAATTTTTTGAGAAAAAGGATGGGCGCTTTTTATATTTAAAGAGCGGCGGCAAAAGGCAGGTTTTTCATTTTTTGAAACTCTGCATTTGTCTTTATTTGTATGAGGTTTATATGATAGAATTCAGAAATGTTTCAATGGTATATTCAAACGGAACAAAGGCCTTGAAAAACGTAGATATAAAAATCGAAAAAGGCGAATTTGTTTTTGTTGTAGGTACCTCCGGCGCGGGAAAAAGCACTTTTTTAAAGCTGATGATGAGGGAGGAAGTGCCTTCTCAGGGTCAGATTTTTGTGAATAATTATAATCTGAATAATCTTAAGAAAAGTGAAATACCGTATTTCAGACGCACTCTCGGAATCGTTTTTCAGGATTTCAGGCTGATTCCTTCAATGCAGGTTTATGATAATGTCGCGTTCGCAATGAGAGTTATAGGCGCGAAGGAAAAGGAAATAAGCAAACGCGTCGCTTATACCCTTAGCCTTGTCGGGCTTTCCTCAAAAGCACGTATGCTGCCTTCACAGCTATCGGGCGGCGAACAGCAGCGTGTTGCAATGGCGCGGGCGCTTGTCAATGACGCAAGTATAATTATCGCGGACGAGCCGACAGGTAATGTCGACCCTGAGATGTCACGCGAGATTATCGATTTGCTAGACCATATCAACGCAAACGGCACAACAGTTATTATGGTCACGCATGAGCATGATTTGGTGCGCCAATACGATAAAAGAGTTATTACTATCAAAGGCGGTACGGTTGTTTCCGACTCTAAGATTTCGGCTTCTGTTACCGAGGCAGTCGAGGAAGCCAGTGAGCGCAGCACAATTCCGAACTATTATGACGCTCCTAATGAGAATGTTGATGTTGAGGAATTCCTGAGAAGCTACGGCGCTGATGAAAAGGAAAGCTACATAGAGAGCACAAAGCTCAATAAAAAAGAACAAAAAACGTCAAAAGCAGCGGAAGCTGAAGAAAAAGACAGCGGGCTTGATATCAGAAGTATCGATGCTTTAAAAAACGCGAAAAATATTGACTATTCAGTTTATTTTGAACCCTCCGATGAAGAAAACGACAAAGGAGGAAGCGCGAAATGAAGAAAAAAGGCTCGTTCAATTTTAAATATTTAACAAAAGAAGGCTTCAAGAGTGTTGTTACAAACGCTTTGATGTCTCTTGCCTCAATTGCTGTGCTGATGTCCTGTCTGGTTATAATCGGCTGCGCTCTGGCTCTGTTTTTTAATATCGAAGCTTTGCTGGACGGTGTTTATTCGCAGAATGTCGTTATGGTTTTCATTAATGACAGCGCTACAGAGGAGCAGATTTCGGCGCTGGAGAAAAATATTCTCAACATTGAAAATGTCAATAGCTGTGAATATGTTTCTTCTGATGAAGCTTTTGAGCGTGTCAAAAGAAATATGGGAAACAGTGTTGATGTTCTTGATGGTGAGGAGGATATTCTTCCTGCCTCATATCAGGTCACAATGACCGATTTGAAACTCTATGAAGAAACCCTCTCAAAGCTGCGTGTGCTAGAAAATATTTCGAACATACGCGAAAGCGGTGACCTTGCAGATAAACTGACCAGAGTGCGCGACGGGGTGACAAATGTAAGTATTGCTATTATTATAATTCTATTTGTCGTTTCGGTGTTTATAATCGCAAATACAGTCAGAATAACCATGTTCTCCCGGCGGTTAGAAATTAACATCATGAAGGCAGTCGGTGCGACGCGATGGTTTATTCGCTGGCCCTTCCTTGTTGAGGGTGTGATTCTCGGCTTTATTGCGGCTGTGCTGTCATTTATTTCGATTTACGCGGTTTATTTTGTCGCTCTTAACGCTTCCGGCTCCCTCTCGAACGCCTTTTTGATGTTTAACAGCAAGATGGTTGCATTCTGGGATTTGGCAGGTGTTTTAATAGTTGTATTTTTTGGTATTGGTATAATGACCGGTCTTTTCGGCAGCTTTATATCTATGAACAAGTACCTGAAAGAGCACGGCAGCATAATTTATAATGATAATGATTCTTTTTGATTCACAGTTTTTTTACCAATAAGTGTAAAACTTGTCTATATTACGGTCATAATTTGATGATAGAATTGCAAAATGATTATTATTGTTAGTTCCTAATTGGCTGAATGCTCAATAAAGACGCGACTTGGGTTGTGGACCTGGCAAGCCAAGCCCACATTAGTACCTTTATTGGCTGAATGCTTAATAAAAAACAAGTATTGGGTTGTGAGCTTAGCAAGCCAGCCCACGTTAGGAGTGTATTATTACGACTAAAAACAGAATAAGAAAAATTTTCTGCTTTATTTTATCCTTTATTATATTGATTAGCTCGGTAAATGTTATTACCGCACGCGCGGAGACGACTCAGGAAAAAATTGACAGACTCAAACAGCAGCAAAAGGAATACGATAAAAAAATTGAAGCTGCCAGCTCTCAAATTGAGAGCATTAAGGACGATATTGAAAAGCAGGAGGAATATGCCTCCACACTTTACGCTCAGATGAGCGATTTTCAGTCACAAATTAACAATCTCAATGATCAGATTTCAGCTTATCAAGAGCAGATTGACGAGCTGCAGGCTCAGATTAACGAAAAAGAGAAGCAGATTCAATTGCTCGATGATGAAATTGTTTCAATTGAAGATGAAATAGAAAAGTGTAAAAGAGAAATAAATGACACTAAGGTCGCTTTGAAAGAAAGGCTGCGTGCCTTGTATGTGAACGGCGAGACAAGCGAAATAGAGGTTTTATTGTCAGCTGACAGCCTTTCATCCTTCCTTATCCGGCTGGAAATGATGAGCAATTCAACAAAAAAGACGACATCACTTGTTGCCGATATTCAAAATCTCGCTCTTAAACTGGAAAATGATATAGCTGAGCTTGACAAAAAAGTAATTGAGCTTGAAAACGCGAAGCTTGCTGTTCAGGAAGAAAAGGATGTTCTGAAGGTTTCTCAGGATGAAATCAAGGCAAGCCGTGACGTTGAAAAGGCTAAACAAGGCGAGATTAATAAAAAATGGGAAGCTGTTCAGCAGATTATTAATAACCTTGACACGCAAAAGCAATCTTATAAAGATGCTATATCGAAATTTAATGCCGATAAAGCTAATTTTGAAAAAGAAATTCAACGCCTTGTCGCTGCGACAGCCTCAACAGGCTCAGGTAAGGTTTCATCAAAAGGTTTTGTGTTCCCGATGGAAAGATGGTCCGGGATTTATATGTCAAGCGGATACGGCAACCGCTCAGGTGGTTTTCACGGCGGAATTGACTTCGCCGCAAGGGACGGTACAGCCTACGGAAGGGATATTTACGCCGCGGATGCGGGTACAGTAATTATTTCTACATATCACTATTCCTACGGCTATTATATTGTCATTGACCATGGCGACGGAGTCACGACTTATTACGCTCATGCGAGCAAGCTCATGGTGAGCAAGGGGCAGACGGTAACGAGAGGGCAAAAAATCGCAGAAGTCGGCAGCACAGGTAACTCAACCGGCGCACACCTTCATTTTGAGGTACATATCAATAACGCCAGAACAAACCCCTCTGCCTATGTTTCCTTATAAGTAAAAAATCCGGAGAAAAAGGAATTAGCAGATACCCCTTAACCCCTATCTCCTAACTCCTATCTCCTTTTCGGGGGTCTTAGAAGGATGGGACAAATTAAAAAAATTTTATGTCTTATATTTACACTATTTGTTGTTTTTTCGTCACTGAGTATTCCGACAGTTAACGCCGAAACCACTCAGGAAAAAATCGACCGCCTGAATGAGCAAAAAAAAGAGTATGACAAACGCATAGCCGAAACAAATAAGAAGATTTCCGAAATAAAAGGAGACATAAGCAAACAGGAAGATTACGCCGCTGAGCTTATGAATCAGTCTGATGATTTACAAGCTCAGATTGATAATCTGAACAGCCAAATATCCTTATATCAAGTTCGCATTAACGAACAACAAACACAAATCACCAATAAGGAAAAACAAATCAATGTTTGCACTGACGAAATTGATATTCTTGAGAACGAAATTGAACAGTGCAAAAAAGATATTGTTACTGCAAAGGAGCTTCTGAAAGAAAGACTCCGGGTCATGTATGTTAACGGCGAGGCTTCTGAAATTGAAGTTTTATTTTCAGCCGACAGCCTTTCATCATTTCTTCTGCGGCTTGAATTGATGAACAATTCCACAAAAAAGACGACAGGTATGGTTGCAGATATAAATGAGCTCTCTGAAAAGCTTGACAATGATATTGTCTCGCTGGATAATAAAATTGCCGAACTCAAAGATGCCAGAAAAAAGTTTGAGGAAGAAAAAAAGAACCTTGAAATTTCTCAATCAGAGATAAAATCAAGCCGTAACGAGGAAAAAGAAAAACAGGATAAAATTGATAAAAACTGGGAATCTGTAATCTCGGTAATCGATTCTCTCGACAACCAAAATGAAGCTTATAAAAAAGCTGTCGCAAAATTTAATGCTGAAAGAGAGAAATTTGACAGGGAAATTGAAAAGCTATTGACTCCACCCGAGAACGCTCCTCCCGCAAAGGTGAATCCGAAAGGCTTTGTTTTGCCGATAGAGAGATTTCCTGAGCTCAGGATTTCGAGCCATTACGGTATGCGTGACGGCAAAATGCACGGGGGTGTAGACCTTGCGGGTGTTAACGGTTCCGCTTACGGTAAGGCTATATATGCCGCCGATGCCGGCACAGTGCTTAAATCCGGTTATCACTCAAGTTTTGGTAATTATGTGCTTGTCGAGCATAAAGATGGCGTCGCGACACTTTACGCTCATGCAAGCAAACTCCTTGTAAGCGTTGGCGCGGTGGTAAAAAGAGGTCAAAAAATCGCCGAGGTGGGAAATACCGGTTATTCTTTCGGCGCGCATTTGCATTTTGAAGTTCACCTGAACGGAAAACGAACGAATCCGGAGCCATATCTTGCGTTTTGATTTCTATATATTTATGAATTTTATGCTCCCGGCTCTCATATATATTTGTTGAAGTATATAAGAGAGGAGGAGCATTTGTGTTTTGTATACTCGAAATTATTCCTGCCGAACCGCAAAGACATTCTTTTTTTCGAAGAAAAGCAAGAGAGCCGGAAATATTTCTTGAAAAAATCGAGGGAAATAATTTTTCGAGTTACTATATTATCAGAGCTCAGGAAGGTTCTGACGGTATTCCCTGGAACGAGATAGAGAATATTGCCGGAAGATGCAAAAAACGAATGCTGATTGGCGATAGTATCATTTTACCTGAGAACACTCAGCTGGAGCGGTTTATCCCCGGAAAATTCCCGATGGTTCTGCTTTTTAATACCGCTGAGGAAATATTAAAGCGGCTTAACCGCCAACCGAAGGATATTATTTGCTCCATAATTGATAAGAACGCCAAAGCTTTGGAGTTTTGCGAAAAACTGTTGCCTTACGCCGCGACAATTAAAGTTCTGACAAGCAAGGCTAATACTTATCTGAAGCTGTCTGAAGAAATATTCAGGCAATACGGCGCAAGTATTATTGTCACTGAGGACGAAAGAAATATCAAGGATAGCAGCTTTACAGTTTCTTTGAGTGAAGAGGTCGCACTTTTTCCTGAAAAATCCTTTACCCTTGCTTTCGGACGAAATAGTAGCAGCAAGGTGCTTGCGCTTGGAAAAATTGAGCTGCCAGGAGAGTTTTATATCCGTAAGCTTGAGGGTATATCGAAATTTGATTTTTTAGCGGCTATGTATGAGCTTTCTAATGCAGCAGGGCTTGCCGATATTTTCTGTAAAACTGTTTTTTATGGCAATAAGGAAATAAGCTTGTCTTCTGCGGCGGATTTGATGAATCTGACGAATAATTAAAAAAAATAGTAAAAACTTTCAGGAAAAAAATCAAGAAAATTTAAAAATTATATTGACTTTTAATTTTATTTTGACTATAATGACATGGTGGTTTATGAAAAAATTTTATATTTGGTAAAAGCTCGCATTTGTTTGGAAAATGAATGCTGCTATTTTTTTAGTTTAATTCAAAATCGCAAAAATATACCACATAATTTCAAACGACGGCATTAAAACTAATCGTTTAACGGCGTTTGAACATCGAGAGGATGTAAGAAATGGCTGATGAGTTTATTTTAACTCAAGCAGGTCTTGACGAGCTCAAGGCTGAACTAAAAACGCTCCGTACGACGGGGCGCAGTTCTATTGCCGAAAAAATTAAAGAGGCAAAATCCTTTGGTGATTTATCGGAGAACAGCGAATATGACGAGGCGAAATCTGAGCAGGGTAAGCTTGAGGCGAGAATCAGCGAGATTGAATATATGCTGCAGCACGCGACAATACTCGACGAAAACCAGCTCTCGACTGAGGTCATTCATATCGGTTCAAAGGTGAAAATCAAAGTAATAAAAAGCGGCTCGGAGATTGACTATCAGATTGTCGGCTTTCCGCAAGCTGACCCTGTGAAGCGGATGATATCCGATGAGTCTCCGATAGGCAAAGCGTTGATTGGACATAAGGTTGCCGATGTTATTCAAGTGGAAACTCCCGCGGGAATAACAGAGATGGAAATCCTCGTGATTTCAAAATAAAACTTACCGGTGCGGACGGTTTTTTATAATCGTCCGCATTATTTAATTTTAATATGAAAGAATGATTTATATTATGGATAAGGAAATAAGCAATAATCCAGTACAAGAGGAAGAAATTACAGAAGTCTTGAGCGAACAGGCAATAAGCGAGCTTAAGCAGATAAGAATAGACAAGCTCAATGAGCTACACACTCAGGGTAAAAACCCTTTTGAAATAACCAAGGCTGAGCATACGATTAACTCAAAGGAAATTGTAGAGCGTTTTGAAGAGCTTGAAAATACCGATGTCGCTATTTGCGGACGAATTATGACCTGGCGCGACATGGGCAAGGCGAATTTTATCGATATACATGACAGGGAAGGCAATATGCAGATTTATGTTCGCATGAACGATATTGGCGAGGAGGAGTTTGCTGAGTTTAAGCGCTGGGATGTCGGCGACCTTGTTGAAGTCAAGGGCTTTGTTTTCAGAACACGCAAGGGTGAAATTTCAGTACACGCAAAGACTATCCGCCTGCTTTCGAAGTCGCTGCTGCCCCTGCCGGACAAGTTTCACGGTCTCAGGGATACCGACACACGTTACCGCCAGAGGTATATTGACCTGATTGTTAACAGTGAAGTCAAGGACACCTTTTTCAAGAGGAGCAGAATCAACGCAAAAATCCGTGAGTTTTTAGATACGCGTGGCTTTCTTGAGGTTGATACACCGGTACTTCATACCCTCGAAATTGGCGCGGCTGCTCGTCCGTTTGTGACGCATCATAACACACTTGATATTGATATGTATCTCCGGATTGAAACTGAGTTGTATCTTAAGAGGCTTATTGTCGGAGGTTTTGAAAAGGTTTACGAGGTTGGCAGGATTTTCCGCAATGAAGGTATGAGTGTCAAGCATAATCCTGAATTTACTTCTGTGGAATTATATCAGGCGTATGCGAATTATGTTGATATGATGAATCTGATTGAAGAAATGTACTCGTGGCTGACGCTGGAAATCTGCGGTGCTCCGGTTATTTCCTATCAGGGAACCGAAATTAATATGGCATCTCCGTGGGCTCGCATGACAATGGCAGAATCGGTCTTGAAGTACACGGGAGTCGACTATTATTCATGGGCAAGCGATGAAGAAGCCCGAGCCTGCGCAAAGTCAAAGAATCTTAAGCTTGAAAATGATAGGCTTTCAAAGGGAGAAGTGCTCGCGGCATTCTTTGAGGAATTTGTCGAGGATAAGCTCATTCAGCCGACATTTATTTATGATTATCCGGTAGATATTTCACCTCTGGCAAAAAGAAAGCCTGCAGAGCCTGACATGACCGAGCGTTTTGAGTTTTTCATTTACGCCCGTGAGATGGGTAATGCTTTTTCAGAACTGAACGACCCGATTGACCAGCGTGCACGTTTTGAGAAGCAGGTTGCCGAGCGCAGAGCGCAGGGCGCTAATGCTGAGGTTGATGAGGATTATATCACCGCACTTGAATACGGCATGCCTCCGACAGGCGGACTTGGTTTTGGTGTTGACAGGCTTGTTATGCTCTTGACCGATAGCGCGTCAATCCGAGATGTTTTACTTTTCCCAACAATGAAACCTCTTACCGGAAATTGACAATAGACATTTGATATTTATCAGGAGGGGAGATTATGGTTATTGCTGCAGTTCTGGCTTCCGGGAGCGGTTCGCGAATGAACACCAGCCTGCCAAAGCAGTTTATCAGTGTTTGCGGGAAGCCTATCTTGGTTTACAGTATTGAAGCTTTTATTAAAAGCGGGATGGTTGACACATTATTTGTAGCTGTCAGCGCTGATTATCTTGAATTCACTGAAGAACTCCTGGAAATATATTTGCCAGACAGCAATATAAAGCTGATTTCCGGCGGCAGAGACAGACATGCAACTCTTCTTAATATTCTGAAAACGCTTAAAGATTTAGGTTTTGTGAAGGCTGGCAATATCCTACTGACTCATGACGCAGTCAGACCCTTTATTGATGACAGAATTATATGCGAAAACATTAGCGCAGCTGCGGAATTCGGCGCTTGCACAACTGCCGTGAGCACCGTTGACACTATAATTACCAGTGATGACGGCGAATTTTTACACAGTCGCACAGACCGCTCTCAGCTTTATAATGTCCAAACCCCTCAAAGCTTTGAGCTTCAAAATCTTTATGAGCTGTCGATGCAGTTATCGCCGGCTGACACAGGTAAAATAACCGACGCAACATCTATATTCAGTTTTTTCGGCGAAAAAGTAAAGCTTGTTAAAGGAAAAAATGAAAATATAAAAATTACCTATCCTGCCGATATATTGTTTGCGGAAGCTATTATTAAAAGCGAAATTTTTAATGAAAAATAGATTGGATTGATAAAAATAATGCCCAGGCTATCTGTTATTGTACCGACAAATAACTCCGCCGAGCATTTGAGGGATGCGCTCGAATGCCTTGTAACTCAAAGCGTTGAGGATTTTGAAGTGATAATAGTCGACTGTAAATCCGAGGACGGTACTGCGGAAATCACCGCCGAATATTGCCGCGAATATGTCGATTTTTACTCCCTCGAAAACGAAACGAAAAATATTTCCGATGCGATGAATAAGGGCTTTGAGCACGCAAAGGGCACCTATGTCTGGTTTTACGCACCGGACAGCCGTGTTAATGAGGATGTCGTTGAATATTTCCTTGAGACCGCTGAGAAAACAGAAGCTGACTGCGTTGTCGGCAGGCTTTGGCATTACGGTGATTTTGACCCCTATTATGATATGTATACCGATGCCACAGTTGTGCTGCCGAAGTTTGATAAATATGAGCGTAGTGTGCTCTGGGACGATGAAATTTGCAATAAAATTTATCGCAGAGGCGCTCTTATATCGAAAAAGCTCTCTTTTACAAACCGCTTTAAGTTCGCTGCGGGAATTTTTAACTTGAAAGCTTGCCTTAGCGGGATGAAGATTACCGGCTGCGCGACCGCTTGTTATCAGCGTCGTGAAGGCAGAGGGCTGGAGGGTTTCAGCAGTGAGCGTGAGCCTACGCTTGAAAACGCAAAAGAATTTGTCGCGAAAATGACAGAAATTTATGCGATAACCGAGAACGAAATCAGACAGGATACAGGCAGCTTTGACGGCGACGAGGCATTTATTCAAGAAGTTATTTATGTGACCGCCGCAAAGCTGATGGATAATTTTTACCGCTATTTCTGGCATTTGGACGCAGAAACTTTAACTTTTGTGCATGAGAAATTTAACGAATATATCGCGATGCTAAATCCTGATAAGCTGAAAAAGCTTCAGGAGGCTAATAATGATATTGTTCATTACGCTATGCTCGATAGCCATGAAAAAGCTGCCGAGGTTCCATACTTCTCATTCATGCTTGATTTGAATCCGGATGAGGAATTAACTAAGCTGATAGATTCATTGTATATACAATCGTTCTTCTATTTTGAAATATTCGCTCGTGAGAGCCAATACGAGAGCGAGTTTTTTCCTGTGAAATGGAAAAAAATGCCTAATTTGCATGTTATTCCGGAAAAAAATTTCCATAATATTGCGCGCGGCAAGGCTCGCTCAAAGGTTCTTATTAATCTCAGGGAGTCAAGTCCGATAGATTACCGTGTTCTCGCGAAGGTTTATATAACCACTGCTCCCGCTTTTACAAAGGCGCTTCTCTTTCAGCAGACCAGAAACGGCTACAAGGTTAAACGCACTTTGAAGGAAAAGGGCGTTAATCTGACATGATTTATCGTTGGCTTGGCTTGCCAAACCCACAACCAAAGTCTTGTTTTTTATTGAGCTTTCAGCCCACTAAGGTGCTAATAATCATTCAAGTATTACTGCCGGCTTAAAAAAGACGGCAATTTTTTGTTTTTATAAAAATTATACATGACTTAACCGTGTTTTATTTCTGAATTTTGTTATAGTCATACATAGAAAAACTCTTAGAAGTATGATAAAATAAATTACTAAGTTTTTGGAGTTGGTTAAAGTGAAAAAAGCAGCAATTTTTGGTTTTGGAAATGTCGGCAAGTGTGTTGCCGAAGCAATTGATTCTTGCAACGATTTTGAAATAGCCGGAATCGTCGACACAGTTTTAGCTGGAAATACTGCATGCGGCTTAAAAATTGCCGCTGATTTAAAAGAGCTTCACCCTTTTGATGTTGCGATTCTCGCTCTGCCGAGCCGCATTGTTCCCGAAATGGCTGAAAAGCTTCTTTCGCTCGGAATCGCGACAGTTGACGGCTTTGACATACACGGCGAAATTCCGGCTGTGCGCAAAAAGCTTGACGCTGTCGCCAAGGCTAACAATACCGCCAGCATTCTTTCCTCAGGCTGGGACCCGGGCAGTGATTCGGTTGTCCGCGCTCTTTTTGAGGCGATGGCTCCCAGGGGCATAACCTACACCAACTTCGGTCCCGGCATGAGCATGGGGCATTCAGTCGCGGCTAAGGCTATCCCCGGTGTTAAGGATGCTTTGTCAATGACCATACCTCTTGGCACAAGTATTCACAGAAGAATGGTTTATGTTGAGCTTGACGGCAGCCGCGGATTTGCGGAGGTAGCAGCTGATATTAAGAAGGATGAATATTTCGCACATGACGAAACGCATGTAAACGCAGTTGAGAGTGTTCGCGACCTGAAAGACATGGGGCACGGTGTATTGATTGAGCGTAAGGGTGTATCGGGTGACACTCACAACCAGCTATTTAATTATTCGATGAAAATCAACAATCCCGCACTGACAGGGCAGATGCTTGTTTCTTCTGCCAGAGCTGTGCTTCGGCAGGCGCCTGGATGCTATACTCTGATTGAAATTCCGCCCGTTGACTTCTTGGAAATGGATAGGGATGAAGCAGTTCACGCGTTAGTTTAATTTTAATGAAATGGAATTAAAGATATGAAGGTTTTAGCTGTTAATACAAGCCCCCGCACGGATGGAAATACCTTTCATATGTTGAAAACAGTGCTGGAGGTCTGCGAAAAGGCGGATTGCGAAACTGAAATATATCAAGCGGGAGGGAAGCCGGTCACCGGCTGCCTTGCCTGCGGCGGCTGTTCAAGGCACAAGGGTGTTTGCACGAGTGACGACTGGATAAACGAGCTTTACCCGAAAATGCTTGAAGCGCAGGCAATTATAATCGGCTCTCCGACTTATTTCGCCGATGTTTCGAGTGAATGCAAGGCTATAATTGACCGCTGCGGTTTTATGGCATGCTCTGATTCAAAGGCGTTTTCGCGGAAAATCGGAGCAGCTGTGAGCGCGGTAAGGCGTGCGGGAAGTATACATACACTGAACTCGATTCAAAATTTTTTCCTGATGAATGATATGATTGTTCCCGGGAGCACCTATTGGAACCTTGGAATCGCTCTAGGAAAAGGTGAATTCGTGAATGACACTGAGGGTGTACGAACCATGAAGAGGCTCGGTGAGAATATTGTCTGGCTTCTAGGGAAAATTTATTAATTGATTTTTTAATGTGTAACTAATGTGGGCTTGGCTTGCCAAGCCCACAACCTAATTCTTACTTTTTATTGAGCTTTCAGCCCGTTAAGGTACTAGTGTTACACATTTTTTTAACAAAATTTTCATATTTATATTGCATTATTTGTTTAGATGTGTTATGATTTAATTACGAAAAACAAAAAAGGAGTGTCAGATTTATGAAAACAAGAAAACTATTAGCTGTCCTGCTTTGCCTGGTAATGGCATTATCAACCCTCGCCCTTTCGGCTTCAGCCGCCACGATGTTTGAGGATGTGCTTCTGCACAGCGCGGTTTATACTCTTGACAGCAGTGTTTATGATGAGGTAAAATCCTCGGATGTACTTAATCAGGGCTTTATCAGCGCAGCAGGCGCGCGCGCTTTATACAGAGTGCAGCAGGGTTTTGACGACGAGCTCCCGACAGAGCTTCCAGACGCCTCCGACCTCATTCCTGAGATATATGTGAAGCAGACAGTTGTAACAAACAAAAATATACTTTCTGTTGAAATAACCCTTAAAAACCCAGCTGGTGTCGCTGCCGGAGACTTCCTTTTGACCTTTAATTCCGATAAGCTTGTTCTCGGTTTAACAGAGGTTAATGACGAGAGTGTCGTAGCGGTTGCTCAGGCGTATAATATGAATGATTTAAGCAAGATGGCTGTTTCCTTCTTCTGCAAGGATGAGCTTGCGACTATCAATTCACCTTTTGTCACAATAACTATTTCCTTTAACATTCTTGCCGATGTTCCGGAGCTAACAGACTTTGATATCAGAACTCTGTATGACGTTAACAATGCTGACATGACTGCTAACGCTACAGTTACAACCGAAAAGGTAGAAATAACCGCTCCAGAAACCTTCCTTGACAAGGTTATAAAGTTCTTCTTAAAGATATTTGCATGGTTCACTAATTTATTCACAAAATAATATTTATTTCAAAATAACATGAATGTAATTTTGCACCCTTTTTCTTAGGAAGAAGGGTGTTTTTTTAGCATAATACCAAAGTTTGGATATAGGCATTTATTTTTATCAAAATTGCTTGCAAATAAAAAAAAATGGTTATAATATATAGGTATTAAAAGTATTGGAGGAATTTAATATGTCAGTTAAAGTTGCAATTAACGGTTTCGGCCGAATCGGCCGCCTTGCTTTCCGCCAGATGTTCGGCGCTGAGGGTTATGAGGTAGTCGCAATCAATGACCTAACAGACGCGAAAATGCTCGCCCACCTTCTCAAGTATGACACCGCTCAGGGCAAGTACGCTCTCGCTGATAAGGTTGTCGCGAAGGATAATTCCATAGTCGTAGACGGCAAGGAAATCACTATATACGCTGTTAAAAACGCCGCTGAGCTTCCCTGGGGCGAGCTTGGTGTTGACGTTGTTCTAGAGTGCACAGGCTTCTATGTAACAAAAGAGAAGTCAGCCGCTCATATTCAAGCTGGCGCGAAGAAAGTCGTTATCTCCGCTCCGGCAGGCAACGACCTCCCGACAATTGTTTTTGGTGTTAACGAGGGTATTCTTAAGGCTGAGGATACTATAATTTCCGCCGCTTCCTGCACAACTAACTGCCTTGCTCCAATGGCTAAGGCTCTTAATGATTTCGCACCGATTCAGAGCGGTATAATGGCGACTATCCACGCCTATACAGGCGACCAGATGACACTTGACGGACCTCACCCGAAGGGCGACCTTCGCCGTGCGAGAGCCGCTGCTGCTAACATTGTTCCGAATTCAACAGGCGCGGCAAAGGCTATCGGTCTTGTTATTCCCGAGCTTAACGGCAAGCTTATCGGCTCAGCGCAGAGAGTTCCCGTACCGACAGGCTCGACAACAATCCTTACCGCTGTTGTCAAGAGTGAGGGTGATGTTTGCCCCGACTGCATAAACGCGGCCATGAAGGCTGCCAAGAGCGCTTCCTACGGCTATAATGAGGACGAAATCGTTTCAAGCGACGTTATCGGAATGAGCTATGGCTCTCTGTTTGACGCGACTCAGACTATGGTTGCGAAAATTGCCGACGGTCTCTATCAAGTTCAGGTTGTCGCATGGTATGACAACGAGAATTCTTACACTAGCCAGATGGTCAGAACCATCAAGTATTTCGCGGAACTGAAATAATTTTAAAAAATCCCATTTAAAAAAGCTGAGAGTGTTAATTCATCTCTCAGCTTTTTCGTACATAAATACGAAAGTAAGATAATACAGTTGATTTATTTATATTTTTAGTATATACTATAAAGTAAGGTAAACCCTACTTGCATGGAGGTGATATTAATGATTTTCAATACGGCAAAAGTTATGTCAAAAGGCCAAATCACGTTGCCCATAGATATTCGCAAAAATATGGGACTATCAGTTGGCGACCGTGTCGCATTGATTTATGAAAATGACCGGGTTATTATGATGAATCCTGCATTATATGCAATGGAAACCTTTCAAAAAGAAATGGAGAATGAATGGAAAAGAGCGGGAATCAATTCTATAGAGGATTTGGATTCTTTAATAAAAGATGTCCGTTCTGAAGTTGAGTGATATGAAAGTTTTATTAGACACAAATATACTCATTTCCGCAGCATATTCAAAAGGAAGTACACCTCATCTCGCATATATAAAAGCAGTTGAACCGCCATATCAGGGCTTAATATGTGAGCAAAGCATTGAAGAATTACACCGGGTATTTATTAGAAAATTTCCCGATAAAATTCAAGTTTTTGAACGGTTTATTTCTAACATGCTTTCGGCTGTTGAAGTAATTCCCGTGCCGCTAAGCGCATATCCGGATGAGGATAAAATACGTGATATTAATGACCGTCCCATTTTAAGGGCAGCAGTAAAGGCAGAAGTAGATATTATACTTACCGGGGATAAAGACTTTTTAGAATCCGGATTAATTAAACCATTGATTTTAACTGCTTCTGAATTTTTGAACAAAATTTAAGCTCATAAAAATTCAAGTAGGAAATAAATAGCATTTATGAGGAGCTTACCCTTTTTCAACGAGTAAGCTCCTTTTTTATGCACTATTCTGTTACAGTAATAGTTATCGGCTCAAGTGAATAGCTGTATGTTTGCATTTTTCCTGAAAAATCTGGAATAGAAAAGCTTGATTTAACGTTGAGCGTATAGGTTCCCGCTTTTGTGAAGGTATATTCCTCATACTCTTTGCTCATCATCGTTTGGCTCGTTTCGTCTGCGAGAGCAATTATACCGGCTGAAAGAGTTTCCCCTGATTTAAAATATCTGTCTACACCAATTGCAAGAATTGCATAACCGCTGCTGCCCTCTCTTGTCAGCCCGGCTTCCACCGGATACATTCCGCTTACAATCTTATACCCCCGCTCCGAGGTGTTTTTCAGGTGTGCTTTGAGTTTTAGCGATTCGCCGACTTTAAAATCGGTTTTCGGCAGGGGGTCAAGCGAGAGAGTAAAGACCGATTTATCAGGATGCTTGAAGGGCGCTGTTTCCAGCTCTGCGGAAATCATGAGAATACCTCTCGCGTCATTTGCATCAACCTTTGAGTCATCGTTCAGGTCTGCCGCTTTTTTTTGTTCGGCAGTCAATTTTGACAAGTCCGCCGAATATCTGAGCGCCATACGGGCATCTATGGCTGTTACAACTCCGTCCGCATTAACATCGCCCAGTATATTCGCGATCTCTTTGCTTTCAGCTAAAAATGTAAATGGGGAAAGCGCGGGTATAATTAATAGAACCGCGAAAAGAAGAATTGAAAACTTTTTACTTGTCTTTTTCATTTTTTTGACCATTCCTTTCAATATATAGTGAGCTAGCGTGTCCTGATTTTGTTTTGCCTAAAAGGCACATAACCTTTTGAAAAACAAGTTTTTCAAACTTAAGACCATGCCTTTCCTTAAATATAATTCCTAATACCATCTTAAAACATGAAAAAAAAAAGTAAAGCCAAATTTATCTTTTGTAATAATATTGTAATAAATGCAACTTGATGTGAAAATTTGCATCTTGTGTTTAAATGCTTTATAACCATATGATTTTATGGTATACTTCATAGCTGTAACAGGTATTAAAATGACTGTCAGGAATAATGGAGTGAGAAACAATGAAGAAGATTCAGGACACGGTGCTTGAGTGTCGGCGGCAATTTATGATAGGCAACAAAAGCAATTTTATTATGGCGCTTGTCGCTATTGCTTTTTATGCCCTGACCGATACCCTCGTAGCTTTTATTTTCAAGAATGTTATAGAGGCTATGGAGGAGGCGAATTTTAAAAAAATATATTTCGCAATGGCTCTTGGCGGAGTGACCGCGCTGTTTGGTATCAGCGGGAGCTATCTCGAAAAAATTTATACAAACCGCTATATAAAAAAGGGTATTTCCCAGTTTAAGAAGTACGTTTTTACAAAACTTTTTGATAAATCTATCGGGCAGTTCGGCGACACCTCCAGCAGCACCTTTATCTCAGCTTTTTCAAACGACCTTAATTCCATTGAGGGAAATTATATGCAGGGAACGCTGAGCATTATCAATCAGATTGCCCGCCTTTGCTTCGGTGTTGTGGCTATGCTCACGCTATCGTGGCAAATTGCTATTCCGGTGCTTTGCATGACCTTTCTCCCGGCTATGATAGCCCTGAGGTACGGCAAAAGAGTTGTAAAAAAAGAGAAAAACGCTTCAGCTGAAAACGCCGGTTTTGTCGATCAGGTCAAGGATTTGCTCAGCGGATTTATAGTAATAAAAAGTTTTAAGGCTGAAAAGGAAGTATTGCAGCTGTTTGACAAGCAAAATATCGTTCTGGAGGAAGCAAAACGGCAAAGAAGGCAGACCTCGCAGAATGTATCTATAATAAGCGAGGCGACAGCGGTTCTTATAACTCTGATGATTGTCGGGCTAGGGACATATTTTGTTTTTAGAAATATAATGAGTATCGGTACGGTTTTCGGTTTTCATCAGCTTCAGGGCAATGTTATGGGACCTGTGAAAAATCTTGTGTCTCTTCACAGCAACCGCAAGGCTTCAAGCGCGTTGATTGATAAAATGGCTGATACCATTCACTGCGACGATTCGCTTATCGGGCATGAGGTGATTGAATCTCTTGAAGATGGTATCGAAATTCGCGATTTGTATTTCGAATATGAGGAAAATAAGCCCGTTTTGAAAAATATTTCTCTGAACCTTGAAAAGGGCAAGAGTTATGCCATTGTCGGTAATTCCGGAAGCGGTAAATCGACTTTGCTGAGTCTCCTGATGGGACACTCGCAGTCCTACAACGGGCAGATTTTATATGATAATCAAGAATTAAAAAATCTTAATCTTGACAGCTTATACGACATTGTGTCGGTTATTCAGCAGAATGTCTTTCTGTTTGACAGCACGCTGAAAGACAATATTACAATGTTTAAGTCCTTCGATGAGGATAAGTATCATCAGGCTATATCCCGCGCGGGTCTGCGGGAGCTGGCTCTCGAGCGCGGCGACGACTATGAATGCGGCGCGGGCGGCAGCAACCTTTCGGGCGGCGAGAAGCAAAGGGTATCGATTGCCCGATGTCTTTTAAAGGAGACGCCGGTTTTGATGATGGACGAGGCAACAGCGGCGCTTGACAACGCCACGGCAAAAGCTGTCAGCGATGCGATTCTTTCAATCGATAATCTGACGAGAATCATTGTCACGCATAAGCTTGAGGAGTCAACTATGCGCAAATATGATGAAATAATTGTACTTAACCACGGCGTAATAGTTGAAAAAGGTAAGTTTGATGTGCTTATGGATAATAAAAAATACTTCTATTCGCTTTTTAATGTTTCACAAGAATAAATATCCGCTAAAAAATTCTACACAATAAGCTTTCAAATAATTAAGTGAACGATCACCTTGTCATCGTTATGACCATACCTTTCAGTCGATAGCAAGCATATATGTCCTAAATTTGTTTTGCTTAAAAGGCACAAAACCTTTTGAAAAACAAGTTTTTCAAACTTCACTTAGTATAACAGCCTGGCAGCCCATTGACAGATAACACTTCTCAAGCTCTGCCTTTGTAACCGCGGTCAAATCCTTTTGCAAGGAATCCTGAATAAAATAATACTTGTCACTGTAGCCCTCAAGAATAACGCAGTGTTGATTTTTCGGGTAAGAATAGACGGTATTTGATTTATAATCACGCCACTGATAAATATTCTTTACCTCACTGTAGTCCTGCGTGACCCAAATTATAACCGGATGCCCGCTTTTTATGTATTTTTCGACAGCGAGATTTAGTGTGATTCCGGTCAGGTTTACTGCAATAATATTGTCCTCAGGAATATAATCATTAATTGCCTCAACAATGACATTTGCGAAACAACCCCAGCCGTTTTCTGCGCTGGTCGGGTCGCCCGCGTATGCCTGCGAAGGGTCTGGACCGAGCAGCTGCCCTTTTTCGTCCTGCGTGACCGGAACCATTTTGAGGTATTTTTGCACGAATTTTTCTGAGCTAATATTGTAGCCGTAATAATTCAACAGCATGACCGCACTGACTGCTTCGCAGCCGTTAGGAAAGCTGCCTATCTGGCTGAGGTTATTGACGCCCAGCTTAAATGAAATATCAGCGCCTTTAAGCTCGTCATTTTTTTCAGGAATATCAAAGGATACGGTAGTTGGCGGTTCTGTTGCTTCCGTAATGCCTGTTTCGGCTGCCTTTGTTTCTTCTGCGCCGATGATTTGCAGAATAACCTGATGCGGGATTTTTACAATTTCGGTAAATATCCGATAAACATATCTGTCTACATGAATGAAACCATATTTTCCTGTTATTGACACCAAGACTATAATTATTATTACCATCAATATTAAAAATTCATTTTGTTGTGAAGGCTTTTTCATACCAAACTCCAATTAAACAGTATATAAAAATATATCCAAGGAAGCCTTAATTATCAGTCGTCCAATTAGTATTTTTTATATTATACCAGATTCAAAAAAATTTTCAATAAAAAAAATCTTCAAGCTACCTGATAACGTAGTTTGAAGGTTTTTGATTAATATTAGTACCTTAGTGGGCTAAAAGCTCAACAAAAAACAAGACTTGGGTTGTGGGCTTGGAAAGCCAAGCCCACGCTAGTAAAGAGGATATTGCGGGCGGGGCGGTCGCGGGGGACGCGGCGGTCTCTGTCTACAGTCCGGGAAGGGATTGATGTCACTGACAGAGTTGAGAGGGTAGTGCTTGAGCGCGAATTGATCCTGATAGAGATATTCCATCAAAAACAGCTCGCCTTGACTTATATAACAAAATACACCTGATGTCCCCTGACCGTTTATAAAGGAAACACCGACGCTGTCGCCGATAAATCGCATATAATTTTGCTGCCACGGCATATATTTCACCAACTTTTTTTTGATTTCAATAAATTATATGCCGCTTTTATTTTCTTGTGAAAACTAAGAAAACTTGTTTCTCAGAGATGATAGAATCGTTTTTTCCCGCCGCGAAACCTGAACCTGAGTCATTCCGAGTGCCTTTGCGGTAATGCTTTGGGTGCAGCCGTGAAAATATCTCAGCTCAATAAGCTTTCTGTCACGTTCTTCCAAAGTATTTATAACCTGTTTCAGAGCGATATTGTCAATTATTTCATCTTCTCTCTCCTCGCACGGAATGTCCAGCTGGTTTTCACTTTCTTCATTTTCAACAGTTAGTGAAATCGGTGGCATTGACGAGCAAATGAGTGCTGCAGTCTCACTGATTTCCATTTTTGCATGCTCCGCCAGCTCAGAAATTGTCGGAGTCCTCCCAAGCTCACCCTGTAAGCTGTTTTGCATCTCCAAAAGCTCCCGCGCCTTTTCCTTTGAGGAACGCCCCACTTTTATCGCTCCGCCATCTCTGAAAATCCGCTTTATTTCACCGAGAATCGCTGGCACGGCGTAGGTTGAAAAAGCAAAACCCCGCTCAGCGCAAAAACCGCCGGCAGCCTTTATCAGTCCGACACAACCCGCCTGAAAGAGGTCATCATATTCAACACCTCTGCCGCGGAAACGGTTAGCGCAGGAATGAACAAGACCTATATTATTAAGTATCAGGCTTTTATCCTTATCTGTGTTCATTTAATCTTTTGCCCCAAATCTGTTTTTCAATAGTAACGGTTGTGCCTTTATCAGGCTTTGAATGGACAAGCACCCTGTCAGCAGAGGTCTCCATTACAAGAAAACCAAGTCCGCTGCGTTCGTCTCCTTGCGTAGTGAACAATGGCTCGCGGGCTTTTTTTATGTCTGCAATACCCATGCCCGTGTCGCGGATTTTTATTGTCAGTCTGCCGTCTTTATAAATTCGCACAATTATGTAGATTTTTCCGCCGCCGTCAGGGTAGGCATGAACAACGCAGTTTGTTATAGCTTCACTGACTGCTGTTTTTATGTCGATGAGCTCGTCCAGCGTAGGGTCAGCCTGAGCCGCATATGCGCCTATAGCTGTTCTGCAAAATCCCTCGTTAATAGAGAGCGCGTCAACTGTCATTTTCATTTCATTAAAAGCCATCATAATTTACACCTTCCTTTAATTCTGTTTAGTATTTAAGATTTTAATAAATTTTTCAAGTCCCGACATTTTCATTATTCTTTCATAAAGCCTGCTCAGATGATGTATTTCTACCTCCGCTTCATATCTCGCGGCGTTTTTATAGCGTCCCATTACAAGCCCAACACCTGAACTGTCCATAAAATTGACTTCTTTGAAATCTATAACAAGAAGCTTCGGGTGGCTTGTTTCAATTGCCTCGTCGATTCTCTCACGTATGCATGCGGCGTTGTGATGGTCAATTTCGCCGTCAAGATAAGCAGTGAGGGTAGCTCCGTTGGTGATTATTTTGACTGACACCTTTTTCATTCCTTTCATTTTTGCTCAAAATTTTATAAGATATGATTCGCCTGTGACTGCATATGGTATATAATATATGATATTACTGATTGTCTGCGATTTCTGTCAAAAACAGTAGAGTAAAGAAAATTTTTATTTTCCTACAGCGTAAAATAGTAAGCGTAATGTTTTCTTGACTTAATTTACCATTTAATATAAAATATAACTAATTCAAGGTGTAGTAAATTTTATTTCATATTAAAGGTTTTATCTATAAAATTATTACAAAAGGAATGGATTTATTATGAGAAAAAAAGTTGTCTGTCTGGTTCTTACACTTTGCGCTTTAGCTCTCATCCTGAGCGGCTGTGACCTGCTCGGTGCGGTACTCGGTGCCGGCGGCGGCTCCACAAGCAAAGACCTGATTATATATGAGCTGTATACCGCCGGAGGTTATTCCAGCGGTGAAAATTATTCACCATACACAAATTCATATGTGATTCTATACAATATGGCAAAAAAAGATTTAGACATGTCAGGTTATGAGCTTCATGTCGCGGACTCGCCAGGCGGAAATATGGTAGCAAACGGCAGCACAAAGCTTTCGGGAATAATTAAACCTGAGGCCTTTTATGTTATAGAGCTTGGAAAAACGGATGAAGCACCTGAAGTTCCTCATGGTGAAGCTCTTCCTTTTTCTATAAATTTTGATGCGAAATCCATTAGTCCTAAACGTACTGAGGGCGTAATTGCCATTTCAAAAGGTCCAATAGAGGGCGGTTCCGTTAAATCTTCAGACCCTGCTATAGTTGACCTCGTCGGCTATTCAAACAATGAGCAGCTAACCCCTTCCGGAGTGTATGAGGGCAAGGGTCCCGCAGTCGGGAACAGTGTCAAAAAAGTGCTGCGACGTACAGCTTACAAGGATACAAATAATAACTCGCTTGATTTTATGACAAAAGATATTATCGACAAGCCCGCGAATATCATTAATTATAAAGAAGGATTACTTTCGACAAGCCTTGATACATATGAGGATTATACGAAAGCAACAGTTAACTTTTCTCATACTTCAGGTTATTATGACAAGGAATTTGAGCTCAGTCTCACTACCGACCTCGGCTCTCAGGTGAAAATATACTATACAACCGATGGCTCGCAGCCGCTCACTCCTCTCGGTAAGCCTTCTGCAACGGCTAAAGAATACTCTTCGCCGATTAGAATTTATGACCGTACTGGCGAGCCCTCTGCAATGATGGGTATCACCGGACTGCAAAAGGAGGGCTACAAGGATCCAATGACAACATGGCCGCCGGAGCGGCTCTCCGGTGAGTCAGACAGCGCTTACAATTCAAGGCTTGATGAGATGTTCCGAAAAGTTTATAAGGCAACCGCAATACGAGCTGCTGCGGTCAATGAAAATAAGGTTGTGACACCGACTGTTGCGGGAAGCTTCTTTGTCGGCGCGAAAAATTTTGCCGCGCGTTATAATATGCCTGTTGTTTCGCTCATAACCGATCAGGACGGCTTGTTTAACAAGGAAACCGGCATATTTATGTTTAAAAACCTCGAGGAACGTTCTGTTGATTTTGAGCGTCCACTAACTATACAATTCTTCGAAAAAGACGGTACACTCGCTTTTCAGGAGAACGCTAAAATCAAGCTGAATGGCGGTTATACAAGGATTTTCCCTCAACGCTCGCTGCGTATTAATATGTCTAATATCAATTTCAACTATGATTTATTTGCTGGTGCGGCTAAGGACAGCGCGGGCAAGGTTATAAACTATTTTGACCGCTTTGTGCTTCGCTCCGGCGGAAATGACTGGGGCGGCGGTGCGACAAGAGATGCCTTCTTCCAAAGATACTGCGGCAAGCTCGGCACCTTTGATTTCCAGGCGACCCGCCCGGTTGTAGCCTTCATTAACGGCGAATTCTGGGGCATGTATCAGATGATTGAGCGTCAGGATGAGTATTATATCAGCACACATTACGGCATTGCGAAGGAAGATGTAACGATTGCTGAGAGCTTTACCGCGAAGATTGCCGGAAGCTGGGATGATGTAAATGAGCTTTCAGCTCTAATGACTTTCATCAATGAAAACGATATGTCGATTGCGGAAAACTATAAGAAATTTACAGACGCTATTGATGTAGATAGCTATATTGATTATTTCTGCTGCGAGCTTTATGGCGGAAACCGTGACTGGCCTCATAACAATCTTGAGCTTTGGAAAAATTCGAATAAAAACGCAACCGAAAACAAAAAATGGCGATTAATGATGTGCGATGTTGATTTTACACTTTGGAGCAACAGCGGCGCCTTTGCGGAGGATCCTATACACTGGATTATGAACGAGCCTAAGGATAAAAAAAGAGCCTATATGTTCAGCTCACTGATGAAAAATGAAGAATTTAAGACTCAATTTATCTCCAGATTTGAGTATCTGCTTGATAATTTCTTTGTCTACAGTGAAATGTCAAAGGAGCTCCGTGCGATGCGTTCAACCATGGAAACTGCGGTACCCGAGCATTTTGCCCGCTGGGATTTACCGATTAAGGGCTGGACTGATGTTCTTTCAACGATGGAAACATATATCCAGCATAGGAATGCGGTTGTTAAGTCCGGTCTTGATAAAATTAAATAACACAATGAACCCCTCTTATATCTTGCATATAAGAGGGGTTTGTTAAAAAGCGAGAAAAAGAGAGTAAAAGGCATATAAAATAATGAAAAAATGAGATAAAATGAGAAAAAGAGGACAGGGGAGATGAAACTGTTCTTTTTCATTATAATTTGAGGTTTGACGGTCAAGTGAACCTGTGATATAATCAGAACAACACATGAGGAGTGTTAATGAACATACAAAGAGGTGGTGTGAATGTTTAATCGGATTCCGGGAACCGTTTTGTTCTCAGATATTGATTCGCTGATTGCTCCCTTCGACAAAATCGAAGCCTTGTTTTCCTCAACAGGTGGTCTGACACTCTCGCAGGTATCCGTCGCGTGCGGCATTGAACCGACTACTATTCAGAACTGGGTCAAGCGCGGCTGGGTCGCAAGCCCTCAGAATAAGAGGTATAGCGAGATTCAGATAATGCGAATAATCCTCATAAATATGCTCCGCGGCGCGATGAGCCTTGATTCCATTGCTGAGCTTATGACATATGTTAACGGCAGCGTTGAGGACAGAAGCGATGACATTATTCCCGACAGGGATTTGTTTTGTCTTTTGTGCAGGGTTATTCACAATGCTAATTCAGAAAAAACAGCAGAAAAAGAGGATCTCGAACGCATGATAGACTACGAGCTGCGCGACTTTGACAGTCCTTTTCCAAACGCTGAGGAAAAACTCAGGAAAGCCTTGCTGGTTATGGCTTTGGCATATGTGTCAGTAGTGATAAAGGAGCAGGCGTTAGAAGAATATCGAAAAATGGTAAATTTATAAAATGAAAGGTATAGGTAAAAAAAATGGCAGAAATCAAAGACGCGAAAATCATTGGAGCAAAGAGCAAGAATGTGGGGAAATTTATTGTAATCGCAATCGTAATTTTAGCAATCGCTTTCGTAGTATTTTCAAGCTTCAAGGTTGTTCCCGCCGGTTCAAGCGGTGTAACTGTAACCTTAGGTCAGGTTTCGGATACTGTACTTAAAGAAGGACTGCATTTTAAAGTGCCCTTCATTCAGAAAATTGAAATTGTATCAAATAAAATTAATAATGAAGAAATTGACGCGGCAGCTGTTTCAAAGGATTTGCAGTCTGTGAGCAGCAAGGTAGCGGTAAATTTCAAAATCATCAATGATATGAGTTCCAAGGTCTATAAAAATATTGCAGGCGACATTCTCTCAACAATTCTTCTTCCTGCAGTTCAGGAGAGCATGAAGTCCGTCAGCGCGAGATATACCGCTGAAGAGCTTATCTCAAAGCGCCAGCAGGTGAGTGAGGAAATCAAAGAGACTCTTGACTCGAAGGTAATAGAATTCGGCATCAGCATTCAGCGCTTTAACATAGTAAACTTTGACTTTTCGGCAGATTTTAATAACGCTATTGAAGCAAAGCAGGTTGCGGAGCAGAATCTCATTAAGACAAAAACAGAGCAGGAGCAGCAGATAGTTATAGCAGAGGCTGAGGCAAAAAAACAGATAATTGCCGCGCAAGCTGAAGCGGACGCGATTATGGCGAAAGCAAACGCGCAAGCTGAAGCAAATGCTAAGCTGACTGCCTCGTTGACTGAACAGCTAATTGAATACCAAAAAATGCAAAAATGGAACGGTCAGCTTCCCCAGGTCATGGGCGACTCTAACCCTATAATTGACATAAGGTAATTAAAACTACATATTGCGATTCCGACAGCACTGAAAACTGTATACTGCTTACTGATAAACTGAACTGCGGGCTGTGAAGCAATTGCTTCACAGCCCTTTTTCTGAAATTATAAAGCTAAAGTTTCATAAAATGAAACAAGCTTATTTCATGCTGTTTTCATAGGATTGGATCATCTTCTTGACCATCTGTCCACCGACTGAGCCGGCCTGACGGGAAGTTAAATCGCCATTGTAACCCTGCTTAAGATTAACGCCAACTTCGTTGGCAGCTTCCATCTTAAATTTATTGAGAGCTTCACGAGCTTCGGGTACTACGCTCTTATTTGTTGCCATGTCTATACACTCCTATCGTAAAACTTTTGCGTTTGCATTCATATTATCGTCGCGGATTCAACAATTATTAGTGGTAAAATCCGGTTGCAATTATTATTTTTCAATGCAAACTTTTCTGCAACCATCGGCAATAACATGTGCTAATAGATTATCCGGAGTGTCTTTTTATAAACATGGAAATTTTTTCACGCTGTTTTCATTATATTCAGCTTATACCAATCTTCATTAAAATAGTTGATATCTTTCGTGACTTCATCCGAATGCCCTTTTGCATTCGGCGTCACTCTGATATCGCCTTTTTAATGGGAGATTGGTATTACGAAGTCCTTCATTGTGTATTTTCCGGTTGGCTTATTGCTAATGTATTTAACGGCGTTCAGCGCACCGACGGCAAAAATTTCTTTTGACATGGCAGAATGTGAGAGCTTTATAATCTCATCGTGCCCTGCAAAAATTATTTCGTGTTCGCCGATTATTGTTCCGCCGCGAATGGAATGTATACCGATTTCATTTTTCGCTCGCTTTTCGCGCCTTGATTTACGCTCAAAGGTGTATTCGGGCTCAAAGTCAAGCCCTTCTTTTATTGAATCGGCAAGCATTATCGCAGTGCCGCTTGGCGCGTCAAGCTTTTGATTGTGGTGAGCCTCAACGATTTCCACGTCAAAGCTGTCACCGAGAACCTTCGCAACAGCCTTTGAGATTTCACAAAGCAGATTTATTCCTATGGACATGTTATAAGACATGAAAACCGGAATTTTTTTTGCCGCGGCGTTAATCAAAGCGAGCTGTTCATCATTATAACCTGTCGTCGCGAGCACCAGCGGCTTGCTTTTATCTGTCGCGTATTTTAAAATATCCGCTATAATAATAGGATTTGAAGCGTCAAGAATAACGTCGCAGTCAACCGGCAGCTCAGAAAAGGAAGCGAAAACCGGAAAGGATGAGGTTACAGTGTCATTGATATCAACACCGGCGATGATTTTCATGTCCTCGCGCATGAGCGACATCCTGACTATAGCCTGTCCGAGCTTTCCCATGCAGCCGCTCAATACTATATTAAGCATAATAAAACCCTTCTTTTTAAGTGTATACTGTACTGTGTGCAGTGTACAAATATCGATATGAAATCAAATTTTAGGTTTATTCCGAAATGCAACTGTATTAAAAATTTTCATTTTTCATTCTTCATTTTTCATTAGCAAAAAAAGCAGGTATTGCGATAAAAAATGAAGAATGAATAATTGTATGACTAAGTTTCGCACTTAACCAGTTTAACTGTACACTGTACACTGTACACTGTACACTAATCATATCAGTCCGTGTTTTCTGAGAACCACAGCGAGCTTCGCCTTGTTTGCCTCACTCATTTCCGGCAGAGGCATACGGCATCTGCCAACATCGATACCCATCATGCACATCGCGGCTTTGACAGGAACCGGATTGACATCGATAAATAAATCGTTGCACAAATCGAGATACTCCATCTGCAGCTCAAATGAGCGCTTTGTATTGCCCGCGAGATATTCAGAGGCAATGTCATGGGCTACTTTCGGCAGGATATTTGCGAGAACCGAAATAACACCCTTGCCGCCGTGAGCCATGATTGCGAGTATCTGGTCGTCATTGCCTGAATAAATGGCGAGATTGTCGCCGCATAAAGCTTTTGTTTTTGCGACGGATGAAATATCCCCATTGGCTTCCTTCGTGGCGACTATGTTTTTGTGCTTTGAAAGCTCTAAATAAGTCGCGGGAAGAATATTGAGACCAGTACGCGAGGGTACATTATACAGGATAATCGGAGTGCTGACGCGATCAGCAACAAAATTGAAATGCTCGATAAGTCCGTCCTGAGAGGTTTTGTTATAATAAGGCGTAACCATAAGCAGGGCATCCGCGCCAGCAGCCTCAGCCTCATTTGAAAGCTTAACGGCATATGCGGTGTCATTGCTGCCCGTGCCCGCGATAACAGGCACGCGGTGATTGACATGCTCAACGGCAAAACGAATTTCCTCTGCGTGCTCCTCGTGAGTTAGTACAGGGCTTTCGCCGGTTGTTCCGGTAATGACAATAGCGTCAGTTCCTCCGGCAATCTGGTTGTCAATCAGCTTTCCTAAAAGCGGGTAATTTATCTTTTCGCATCCTTCGGTATAAGGCGTTACAATAGCGACGCCCGAACCGGTAAAAGGTACTGTCTTCATAATTATTCACCCATTCTATATTATTCAGTGATTTATCATCATTAACTTAGATATCCTTGCGCGGCGAGAAGCTCAGCCATCAGCACGGCGCCGCCGGCTGCTCCACGCAGGGTGTTGTGGGACAGGCAAACAAATTTATAGTCATACTGTGAATCCTCGCGAAGCCTGCCAACAGATACAGCCATGCCGTTCTCGAGATCACGCTGGAGCTTTGTCTGAGGCATATTGTCCTCTTCAAAATAATGAAGAAACTGCTTCGGCGCGCTCGGAAGCTCAAGGCGCTGTGGCTCGCTCGAAAAGTTTTTCCAAATATCTAAAATTTGTTCCTTGGACGGTTTATTTGCGAAACGCACAAAAACCGCGCCCATATGACCGTCTGTCACAGGTACTCTGATACACTGCGCAGTAAATCGAGGTTTCGACGCGGGAACAATTTCGTCGCCGACTATCTGACCCCAGATTTTAAGCGGTTCCTGCTCGCTCTTTTCCTCTTCGCCGCCAATGAAGGGAATGACATTGTCAACCATTTCCGGCCATGTGTCGAAGTTTTTACCCGCCCCTGAAATCGCCTGATAAGTGCACACGAGTACATCCTCAACGCCGAAATGTGACAATGGATACAGGGCTGGAACGTAGCTTTGGAGCGAACAGTTGGACTTGACGGCTACAAAACCACGTTTTGTGCCCAAGCGTTTTCGTTGTGAATCAATAATTTTTGAATGCTCAAAATTGAGCTCCGGTACAATCATCGGAACATCGGCTGTTTTGCGGTGAGCGCTGTTGTTAGACATGACCGGGCATTCAGCCTTTGCGTAAGCGTACTCAAGCTCTTTTATCTCATCCTTGAGCATATCTACCGCGCAAAATACGAAGTCAACCATTGACGCAATTTTTTCGACATCGGCTACAGCGTCAAGTACAATCATATCTTTATATTTAGAAGGTACAGGAGTTGTCATAAACCAGCGTTTTTCAACAAGCTCTCCGTATGCCTTGCCGGCTGAGCGTGAGCTTGCGGCGAGAGCAGTAACGTTGAACCAGGGGTGCGTGTCAAGCAGACTCAAAAATCGTTGACCGACCATACCTGTTGCTCCGATAACGCCTACATTAAATTTTTTCATAATATGAACATTCCTTTCTTCTTCTGAGATTGCTAAGCCTTATAAATCAATGATATGCAGAAAAATTGCCATTTCTGACATTTATAACAAATTAATTTTGCGCAAATCCTTGTAAAATAAATCAGATTGATTTATAATGTCTAAGGCTTAAATATTCTGCTCAAATTTGTTATTCATTATATAATACCACATTTTCTTTTAGCGGTCAAATATTAATGAATAGTTATCTGTATAATTTTTTTCCTGTTCGGAGCATAAAAACTATGAAAAAAAGCGATTTTTATTTCTTTTTACCTCCTGAGCTGATTGCTCAGACACCCATTGAACCCCGCGACCGGTCCCGTCTTTTGAAAATGAACAGGCTCACAGGTGAGCTTGAGCACAGGCATTTTTACGATATCCCTGAATATTTTGACAGGGGAGATGTGCTTGTTCTCAATGACACGAAGGTGCTTCCTGCAAGGCTTTACGGCTCTCGTTATCCCGACGGCGCTATAGTTGAATTTTTACTGCTTCATACAAGCGGCAATGATACATGGGAATGCATTACAGGGCCCGGCAAAAAAGCGAAGGCTGGCGGTAAATTCAGCTTTGGCGGCGGTGTTATGAATGCCGAGGTGCTTGAGGTGCTTGAAAACGGTAACAGGCTTGTGCATTTTGGTTTTGACGGTAATTTTTACGAAACTCTTGACAAAATCGGCGAAATGCCCCTGCCGCATTATATAACCGAAAAACTGAAGGACAAAAACCGCTATCAGACGGTTTACGCAAAGGAACCGGGTTCCGCTGCCGCACCTACTGCGGGCTTGCATTTTACGCCTGAGCTGCTTAAGCGAATTAAAGACAAGGGCGTTACGGTAGTCTATATCACCCTGCATGTCGGCATCGGCACCTTCAGACCCGTCAAAACGGAAAATATTGAGGAGCACATAATGCACAGCGAGCATTATTTTATCTCTCCCGAGACCGCCTCAGTGATAAATGAAGCAAAAATTGCGAAAAAGAAAATTTTTGCTGTCGGAACAACCTGCTGCCGTACCCTTGAGTCTGCGAGTGATGAAAACGGTCATATAACAAGCGGTGACGCGTGGACAAATATTTTTATATATCCCGGCTATGATTTTAAATGTGTTGATGCTCTGATTACAAATTTTCATTTGCCTGAAAGTTCTCTTATTATGCTCGTTTCCGCATTTTGCGGCTTGGAAAATACCAGAAACGCATATGAAACCGCGGTGGAAGAAAAATACCGCTTTTTCAGCTTCGGTGACGCTAATTTAATTTTATAAACAAGAAAGAAGATGGGAGAAAAACATGGGCACATTCAAGGACACTATTAACCAGATTAAGCTGAACGAAAATGACCCCAGCAAGATGAAGGTAAAGGAATACTATTCCTATGGTATTGCGAATTTCGGCTATGCGACTCTCGGCACAACTATCGGCGGATACCTTATGCAGTTCTATACCGCCGCCGATTTCAAATCCTCCGAAGCTGCTAAAATAATGTCGCTTACAAAGGTCTGGGACACAATTAACGATCCGCTTTTCGCGACATATATCGACAACAGAAAGCCTAAGGGCGGCCGTTTTCTGCCATTCCTCGCCCGGCTTGCTCCGGTTATATCCATTCTTTCAATGCTTATGTTTACAATGCCCACCGCAAACAAAGAGGTGCTTTTCGTTTGGTTTGTCATTACATATGCCCTCTGGGAGACTTTCAATACCTTTTCAGGAATTTCATTTTCAGCAATTTCGACGGTTATGAGCAGCGATCTGACCGAACGGAATAACTATCTCACTATCGGAAACTGGGGAAACAAGCTTGCCGGTGCGATTCCGGGGCTGATTCCGCTAGTTTATGACACAATAAATATAAAACGCACGACATTTTTCCTCATTTGCTCCATATTTTTCGGCATAGTCGGCGGTGTAGCGGTTATGTTTACCCTTAATCTCAAAGAAAGAATTCTCCCTCCAAAACAGTCAGAAAATATTTTTGACAGTTTCAAGGTGTTTTTTCAAAACAGACAGCTTCTCCTGCTTTGGTCCTCGGGTCTGTCGAACCTTGTTTCAAATGTTGGCTGGATGGCGAGTCAGTTTTTCTTTATCCATTCTCTCGGAAAATTTTCTTATCAGACCTTGGTCTGGACAATAACAGGAATTCCCCAGTTTCTTGTTATGCTTCTCGCGCCGATATTCCTCAAGAGATTTAAGCCCAGCCGCATTACGATTTTCTCAAACCTCTGCGCGGGAATTTTTACAACTCTAATTTATCCTATTTGTAAATCTGTCGGATATACAACGCCTTCCGGAATTTTTCTCTTTTTCGTCCTGACCTTTTTCTCATCGATACCCTACGGCGTGCAGATGATTTCCTCGAATATCTGCCGCGTCAACACCTTCGACTATTGCGAATATCAGACCGGCAAAAGAGCCGAGGCGACAAGCTTTGTTACCATGGGTGTCATGGATAAATTCCTCAGTGTTTTCACGACCTTGTTCGGTGGCTATATGCTCGACAGAATCGGCTTTATGCCGGGCGAGGGTGTTGTTCAGACGCAGCAGACCAAGGACGGTCTTTTCCTTTATTACGCGGTATTTCAGGGTGTCGGCAACCTTCTTTCAGTCATTCCTTATTTTTTCTTCAAAGCTGAGGGAAAAGTGCTTGAGGATATGAAAAAAGAGCTTGAATTACGAAGGCAGCAGCGTTCGACCCCTGCTATAGATGAAACGGACGAATCTGCCAATAAGGAGGATTCGGGAAGTGGAGTTTAAGGAAAAAGAGATAATCGTTAATTCTGATGAGGCTGTAAAGCTTTATATCTTTACGCGGGAGGACAACCAGCCATATATAATTCCGCCGATTCTTCAGCCGAAAAAAATGAACGGGCGCGAAATTCTTTGGCTGCTTGACAAAACCGGTCATATATCATATCAGATTCTCATTGACGGCAAATATGAAATCGAAAGCAAAAAAAAGGGAACACTTGTTAAATTTTCCGCGAAGTATCTCAAGAAGGAATTTAACGGTTACCCGAACTGCGATTTTATGGGCAATATATTTTTCTTTGATTTTGAGGACGGCAAGGAATTTGAGTACGCGCTTTCAAGGTTTTATTGGGACAGCATTCTCTGCGAGGTCGCGGAGCGTACTGTCATGCGCAAAAAGAAGAAAATACGCGAGGGTTATGTTCTCTCAACGCTGAAGGTTGATTTTTACGGCGGAACCTATCCGGCTGTTGATCACGAATTTCACATAAAAGGACGGCTGTCTCTCGGCGGAGAGCTTGAGCTTGCAGTAGTCAGACGTATGATGGAGCTTAACTTCAGAATCATGGAAGGCGACAAGAAAAAGCTGTACCGCTCTGCCTGCTCTCAGCAGCCAAACGGAAAAATAGAATACAGAGTTACGCGCCGCAGCATGGACAACAGTGAAGAGGCTGTTATGTTCCTCCTGACCGGCAACATAGAAATCATCGAGGAGATGTATTTATATTATTGCGCGACCAAGGATAAATTCTATCTGAGTAAAAAAATGGAGCTTTTACGTAAGAGCGCGGAATATATAGAGTCATTTATTGAGAAAAACGGACGTCTCCAGTCTCAAGTTTTTTATGAGGACCAGGTGATGAAGGACGGCGCGGTGGCTCAGGCTCAGGCGTTCGCCTATAACGCTTTTATGCGAATGGGCGATTTGGAACGAATAATCGGGAATAATGAATACGCACGCAAATATGACAGACTCGCAGAAAAACTGAAGGAAAATTACACTAAGGATTTGCCGGAGGGGTACTGGGATAAGGACAAAAAGCGTTATATTGACTGGTTTGATAAAAAGGGTAGGGCGCACGACCATATTCACCTGCTCAGTAATGCCCTGCCGGTTCTATACGGCTTCGACAATAAGGAACGTACCGAAAGGCTGGATGCCCTGATAAAAGAGCATGACAATATTTTTCAAAAGTTCCCTTCATTTTTGGCGGCAAAAATTGAGGATTACACCGATAATGAAATCGGCAGCGGCGGACCCTATGACCTCTGTGCCGCCGGACGCTACTGGTGCCATGACGCGAAATACAGAAAGGCTACAAATCAGAATCAAGTGCTGAAAAATCAGCTTCTTGCAGTTAAGAATGAAGCAAAAAACGATGATTTTTATATGGGCGAGCGTTATGACATGAACTATGTTTATTATCAGGACAAAAAGAACTGGCACGGCTCACCGCTCTATTACGAATATCCGAACACCTTTGCGAATGTTCTGATAAACGATTATCTCGGTGTTTGCGCTCACGAAAAAGCCGATGTTCTCGTCGCGCCTTCATTAGTGGATTACGGCTCTGTCAGGCTCGATTCCTACGGTATTTTTTATGAATATAATGAAAAATTTTTCGCAGTAACAAATTTAAATGAAAGAGACATTGAAGTTTCACTTGATTTGTCGCATCTTCCGGTTAAAAACTCGCTTGAAAATCATATAATCAAGCTATTGCCGAATGAAAAAGCTATAGTAAATTTTGAATAATTTACAGTATTATACTTGATTTTAGCGGAAAAATTTTGTAGAATACGGATATATGACTCTAAATAAATAAAGATGATTTGGGAGGACAAAATGGCTATTACCGACAAAAACTCAGAGCGCTTGATGCTCGCTAAAAGAATCGGGCGCTTCATCGACTTGATTCAAGGCACTTATCTCTATCCCGACAGCGAAACCCTCACAGGCTTCACTCACCGTGACGGGCAGTATTCCATTGCCGAAAAAGACGCGGGAGACTGGGCTCCATTTGACAGCGAAAAAGATTTCTGGGGCTATCCGGAATGCTACTGCTGGTTTAAGCACAGCTTCGACATTCCCGAGCGTTTCGCTGGCAAGACCGTTATCTATCAGATTTCTCCCTTTGACGACGGGAATTGGGCGCAGACCAATCCCCAGCTTATTTTCTTCGCAAACGGAAAAACAGTTCAGGGTATGGACTCAAACCACCAGTATGTAAAAATCGCGGAAAAAGCTAAGGGCGGCGAGCATTTTGATGTTTGCATCAACGCTCACACAGACGCTTTTACCTATCGCGGTCAGGTTCGCATGAGGGCAAAATTGAATGTCATGGACACCGATGTCTATAAGCTGATTTACCATGTCAAAGCACCGCTGGAGGTTGCAAATCTCTATGACGCGGACAATTCCGCGCACATCGAAATCATCAAAACCCTGACCGAAGCCATTAACATGATTAACATCAGCCTTCCCTACGGCGATGAGTTTAAAAAAGGCGTACTCGCAGCGATAAAGTATCTTGAGGAGAACCTTTACGGCAAAGATGATACAGGTGTCACTGTCTCTGCTATCGGTCACACCCATATTGATGTTGCGTGGCTGTGGAGACTACGCCAGACAAGGGATAAGACAGGCAGAACCTTCGCGACTGTGCTCAAAATGATGGAAGAAAATCCTGCCTATAAATTCATCTCCTCTCAGGCTCAGCTTTATGATTATGTTAAAAAAGACTATCCTGAGGTCTATGAGGGCATCAAGAGCCGCGTACGCGAGGGCAAATGGGAAATTGAAGGCGGTATGTGGGTCGAGGCTGACACAAATGTGTCCTCCGGCGAGTCACTTATACGTCAGTTCCTTGTCGGTAAACGCTTTTTTAGAAAAGAATTTGACCGCGACTGCAAAATTTTGTGGCTGCCCGATGTTTTCGGTTATACCGCCGCTCTGCCTCAGATTATGAAAAAATGTGGCATTGATTATTTCATGACAACAAAAATCTCATGGAACGAATATACTAAAATTCCTTATGACACCTTTATGTGGGCGGGCATCGACAACTCAGCCGTGCTCTCGCACTTTATTCCTTCTCAAGACTATGATGCTGAGCCGTCTGGTAAAATAATGACCACTTATAATGGCTACCTTAACCCGAATCAGGTCATGGGCGGCTGGAGACGTTATCAACAGAAGGACCTCAATAAAAATATCCTCTTCTCCTACGGTCACGGGGACGGCGGCGGCGGACCGACTCAGGCAATGGTTGAATACGGCAACAGAATGGAAGCCGGAATTCAAGGCTGCCCGAAGGTAAAATATGAATTTGCGGGCGAATATTTTAAGCGGCTCGAAAGTGAAGTAGCTAATAATAAGCGTTTGAGCACATGGCACGGCGAGCTGTATCTTGAGTTTCACAGGGGAACATTGACCTCTCAGGCGAGGAATAAAAGATATAACCGCAAAACAGAGGTGCTTTATCAGGACACTGAAAATGCCGCAGTTCTCGCTTCAGTTACGACAGATAACGGTTTCGGCAAATATCCGAAAACAGGGCTTGACAACGGCTGGGAAATTATCCTGCTCAACCAGTTCCATGACATTATCCCCGGTTCCTCAATTAAATCGGTTTACGATGATTCCAAGGAGCAGTATGATGCAATTATTACCGAGGGTAATTATATGCTGAACAACGCACTTGAGCGTGTCGCAGCGGGCGTTAAGTCAAGCGGACGTTCGGTTGTAGTGTTCAATACACTCGGCTATAAGAGAAGCGAGGTTGTTGTCTGTGATTTCCCGGTGGGCTTCGATTTTACACTTGTTGATTCAAATGGCAGCACTGTACCATACCAGAAAACCCATGACGGCAAAATGTGCTTCTTTGCCGAAAATGTACCCTCAAAGGGTTACAAGACCTATCTTGTCACCGCTGTGACCTACGAAACAAAGGCAACCGCCGCGACAGTCAACGGCAACAAGGTCACCTCAAAGCACTTTGATATTAATTTTGACGACAGCATGAATATCGTGAAACTGCTGCATAAAAAATCCGGCAGGCTTGTTGCACCGGCGGGCAAGGCGCTCAATCAGATTATAGCCTATGAGGATGTACCCTTCGGTCACCCTGCGTGGGATGTCAACGCGTATTTTGACGAGGTCGCCTCGCCGATTAACGAGGTTCTTAACGCCAGAGTAGTCGAGAACGGTCCCGTCAGAACTGTTTTGAAGGTTGATAAACGTTTCCGCTCCTCGCTCTACACACAGTATTACATCATTTATAATGACATTGACAGAATCGATGTGCAGAATGTTGTTGACTGGAAGGAGAGCTACTATATAGTCAAGGCAGTTTTCCCTGTTGATGTCAACGCAGTCAAGGCGACATATGATATTCAGTTCGGAAATATTGAAAGAGTGACCCACCGGAACACCCTTGCCGATTTCGCGCAGTTTGAGGTATCGGCGCAGAAATGGGCAGATCTCAGCGATAACAGCTTTGGTCTTTCGATACTCAACGACTGCAAATACGGCTATGATATAAAAGATAACCAGGTCAGACTTTCGCTGATTCGCTGCCAGAATTCTCCTCAGCCCGACCAGGATAAAGAGATGCACTACTTTACCTATTCAATTTATCCTCATCAGGGGAATGTTTCGCAGAGTGATGTTGTCAACCAGAGCTATTCGCTGAACTATCCGCTTTATTCGGCAGTTACCGAAGGCGTGGGCGAAAATCCTGATGAATTCTCACTTTTCAGCGTTGACAAGTCTAATATTATTATTGAAACGGTTAAAAAATGTGAGGATTCGGACGAAATTATTATCCGCCTGTTCGAGACCTGGAATAAATCCACGAACGCCGCATTTATCACCGCGAGCCTTATAGATAAAGCTTATGAATGTGACATGATGGAGGAAAACGACGCTCCGCTTGAAATTGTCAACAATGTTATCGACCTCAGCTTTAAACCCTTCGAAATTAAGACAATAAAGATTAGGTTGAAATAAATATCCGTAAAAAAACAACCCGCCTGATTTATTTACGTCAGGTGGGTTGTCATTTTATTGGAGAGGAGAATAATAAACTTTTTTATTTTGTATTGGTTTTACTGATAAAGTAAAGACTTCCGTCAGTATTTTCGCCAAGCTTAATTTGCATTTTGGAAATTGATTGTACGAATCCCTTGATTTCTTCTAAGCCGATATCCAGATTTTTCATTTGCTCCAACAATTGCCTTTCGCCTTCATAAAGCTGTTCTTTCAGTTCATTTAATTGCATTTCAGCTTCCCGGATTGTTTCAAGATTTTCATTTTCTTTATGATTGTTTACTAATTGTTCCTTAAATTCATTAAACTGTTCCATTTTTTTGCTAAACTCATTTTTTGCTTTTATAAAATGCTCATAGTAAGTTGATATCTCATTAAATCTGTTCTCCAGTATCTTTATGACTTCGGTATCCGCGGTATACAAGAAATCAAGATAAGCATCATCAAAGACAATTAATTCAATTGTGTAAACCGAATTGTTTTTATTGATTTTATAAGGTAGATATCCACCGGTATCTCTGCATATACCTGGTAAAATCATTACTATTCCGTTAATGCTATCTAGGAATTTAAACTCAGGACTATCCGAATATGGTTTTGGGGTGTTAACAGCGGCAACAAGCATATCTTTTGTCAAATCCGGTAACTTTTTTCCGTAGATTTTTTTGATATTCTCATTAAGCTCTTTCAAAGAAGAAACATATAAGCCGTTGTTCAGCAAACCATTTAATTCTTCTTTTGCTGTTTCATAATGTGCCTTTGTGCCATAATGAGTTCCATCACTTGATTTTTCAATTTCAATTCCGCTGAAATTAAATAATATATCATACAATATGCATGTCAGATCATTATGGCTAAGTTTGTTCCAGTCGATTTCTCCGTCTGAACTCAAATTATAAAAATACTCCATGTTTTTTAATAATTTACTGTCAAATTGAGAAGCCAGCTTTGAGTTCCCGTCAAAATATTCATTTAAGGTCTGTGCAATGGTACCCGCGCCGGACAGATTAGGTAACAATTCTTCAATTGCTTTAACGTCAATTGGTGTTGTAGTATTTTGCTTTTTATTTTCGCTTTCGGCGTTTGCTGAAGTGGTAATATCATTCTGCTTATCCGACATTTTATTTTCTGTTGGAATTATTGTTGTTGTTTCTTGTATATTTGCTATGTTTTCTTTGGTTTTTTCCTCATTGTCCGCAGCCAGAACCGGATCGTTTTTCAGTTCAGTTTGTTTGTCAGCAATACCGAAAAAAATTATCCCTGAACAGACAACCAAAGCTGATACAATGCTGATTATGGTTGTTTTCTTATTTTTCATTATGTTTTTCACCCTTTGTTTTGTATTACTTTCACCAAATGCAGGCGGAAGACTCACGGCAAGACTGTTTTTTTGCGCAAGCGCGAGAATTGTCCTGCCATAAGGTAGGCGGACTTTATCACCGAGACTGCGTACAACTGCTTCGTCGCATTTCATCTCCATATCCTTTGACATGAGCGAAAAAGCTATCCACATCAAGGGATTGAACCAATGAAGCGCGAGCGCGGCGAAGGAGAGAAGCTTAATAATATTATCCGCATTCCGGATATGTGTTTTCTCGTGTTCGATAACATATGAGCGCTCGTCGTCGCTCAGTCCTGCCGGGATATATATTTTCGCTCTCAGTAATCCGATGACGAAGGCGGTTTTTATATTGCCGCTTTCATAGATGTTTTTGTCCCAAACAATGGCGGTCCGTAGACTTCTGCGCAACCTAAAATATGAAAATCCCGAGTAGGCGAAAAGGAGGATAAATCCAGCCAGCCATAAATAAGACAGGATAAGCGGGTAATTTATTTCTTGCTCAGGCAGGGGAGCCGCGCTGTTTAACGGGGGAGTGTTTTCTGTGTCAGGTATCAATACCTGTGTAGCCGTGCCGGTATTGCTGAATAAATTCTGAGTGTCCGACGCAGTAGAATCTGCTGACGGCATTTCATTATCAGGGATTATTTCACTGCCGGAATAATTTGCCGAAAAGTTTGCTATACTCGCGGGAATATCGGGGACTCCGAAGCTCATGGGGAGAGAAAACGGGCAGATCATTCTGAAAAGGACGACCGACCAGAGAAGATAAGAGTATTTTCGGGGAGCCTTTTTTAGAATCAGTCTGCCAAGAAGAACAAGCAGCATGACAAAAGACGCCTTCAGGCTCATTAATGCTACAGTTTCAAATACAGTTTCCATGTTAACCTCCTATGCTTCATCTTTGGAATATAAATCCAATATATCTTTTATTTCACTCAGCTCTTTGTCACTGAGTTTCCGATCCCCGAGAAACGAAGCGATGAACTTTGGCAAAGAGCCGTCAAACATCCTTTCAAGTATGACCTCGCTCTCATATTCCTGCACATCCTTCTTTTTTACGATGGAGCTAACAACAGAATCAACATTCCGCAGAATTTTCCTGTCACAAAGTTTTTTGAGGACAGTATAAACGGTTGATTTTTTCCAGCCGAGTAAGTCTCTGCAAAGAATAACAAGCTCCCCTGAAGATAGCGGCTCATTCTCCCAGACAATATTTGCGAATTTAAGCTCACCGTCGAATAATTTGAAATCAGCCATATATATTATCCCTCTTTCTTGTAGAAAGTAATTTGTTTGCTGAGCGAAGATGCTTTAAAGGCAATCCGGATTGCCCGGAAACAAATCCGGTCTATTGCAATCGACCTCATAATCAGTCTATCACAATAGACCGACATTGTCAATGATTTTTTTTAAAAAAATAAAAAAAAATTTGACAGCACTAAACCGTCAAATGTTTTGAGCTATTTATATGTTTTTTTATGTACTATAAACGACATTGAGTGTTTTTCAGCAAGCTCTATTTTAACATCACATCAAGCAGCATCATAACCGCAAAGCCACCGATGATACCCATTGTGGCATTGTAGGAGCCGTTGCCGCGTTTGTTTTGACTTTCCGGAATCAGTTCATGGACGCACACAAGAATCATTGCGCCTGCCGCGAATGCCAGAGCGTAGGGGAGCAGATTTGTGATATGAACCACTGCGAATGCGCCCAGTGCGGCGGATACCGGCTCGACTATCGCTGAAAGCTGACCCCAGAAAAAGCTTTTCGCGCGGGAATAGCCTTCGCGCCGTAGAGGCAGTGAGATTGCCGCACCTTCAGGAAAATTCTGGATACCAATGCCAATCGCGACTGAATATGCTGCCATTAATGCTTCATTTGAGGAATCCGAATTCAGCGCGCCGAAGGCGACGCCGATTGCGAGACCTTCCGGAATATTATGCAGAGTTATAGAAACAACCAGCATTAAGACCCTTTTTATTTTGCTTTTTTCATTTGAGTTTCCTATTGATTTTTGCCGTTTTGAAATAATCTTATCCGAAATCCAGATAAAACCCGAGCCGCAAAGAAAGCCGACTGTCGCGACGAGCCAGGCGGGAGTTTCAAGGCTTGCTTCAGCACGCTCGACCGCCGGCTGCAAAAGCGACCAGAAGCTTGCTGCAAGCATTACTCCGGCGGAAAAGCCGACTATTTTATCAAGCAGGCTGTCTTTCACCGAGCGAAAAAAAATTACCGCCGCCGAACCCAGTGAGGTTATAAGCCAGGTCATTACAGCCATTAAAAAGGCAAGCAAAACATTGTTGATAAAAATCACCCCTCTTTGCAGTATATTTTTACATGTTAAATATGTGATTATCTCTTTATGTAAATATGATTTTTATAGTGAAATATTTATTTGCTGTGTAAAATTTTTCTTTTTTTCCATTGCATTACATTTTAAATATGATATAATTGTTCAGGTATGTTTAAAAATGACTGGGATTGATATAAATTTTATGGTAAAAGAAAAAGAATTTTACAGGGGGCTGTTTCGTCTTGCACTTCCTGTTATTTTGCAAGCTCTGATTTCTGTCGCTGTTAATATGCTTGACAATATCATGGTCGCCTATCAAGGAGACGCATCGCTTTCGGGTGTTGCGATGGCAAATCAGCTGACAATTTTTCTCAGCTTCTTCCTCAAGGGCATTTGCGGCAGCTCCGCTCTTATGATTTCACAGTATTGGGGCAAACAGGATTATACGAGGATTCGTTCGCTTTTTACTATTGTCCTGCGTTTCAGCTTTAAGCTAATAGGGCTTATTGTATTGTTCATTTTTTTGTTTCCGGACGGCGTTATGCGTGTTTTTACAAATAAACAGGAGATTCTCGAGGTCGCCGTGCCTTATTTGAGAATTTTATGCGTGAGCTATATTTTTTCAACCCTTTCTGAGTCCCTTGCGGCTATGCTTCGCAGTGTCGGACTGGTTCAGCTGACCTTTATTCTCTCCGTTACAGCGTTTTTCTCAAATCTTTTCTTCAATTACTGCCTGATTTTCGGCAAATTCGGCTTTCCGCAGCTCGGTGTTCAGGGAGCGGCTATAGCGACGGTTATCGCTAGAATCATTGAGTTTATCGTTGTTTCCTATTATGTTTTGAGAAAAGAAAAATTCGTTAAATACAAGCTGAAATATTTACTGCATGAGGATAAACTGCTTAAAAAGGATTTTTTGAAATTCGGTCTTCCGGCTTTAATCGGAGATATGCAGTGGGGGCTTGTCGGCGTTTTCCGTTCAATGGTTATCGGCAGGCTGGGAATGCTCATGATTTCTGCGAACAGTATTACCGAGACGACAATGTCTCTCGCCTTCGCCTGCACAAACGGTCTTGCGAATGCCGCTTGTGTCACCATAGGAAAATCAATCGGCGCCAAGGATTATGAGCGAACCAGGCAGTATTCCGACACTATTCAGGTTATTTTTGCTATTGCCGGTTTCATTTTTGCCTGCATTCTCTTCTTCGGGCGTTCAATTCCAATATCGTTTTATACAAAAAACTCTCAAGAGGTCAGGGATCTTGCGAGCACCTTCCTTGCAATCGGAGGCATTTCAGTCGCTTTTTCGTCATATCATGCGGCGTGCTTTACGGGTATAAACAGGGGCTCGGGTGACACTAAATTTGTTTTTTATGTTGATATGATTTGCGGCTGGCTTGTTGTCGTTCCCGCGGTTTTTATGTCAGGACTTGTGTTCAAGGTCTCTTTGCCGATAGTATATTTTTGCACACGTTCAGACCAGTTTTTTAAATGGATTGTCGCATTTATCAGACTCAGGGGAAATAAATGGATAAAAAATGTCACCAGAGACGAGCCTGCTGAGAATAAGGAGCTTGAGATATGAGTAAGATTTTATACAGAGGGATAATGCCCGCGCTAATTACTCCCTTCGCTGAAAACGGCAGGATTTTGCGAACAGCGGTTGAGCAGTTAATGGACTATGAATACGCTCAGGGGGTTCACGGGTTTTATATAAACGGCAGCACAGGCGAGGGACCATCGCTCTCTCTTGCGAGCCGTATTGAGATGTCTCAGACGGTCTGCGGCTATAACAAAGGGCGCGGAGTGCTTATCGAGCATATCGGTGCGCCGGATTTTAACGACGCACTGGCTCTTATTAAAAATGCTAATGAATCGGGCATAGACGCTATTTCGTCCCTCGCGCCGAATTTTTATTACAGCTTTACAGACGATGAAATCGTTGATTACTATAAGCGGATTGCGTCTGTGAGCGATAAACCTGTGTTAATATATATAACGAATATTCTCAAATCTGATCCGGTTTCATTGACGAAAAGGCTTATTGAGGTGCCGAATATAATCGGACTGAAGTTCACGATGCCTGATTATTACCTTATGCGAAAGCTTTGCGAGGTCAATAACGAGGACATAAATATCATTAACGGCGCGGATGAGACACTGCTGCCGGGGCTTATAATGGGCGCTCACGGCGGAATCGGCTCGACATATAACATCATTCCCTCGTGGTATGTCAAGCTGTATGAGAGCTATGTAAGCGGTGATATTGAGAGCGCGAGACAGCTGCAGTTTAAGTGTAACAGAGTTATTGCAACGCTCGCGAAGCATTCTGAAAACGGAATAGTCAAGAGCATCAAGGAAACGCTGAAGCTCTTCGGTTATGACTGCGGAAAAGCTGTATACCCTTCAAAAACCTTCACGGCGACTGAAATAAAGGCATTAAAAGATGACCTCGAGAGTGTCGGAGTTGTTTTTTGATTATATTAAAACGCAATAAAAAATAATTATTTTAGGAGGAAAATTTAATGGCAGAAGGAAGTCTTGACGACTACAAAAAAGTTCAGACCAAGGAAAGAGAAGTTGACACTTCGAAAAAAATGAAGGTCGGTATCATCGGTACAGGCTGGATTGCCCGCGACCATGTTGCCAGCTATCACAAATGCCCGGATGTCGAAATCGTCGCCCTTGCAGACCTTATTCCCGGCAAGGCTGAAGAGTTCGCAAAAACCTACGGTGTTGAGGGCTGCAGATTCTATCCCAGCCACAAGGAGCTGCTCGACACTGAGGAGCTTGACGCGGTGAGTATCTGTACTTATTCCGCGACACATGCCGAATGTACAGTTTACGCTCTTGATAAGGGTGTTCCTGTTCTTGTCGAGAAGCCGATGTGTGTCACTCTCGAGGAAGCAATTGAAATGCGCCGCGCCGAAATCCGCAGCGGTAAAATCTGCTCGGTCGGTTTCCAGCCGCGTTTTGACGAGAACATGAAAATGGTCAAGCAGGTTGTCCAGTCCGGTGCTCTGGGCGAGGTTTATTATGTTCAGACCGGCGGCGGCAGACGCAGAGGCATTCCGACCCCTTACGGCACCTCGTTTATTGAGAAATCAATGTCCGGCATAGGCGCATTGGGCGATATCGGCTGTTATTCACTCGATGTTGTTATGAACGCTATAGGCTACCCGAGACCTTTAACGGTCACAGGCTGGACCTGTGATTATTTCGGAAAGAACCCGAAATATATGCCCTGCCCTGAATATGCCGAAAAGTTTAATGTTGACGATTTCGCCTGCGGATTTATCCGTCTTGAGGGCAATATCATGCTAGACTTCAGAATCGCATGGGCAATGCATATGGACACCCCTGGCGACTCTTTGATTTTCGGCAAGGATGCAGGTCTTCGCATTCCTTCCACAGACTGCTGGAACGGCAGCATCGGCGGACCGCTCAAGGTTTATCACGACATCGCCGGCAAGCAGGTCTGCACTGAGATTCCTCAGGTCAGGAATGAGGGCAACAACTTCGATAAGAAAATTCGTTCCTTCATCGACGCGGTAAAATACGGTTTACCGGCTCCGATTCCCGCAAAGGAAATCATCTATAATCAGGCTATTCTTGACGGAATCGCCCGCTCGGCGGCTGTCGGTCACGAGGTCACTATTGATATTCCTGCCGATATTTTATAATATTGAAACAAAAATAAAAGAAAAAGGCAGCCTGCGAAAGCAAGCTGCTTTTTTCTTTGAGGGGTTGGAGAGAGAAAGGTTAACTGTCAGTGATTGGGGGATGATGAAAGGAAGGTATGTTCTAAACAAAAAATTAAAGGAGGAGAAAATGAAATTTTGCTAAACTGTTATGATGGGGAGAAATAATGAAAAAAAGAAAGGAGTTTTTTGTGTTTCTACAATAACTCCTTTCTCAAAGGTAAAAGGTTACAAATTATTTTATTTTTTTATTTTCTACCTTATTTCAAAACCTCTGCCCCAAAAATCAATTTCCAAACCTGCCGAGTATCTCAGAAGTTTTCTTGCTTGTCGTGCGTCAAAACTGGAATTAAACGAGGTAATGGAATATAATGCGGGAAGGGAGAGCTTCTCTAGCTCTGCCGATACTCTCAGCGCAATCCTTGCGTCAGTAGCACTTACAATACCGTCACCATCCGCGTCTCCGTCAACAATTATAGTTTTTGTAAAAATTAATTCATCTTCATCATTCAATATAAGAATCATCGCTCCGGTGAAAACCAATTTATCTAAATCAGTTATCGGCTGAGAGTTTCTGTCAAAACAGCTCATACTAATTGTTTTACCTGAAAAGTTTTTATACGAGTCAAGATATTCGGCAAAACTCATGCCTTCTATTTCATGGTTATTTGGCAAAGCATCTGAATATACCGGATAAATTGTTTTACTTGCGGCAGGTTTATAATTATCCTTAAGCGCATTATCATCAATAACATCAACGTTCTGAAGCTCAAGAGGGCAAGCAGGGCAGAGCTTAAGCAAATCATTCTTATCTATTTCCAGGATAAAAGTAGTATAATCAGTCAGCATGAGATAATCAAAACCCGGTCTGGGAATCGTTTGATTATAATTGAGCAATAATTTATTGTTGTCTTTTAAAATTAATTCAGCAGGTCTTGACAAATAAGCCCGGGAAGATGCGAAGTAAGAAAAAATAATTATTGATTTTGTTTTAAAAAAGTCGGAATTGTATGGCAGAAGAAATGACATATCGCCTTCCTGCTTGAGTGCGGACAGCTCCTGCTGGGATGAAAACAGTGCGGCGGCAGTTCGGTCTACTCCCTCATTAAATAAATTATATCTATAGTCTAAGGTGACTAAATCGTACTTTATTTCTGTTCCTTCTAGCATTGGGAGGGTGTATTTTGTTTCGCTGACATTTAATTTTAATTTGCTTGCATTTTGAAATTCTTCTTTTTCGAATCTGATGAGAATTGTATAATCAACACAGTCATTTTTCATAAGTTCGGTCGTAAACTTGTTGATATCAATTATTAAAAGATCCTTGTCGGAAGTGTCGTTGCGCACCGTAACAACTCTGTATTCAATTGATGAGCTGCCTTTGGTTGAAAGAACAATGAGACTGTTGTCTTTAAAGTAGTCACTGTCAAAATTGAATTTTTCTTTATCGTAAAATGTTTCGTGGCATTGCGGTAAAAATGCATCGAATTCTTTTAATGTGGAAATTACTTTGGAAGAAAAATTATCAAGCGGCACTTCAAGCAGAGAACTGTACGGTTGATTCAAAAGAACTTCACTCGGAAATATTTGTTCAACACAGCCGTCCGCAAGGATACCGATATTGAAACCGACTGCACAAAGGTACATTGCCAGAAAAATGCTAAATACTTTTATTTTTGCAAATTTTTTCATTAATATCATTCCTTTCAGATGTTGCATTATGATAAATAATAATTCTAACGTGGATATTCGCTGAAGTGATAATAACCGTAACGCTTGAAATACATCTCAGGCCATTCCGGCGCCGCGTCAACAAGAGATTTTATTTCATTAAAATCCGCGTCTGATAAGTAAGCTATTTTATTTTCATGAATTGAAACAACAAAGCCTCTGCCGGAGGAGTCTTTACTGAAGACCAGGTCAGTAATATTAAACTCCATGCAGGCCACTGAAATTTCTATTCCTTTTTCAACAAAGACGTTCACTCTTAATGTTGTCGGCTGCCATTCATATTTTTTTACTATTTCAAATATGCGGAAAAGATTGTCAATATCTATTTTTAAAAATGGCGGATGATATGGTAAAAATTCTGATTCATCGGGGTCGTAATATTTTACAACAGCGGTTTCTTCAAAATTTATCACAGCGCGCAGCTCCTCAAGGCTGGAGCCGAGAAACCCACCCGGGAGAGGGTAGAATTTTGTTTCGGGGATTCTCGTTACATCCCCGTGTTCCGGCGTTGCTTCAGTCTGCGTAAGCGCAAGGGTTGTTGACGGCACGGAGCCGGCGGAGTCTGTTATTTGTGGCGACGCGGTTGTTACAGGAGGTTTCGTGGTATATGGAACACTTCCGTACGGAGTAAATGTTGATGCTTCATTTATTACCTCGCACTTAATATATTCCGTCTCACGCATGTTATAAATCGATGGATCAATAGTATAAAGCGCGTAGGTATTTTCTTGGGCAGCGATGGCAGCTTCCGGAGTACTGATGATGTTCTCCGTTTTGGTATTGCCGTTGCCAATCGCACTCACAGTAATGAGCGAAAAAGAGACAAGCAGCAATATAACAATAACGAACTTAAACTTTTTCATACAAACATTCCTTTGATATTTAATATAAATAGAAATCCTCACAGATAAACTCTGATTCGAGTCCTGCCGAATATTTTAGAATTTGTCTAGCAGCATATGCAGTAAGGTTTGATGCGAGCGGAGTCGCGGCTTTTAAGGCTGCGGGTGGAAGCTTTTCAAGTTCAGCAGAGGCTCTTAAAGCAAGCCTTGCATCGGTTGCGGTTATAATGCCGTTACAGTCAACATCACCCGGCACTATTATTGTTTTTGTCATTATCGAATTGTCTTTATCGTTCGAAAAATGAACTGTCGCTCCAGTAAAAATCTTTTTGCTTAAATCTGTAATTGGATTAGAATCATTATCGTAGCAGCTTGCGGTAACTATGCCTGCGGAGATGTTTTCGAAGGATTTAATGTATTCTTCGAAGCTCATACCTTCTGTTTTACCAATCTTCGGCAAGGTGTCTTTTTTGAATCTGGAAAATGTTTTGCTTATGGGAAATTTACCCTCATTTTTAAGCCCATCATTATCAATGACGTCAACATTATGAAGCAGAAACGGACAGGAAGGACTGATAGGCGGTATGTCCTTTTTTTCTATTTCTAAAATTAAATTCAGGTATTGGGTCTTATTCGCATGCGCATAACCCTGTCTTGGTAAGGTCCGATTATAGTTTAGTGTTAATACTTCATTGTCAGTCTGTATCAATTCGGCAGGATAAGCGTTTTCTGACAATGTCGGCGAAAAATAAGAGAAAATGATTATTGCTTTTGTTTCAAAAAAGTCGGAGCTGTACGGCGCGAGCACTGCTATATTCCAGTCTTTTTTGACGGCGGACAGCTCTGAGTGCGAGGAAACAAGCATTGCCGCAGCATTGTCTGTGCTTTCCACTATTAAATTCGACCCTAGGTTTAACAATGACAAATCATACTTTATCTCTTTTCCTTCAAGCATCGGCAAGGTGTATTTTTCATCGTTAACTTCAAGTTTTAATGTTCCTGTACTTTTGTAGGCTGCCTTTCTGACACTGACTAGGATTGTATAATCTACACAGTCCTCTTTCATTATCTCAGTCGAGAATTTATTGACGGTAATATTAATGGCTGTTTTATCAAAATAATCGTCATAAACCGAAACAACCCTGTATTCAATCGAGGAGCTGCCTTTGGTCGAAAGGACAATGAGATTGTTATCTTTGAAAAATTCACTGTCGAAATTGAATTTTTCTCTATCGTAAAATGTATCATGGCAAAGCGGTAAAAACGCCTCGAATTCTTCGAGTGTGGAAATATTTTTTGATGCAAGCTTTTCAAACGGCGCGTCAAGCAGCGAGCTGTAGGGCTGACACATGAGTACCTTGTAATTCGGTATGTATTCGGTCTCTCCCTTTGCGGCAAGACTAAAATTAAAGCTTATTGCACACAGGCATAATGCCAGAAAAATGCTGAACATTTTGAATTTAATAGATTTTTTCATGATGCACAAACCTTTCCGTTTGAAAAATCAATAGTTGATAGCTATACGATATTCCCGCAACGAGGGCATAACTTGCCAAGCCTTAACCCAAGACTTATTTTTTATTGAGCTTTTAGCCCACTATGATACTAAAAAAGCGCGAATCAAAACATAAATTCTCTATTGTATTCCAGCCATGAAAAATCACGGCACATAAAAAGACTTTCGAGACCTGCAGAATAACTTAAAAGCTCTCTAGCGGACGCTGCTGTAATCACACGTGTACCCGCTCTGTCGGATATTGCGGCAAGCTTAGCAGGCAAAGACAGATCATCAAGCTCGGCTGAGGCTCTGAGCACGAGTCTTGCGTCTGTTGCGGTTACAACGCCATTACAGTCAACATCACCATCAACTAAAATAGTTCTGGAAATTAAAAAGTATTTTTCATCAAATTTGAAATGAAATTGAATCATTGCCCCGGTGTAAAGCAGTTTGTTTAAATCCGTCACGGGTTGAGAGTTACTCTCATAGCAGTTTACGCTAAATTTATCACCAGTGTGCTCTTTAACTTCATTAATATATTCATTGAAAGATAAACCTTCAAAATTAATATATTCTGGAAAAAAACCAATTTCTTTTGATGATATAACCCTTAATATTGGATTGTTAATTTCGTTATCGGCATAATTATTATATAAGACATCAACATTGAATAGTTCTATAGGAGTTGAGTGGCTGATGTTCATTATATCTTTTTTCTCTATTTCCAAAGCATAGTTAAAAACGGCATCAATATCGGAGGAATGAGATGAAAAATAATTCAACCTGTTTAAATTCAATAACAATTTATTGCCATTTTGAAGCATTAGCTCTGCGGGATATGGTTCATAAACAGAATACGGTAAGAAGCTTAAAAGAAGAATTATGGACTTTGTTTTAAAAAAGTCAGAATCATATGTCAGAAAAACCGACAGGTCGCCAAAAAGATTTAAATTTCTGAGCTCTTCCTGTGTTGAAATCAACTTAGTAAGAGTAAACTCTGTTTCTTCGTTTCTGTTTTTATAATCCAGAATGCTGTCAAGATGCACTAAATTATACTTTATCTCTTTCCCTTCAAGATTTGGAAAAGTATACTTATTATCGGTGACTTCCAATTTCAGTTTTTCCGCGTTATTAAAGAATTCCTTTTTAATACTCACCAAAATTGTATAGTCAACGCAATCCTCTTTCATATTATCAGATATGTGTTTATATAATTTAAGTTCAACTAATGTTTTATCCACATAGTTGGAATATAATGAGTACAGATCATAGGAAATTGAGGAGCTGCTTTTTGTTGAAAGCACAATCAGGCTGTTTTCTTTAAAAAACTCAGAATCAAAAGTCATCTCTTCTTTATTATAAAAGGTATCATAGCATTGAGGTAAAAAAGCCGTAAATTCCTTTTCGGAGGTTATCAATTTTGAGGTAAATTTATTCTCGCGTGTATTAATAATAGAGCTATAGGGTTTATTCATCAGGATTTTATGTGTATAAATAGGAGGTGAGAGTGCAAGCGAGCTAATATTGCAGCAAACTAAACAAAGACATAACGCCAGAAAGAAACTGAATATTTTTATTCTTTTCAAACCATTCATCTCCTGCTATTCATTTTAGTTTTAATACTAAATAATTTCCAGACCGTTCGCGTCCGGAAGCTCCGGAAATTCTGCGTGGGGAAGTGTCTGATACCAGTATGCCACTGAAGAAATATCACACTGGAGCGGCAGGTATCTGCCTTCACTGCGCCACCCAAGAGCCTGCATGGTGACCTTGATATCCTCCTCAAAGCGTATTGGGTCGGTTATGTGCCAGCGGTATAGAGAAAAGCGGTGCTGGGATTTATAAAGTCCGTCGGGTGAAATCACAAGCGGCATTCCGCAGTAGGGAGTTGTGAATTCTGTATATTTGCCCGCGACATCGAAATTATACGAGCCGCAAAAATAGTCCTCAGTTCCGGTTCCGGCGATAGTTGGATAATCCTTGTCGCCGTCAAGGTAAAACTTGATTTCGCCCTCGCCCCACCAGTTGTTATTAGTCAGGCTGTAGGTCATGTATGTGCCGACATACTGCCCCTGACCCTGTACGCCGTCGAGGATTGTATAAACTGTGGCATAGGGAAGGGGATTCACGCGGCGGAACTGGGCATGGAAGTAGGCGCAGTCGTCCGGAACGTCTGTGAGGCAATAATCTATCTGATAATACAGTGTCATTTCTTTGGGAGAGATATTCTCAACTGTAATCCTCGCGTTCTTTCTGAAAGGCATTTCCCAGTAGCAGTTAAAAGCTCTCGCGGGATTGACGCACACAGGAATAGATGAAATTTGCCCATATTGCCCCTCAAAAGCGGATGCGAAAAAATCCCCAAGAGGAACCTCAACGCTGGGCGTATCGCTGCCGTCCCAATAAATTCTGAGTATATTCTGCCTGTAAGTGCCTGAGGGCGTCATCCATATATGCTGTATCGCGCCGCTGCCGCTGATGTTTGCAAGCTCAAAGGTTTCGCCGCATTTGATGCGGATACTGGGGGAAATTTTCCAGCCGACACCCAGCTCTCTGGCAGCCATTGCGCCGGTGCCCTCCTCAGCCATTGCCGCCCTGCCTTTTTCGCCTGTGAAATTCTCGGGGCTGATGGAACGTGTTTTCGCCTTTGAAAGATAAGAAAGATTTGACAAATTCATACCGAGACCGTTAAACATAAAATTTCCGTCCTTTTCTAATTAGAGTGTTTTTATATTAAAACTGTTGCATTATTTCAATAAAAATATTATTTTTGAATGCGGCAGGTGACAAAGCTGCCGAGAATAACACCGTTTTTGTCTTTAACTGGAGAAATGCCGAAGCCGTTTTTAAGCCACAGCATATGGGATGCGGTATTGCCGATTTCGCAGTATGCCCGAAGCTGAACAGCGTCAAGCTCCCGCGCGAATGAAACGGCTTTTTTCACAAGCATAGTACCGATGCCCCTGTGCTGCATTTTTTTGTCAAAAACATCGATAACATTGATAAAAATTTCACCCGCGCCGCCGAGCGGAGCGGGAATTTCGCGATAAAAAGCTGAGAGAAACGCCAGAGCCTCACCGTTTTCGTCAAAAGCTATGAGGGTGAAGGATAATTCGCCAAGGCAGATTACATTCACGATGTGGGGATATTTCGCAATAAGCCTTTCAATTTCCGTTTCATTTGCTTTTATAACTGTCATCGGTTTACCTTTCAAAGTCACTGTTAAATCATGAGTGACTTGACAAATTCGGTGCAGGAATCATTGTCCATGATTTTCGGGACCGGGTAAAGCGGGTTAGCTTCGCGTAGAGCTCTTTCGACAATTGTCGGAATATCCTCCTCTTTTATGCAGTCGAATTTTTCAGGTATGTTCATAATATTGTTGTATCTTCTTATTTCAGCGATAAACGCCTCTGCTTTTTCCTGCGTTGTTTCAAGAGAATCTGTCAGCTTTGCGATGTCTGCAAGAGCAGCAAGCCTTTCATATATCGAGGGGCCGTAGAAGTCGAGCAGCCACGGGAGAATGATGGCGTTCGCAAGCCCGTGCGGCGTGCCGTAGAGACCGCCCAGGCAATGTGCGATAGCGTGGCAGTAGCCGACATAGGCTCTCGTAAAAGCTACACCTGCATAGTAAGACGCGACAAGCATGTTTTCCCGCGCGAAAAGATTTTTGCCGTTTTCATAAACCGTCAGGAGGTTTTTAAAAATCAGGTCAACTGCATCCTTTGCGTACATTTCGGTACTGCTTGTGTTGCTTTTTCCGATGAAAGCCTCAACAGCGTGGGTGAGAGCGTCCATACCTGTGGCGGCTGTTATATGCGGCGGAAGACCGAGAGTCAGCTCCGCGTCAAGAATGGCGTACTCAGGCATAAGACAGTTATCGTCAATTGTATATTTTTCATGTGTTTCAGGGTTTGTAATTACCGCGACTATGGTTGTTTCTGAGCCGGTTCCGGCTGTTGTCGGCACAGCGAAAAGGGTGGGGAGGGATTTGTTGATTTTTAAGAGCCCCCTCATTTTTTCAATATCCTTATTCGGGCGCGCAATTCTCGCTCCGATTCCCTTCGCGCAGTCCATGGAGGAGCCGCCGCCGACAGCCACAATTGCCTGACACTGGTTAGCGACATAGAGCTTGCGTCCCTCTTCAATATTTACAGTTGTAGGGTTCGGCTGTGTTCCGTCATAAACAGTGTAGTCGATGTTCTCCGCGCTCAGCCCGGCCTTGAGCGGGTCAATTAGACCGAGGCCGGTTATGCCCTTGTCGGACACAATAAGCACCTTGTTATAGCCGATAGCCTTGATGACCTTGGGCAGCTTCTTAATGCTGCCCGCGCCGGTAATCAGCTTCGGCGGTGTCCAGTCAAGGGCATAGGCTGCCACCTTTAACACATTCTGGGTTGCCCTGAAATAGATTTCATTAATTTTCATTTTAATTTCCTAACCTTTCCATATCATTATTTCTCATCTAGCTTCTACTATCTAGTATCTAGTATCTAGCATCTAGTATCTAGTTTATCATAAATATGGTAAAATGCAAGAAATAATTATAAACTTAGTTAAAATATTGCATTTTTAAGCGAAGTGAGATATAATGTCTAAAAATATAAGAATTGCCGAATATCCGGTTTTGCTGTTTATCTTTTGAGATACGCTTATTAACTAAATTTAAAGTTGATTCAGTAAAACTGCCCGGCAACTAATAGGGGTGTTTTATGCCCAGCAAATATTCTGTCTCACTGGAAAAAGTAATAAAAGACAATTCTCTGGAGGTCTTGTATACCCCCTGTGAAGCTTCCGAGCTTTTTATCACCTCGCACGATGTAAACCGTCCGGGTCTGGTTTTCACCGGCTTTTACGAGCATTTTGACGCTGAACGCGTTCAGTTTATCGGATTGACGGAAAAAAGCTATCTCGATAGCCTTGACGAGCGTGAACATGCGAAAAGCCTTGATAATTTCTTTTCGCGAAAACCCAGTGTAGTCGTCTATACAAGAGATATTGAACCCAGTGAGACAGCACTGAAGCTCGCGAAAAAATATAAGGTACCCATTTTGCGCTCGTCTGACAATACCTCCGGCGCGATGGCTACACTTATATCATTCCTCGGCGTTGAGCTTGCCGAAAGAGTGACGCGCCACGGCGTTTTTGTTGAGGTTTCGGGCGAGGGCGTTCTGATTCTCGGCGACAGCGGCGTGGGTAAAAGCGAGACTGCGGTCGAACTGATAAAGCGTGGACACCGCCTGATTGCTGATGACGCTGTCGAAATCAGAAAGGTATCCTCAAAGACACTAGTCGGCTCTGCGCCCGATAATATCAGGCATTATATCGAGCTGCGCGGAATAGGTATTATTAACGCCAGAAGAATCTTCGGCATGGGCGCGGTTAAGCTTATCGAGAAAATTGATCTGGTTATTCAGATGGAACCCTGGGACCCGAAAAAGGTTTATGACAGACTCGGGCTTGACGAAGAATTTGTTGATATAATGGGGCTGAAGGTGCCCTGCGCCGTTGTTCCTGTTAAGCCGGGTAGAAACCTCGCGATAATTATCGAGGTCGCGGCAATGAACAACAGGCAGAAGAAAATGGGCTACAACGCGGCAAAGGAGCTCATGAAAAGTCTCGGTATGCTTGATGAGGAGTTACCGATGACGGAGCTTGATATGAATTGATTAAGTAATAAGTAATAAGTAATAAGTATAAGTAACAGTTAATAAATAATAAAATAAAGGAAACGGTGAAATTAATGTATACTATCGGTGTTGACCTTGGCGGAACAAATATTGTCGCGGGACTTGTTGATGAAAACTATAATATTATAGCGCGCTCGAGCGTAAAAACAGATATGCCGCGAAGCGCCGAGGCTATTATGGATGACATTGCAAAGGTTGCTTTTGATGCGGTTAAGCAGGCGGGAATTTCTATGGACGAAGTTAAGTCAATCGGCGTCGGCACTCCCGGCACTGTAAACAAGAGCAACGGACTCATTGAGTTCGCGAACAATCTTGATTTTAAAAAGGTTCCCGCAAGGGCAATGCTTATGGAGAGAACAGGGAAGCCAGTTTATCTTGAAAATGACGCGAACGCGGCTGCTCTCGGGGAGCAGGTTGCCGGAGCGGGTAAGGGCACGAAGGATTTTATCGCCATAACGCTCGGCACTGGTGTCGGCGGCGGCGTTGTAATAGACGGCAAAATGCTTATCGGTATGAATTACGCGGCGGGTGAGCTGGGGCATCATGTCATTGTTTATAACGGCGAGCAGTGCAATTGTGGCAGGAGAGGCTGCTGGGAGAGGTATGCCTCCGCGACAGCTCTTGTCGCTCAGACAAAGGACGCCATGCATGCCGACCAGGACAGCAAAATGTGGGAGCTCGTGAATAACAATATCGACCTTGTTAACGGCAGAACCTCATTTGACGCTATGAGGGCTGGCGACGCCAGCGCGAAAAAGGTTGTTGACCAATACATAAGCTATGTTTCCTGCGGAATAATTAATCTTATAAACGCCTTCCAGCCCGATATGATTTGTGTCGGCGGCGGTATCGGTCACGAGGGCGAAACGCTTCTTGAGCCTATCCGCAGAATCGTCGAGAGAGAGCGTTACAGCATTTATGCCGAAAAACAGACGAAAATAGTTTCGGCGCAGCTTGGGAATGACGCTGGTATAATAGGTGCAGCTGTTCTTGAGTATTAAAGAAAAAGAAGGTATTTTGTGAGCTTTTCGGAATCTTTTATTAAAAATATCGCAGAAATAGGTATTGACGCTCAGCTGTTTTTTGATGAGCCGATGAGCAATCATTGCAGCTTTAAAACAGGCGGCAACGCGGATTTGCTGATGATTCCGAAAAGTAAGCAAGCAGTTGAGGATATTATTAATCTCGCGAAATGGGAAAAATTGCCGGTGTACTTTATTGGTAACGGTACAAATCTTCTGGTGAGCGATAAGGGAATCAGGGGGATTGTCGTCAAGACTGCCGGAGGGCTCAATGAATTAACCTGCGAGGATGATGTGATTTTTTCATCAAGCGGTGTTTCTTTATTAAAGCTTTGTCTTTTCGCACTTGAAAATTCGCTTAGCGGTCTTGAGTTTGCATATGGAATCCCTGCGAGTGTCGGCGGCGCTGTATATATGAACGCGGGCGCATACGGCGGCGAGATCCAGGACCGTCTAATTTATTCTGAGCATTTGGACGAGGCATTTAAGACTGTAAGATTAGAAAAAAATGACCTTGAATTTTCATACAGACACAGTTTTTACTGTGATAAGTCATATTTAATAACCGGCGCTGCTTTTCGGCTTGAAAAAGGCGATCCTCGCGAAATTAAAGCGGAAATGAATAATATTTTCTCGAAAAGGAAAGAAAAACAACCTCTTGAGTTTCCGAGCGCGGGTAGCACCTTTAAGCGTCCGGAGGGCTTTTATGCCGCTGCCCTGATTGATGAATGCGGCTTGAAAGGAAGAAGCGTAGGCGGCGCTCAGGTAAGCGAAAAGCACGCAGGGTTCATTATAAATAAAGGCGGGGCGACAACCGCGGAAATCCTTGAGCTTATTGAGCTTGTGCGCGAAACTGTCAGAAATGAAAAGGGTGTAACGCTGGAGACGGAAGTCAAAAAGATTGGATTTTAGTCAATAAAAAGAGCTTGCTGAAAAACGCATGCTAGCGTTTTTCAAAACACCATAAATAACGTTTTGGTACGAAAAGAGTTAATAGCTAGAGGTTCTTATGTCGTTTTCACATGATGTTAAAACAGAAATTTCTCAACTCGAAAATAAGGAGTGCTGCCAGAAAGCGGAGAGCTACGGGCTTTTCCTTTTCGGCAGGTCTTTTTCCGCTTACAATATTTCGATTCTGACCGAGCATAAGGGCGTTTGCCAGAAATACGCTCAGGCTGTACACGAGCTCAGCGGTAAAAACGCGGATATAAAAGTGTCGAAATCAGAAAAATATACTGTCAGCATTGATTCACAAAAGGAAAAGGATGCGATACTCTCATTTTTCGGTCATGATTCAAAGGATGTCGGCGTGAGAATAAACTATGCGAATTTTTCCGAGGAGTGTTGCATGTCTGCTTTTCTGCGGGGTGTTTTTATGGCTTGCGGAACAGTCAGCGCGCCCGAAAAGGATTATCACCTGGAGTTTTCAATTCCATATAAGAATTTATGCAGCGATTTTATGAAATTTTTTGATGAATTCGATTATCTTGAGCCGAAAATGACAAGCCGCAACGGAGTGAATATCGTTTATTTCAAAGACAGCGAGATGATAGAAAACCTGCTCATTACTATAGGCGCAAATAACTCCACAATAGAATTAATTAATGTCAAAATAATGAAAAATATCCGAAATAATGTCAACCGTAAAGTGAATTTTGACAGCGCGAATATTGACAGAGCGGTAAAAGCGGCTTTGCATCAGATAGAAGCCATTGAGAAAATTATAAAAAAGGGTTCAATTGACTTTTTGCCACAGGACATGCGTGAATTAGCCCTCTTACGTATGGAAAATCCCGAAATGAGCCTAAGCGAACTGGGTCAGTCATTAAAAAAGCCCATCTCCCGTTCAGGTGTTTATCACAGATTAAATAAAATTATTGAAATTTCTAAAAAAATATAAAAATAAAGGTAAAAACATAAAAAAAACTCTTGACAGGGGTGTTTTTTTATGTTATCCTATTTTTTGACGTTTAAGCTTTAACGCGTGAAAGCGGTGAAACTTTAAAGCGATACTAAAAGCATATTTGGAGGTCTTAATTATGGGCGGCAACACAGCAATCTGGGTAACGATAATCGCATATATTTTAGTGATGGTTGTTATCGGCTTTGTAACAGGCAAAAAAACAAAAAGCATCGCTGACTTGACTGTCGGCGGGCGTAACGCAGGGGCATGGCTGTCCGCGCTTTCATACGGTACGGCGTATTTTTCCGCTGTTATGTTTGTCGGCTACGCGGGCGGAACAGGCAAAAGCTTCGGGCTTTGGGGCATTGCCGCGGGTATAGGTAACGCTGTTTTCGGCTCCTGGCTCGCATGGAAGGTGCTTGCTAGACGCACGAGGGACATTTCCGCGAGGCTCCACCTAAAAACAATGCCTCAGTTTCTTGAGAGCCGATTTGGCTGTGCAAATATGAAAACCTTTTCTGCGCTTGTTATTTTTATTTTCCTGATTCCGTATTCAGCTTCTGTTTATAAGGGGCTATCGAGCGTCGCGACTGTCCTGCTCGGGATAGATGAGACGGTCTGCATGATAATAATCGCTGTGGTTTCGGCGCTGATACTCCTGACCGGTGGGTATATGGCTCAAGCGCGTGCTGACTTTTTCCAGGGTATTGTCATGATAGGCGGGGTAGTCATGCTGCTCTATTATGTCATAAAAAGCGACCCTGTGGGAGGGTTTAAGGGCATCGCGGATTACTCGAAAACCTCGCTGGGCCTGCCTAAGCTTAATTTCTCACAGTTTACCACTCTGAGCGCAACTGTTCTGATGACCAGCTTCGGTACATGGGGACTGCCGCATATGATTGGAAAGTTTTTCGGCATTAAAAACGACAAGCAGGCGAAAAAAGGTATCACAATTTCAACGCTGTTCTGCCTTTTGATTGCCGGCGGCGGCTACTTTATAGGCTCTCTTTGCTACAAATTCTTCACCCTTGAGACACTTCCCGCAAATCAGGATTTTATTGTTCCGACAATACTGAAAATGTCGAATTTACCAAATATTCTGCTCGGAATCGTCATTGTTCTTCTCATCTCCGCGTCAGTCTCAACACTCTGCTCGATTACACTAACAGCCAGCTCCACGCTGACGATTGACCTTATAGACGGTCGCCGCAAGAATAAAATTGAGGGTAAAAAGCTCACAATGCTTACAAAAATTGTCTGTTTGCTTTTCTGTGTGATGTCATACATAATCGCAAACACAAAAACTCCTATACTTGACATGATGGCATACTCATGGGGTATAATTTCCGGCTCCTTCCTCGCTCCTTATCTCCTGACGCTGTATTGGAAAAAGCTGACAAAGGTTGCGGCATGGTGCGGCATTTTGACAGGCTTCGTCACGGCAGCCATTCCCGCGCTTTCAAAGGTGATTCTTCTTTTTGGAGCGGAGAATGCGAATTTGACAATGCTTGCCTCAAAGGGTCCGCTTTTCGCCTGTATCGCAATGGTTCTTTCGATTTGCGTCACCTGCGTTGTAACACTAATAACAAAAACTGAAAAACTGCCGGAAAAAACAGAGTTTTTCTACAGCGGTGTTGTTTCCTGAAAAAAAATTGCCAACTATAAAATTTCGCGGATCTGAAGAATTAAGAGCTCCTGAAAGCCTTGTTGTATAAGCTTTCAGGAGCAAGTTATGATTGAATAATTATAAAATTTACCTGCTTTTAATTGGCTCAATAATACTTTTTAAATTGTTCGCAAGCAGATTGCTGAAAACTATCGCAATTTAGGCGCGACCGAAGTCTACAGTCTACAGTCTAAAGTCTAATGTCTAAATTTATATAGAAAAATCAGAATCTACTACATGCACTTCAATGTCTCCGTACATCTCTTCTGCACGTCGGAAAATCATTATGATTTTTTCCATATATGGTACAAGCTGCTCCGTGACATCAGTGCACCCTTTTAAATAAATAATCTGATCCCATTCAATAAAACCTGTAAGCACATCCCATAATGCATCAAGATTTTCACCGTAAAAATCCGGAAAATCAAGCTTTTCGTTCATTCGCGAATGAATCTCATATATATTTTTACAACCTGTGAAATCAATTGTAACTTTTTTCATTTATTAGTTCGACCTCTCGATTTAAATAGAAAAATCAGAATCTACTACATGCACTTCAATATCTCCGTACATTTCCTCTGCTTCATGAAATACTTCAATTACTTTTTGCATATATGTTTTAAGCTTCTCGTCGACACCAGCGCAACCTTTTAAATAAATAATCTGATCCCATTCAATAAAACCTGTTAACATGTCCCATAAAGCACTGAGATTTTTGCCGTAAAATTCCGGAAAGTCAAGTTTTTCATCCATTCGTGAAAAAACTTCTCGAATATTTTTGCAACCTGTGAAATCAATTGTAACTGTTTTCATGTTTTTATTCGACCTTTCGTTTTACATTGAAAAATCAACATCAATAACATGAATCTCAATTTTTTCATACATTTCTTCTGCTTCTTGAAAAACCTCAATTACTTTTTGCATATATGATATAAGCTTCTCGTCGACATCAGCGCAACCTTTCAAATAAATGATCTGATTCCATTCAATAAAACCTGTTAGCACATCCCATAAGGCATCAAGATTTTCACCGTAAAAATCCGGAAAATCAAGCTTTTCATTCATCCTCGAATGAATTTCATATATATTTTTGCAACCTGCGAAATCAATTGTAACTTTTTTCATATTGTTCTCCTTTTATATTATTTCATAAAATGTTTTATAGTGGTCATAAGTTGCAAACATCAATCCATCACTGGAATAGAGTAATCGGTGTCCGTTTCTTTTACCTTTGGAATAATCAATATCTGCTTCATACCATTTTCTACCTGGTGCTGAAGGCAAATGACCGTCTTTATTTTTATATTCATCACCGCCAATCATTTTATCGGGAATGACTTTATCAAGTGTCGTTGAGTTTTTACTGGAATCCCAACCATTAAGTATAGCTGTCAGTTTTGAAATATAATAGTCTGGTAAAGTGTTTACAAACTTAAGATACCAGTCGGCTCCATCAGTGCCTCTGTCAGTTACCGTACCCACAGCTAAAGTCAACATTGGTTGAATACTGCAGCGGCAATTATAATGCAGCGGAGGATAGTTAACCCACTGCGAACCGATTGGCTGGATTTGTCCGGTTAAGTTTTTACAATCAATACATCTGCTCGGATCGTCTAGTGATTTCCAATCTTCCCACCATGAACTGATACCTGGCTGCAGTGCTTTTATCAATAAATCATAAGTATCCGAAATAAACCTAATGTCATAATAACACAAAATCATTATACTGTCCATATACTTCTCCTTATTAATAATCATTTCGAAGCTGCCAAGCAGATTATAAAACAAAAAAAGCTATTTTTACTGCAAGCTTTATATGACTATTCAGAGATATGGATTTTAAACGTATGGATTTTAAAAACGGAAAAAACAGCATTTTTCTATTATGGGCTTGTTTCTCCTTTAAAGAAATGATATAATAATCAATTAGTAAATGGACATCAGCAAAGCTATAGCTTTCCGGTATTTATGTTTAACTTGAATTTATTTTTTCGGAGGAAAATATGGACAAAAAACTGCTTTTGGGGAATGAAGCTGTCGCGAGAGGACTTTATGAAAGCGGCTGCCGTGTTGTGTCGAGCTATCCCGGCACACCCAGCACCGAAATAACCGAATACGCGTCGCTTTATGACGATATTTACTGCGAGTGGGCGCCTAACGAAAAAGTCGCGTGCGAGGTTGCTCTAGGTTCTGCAATCGCCGGCGCGAGAAGCTTCTGCGGCATGAAGCATGTCGGGTTGAATGTCGCCGCCGACCCTCTTTTTACCGCTTCATACACAGGAATCAATGGCGGTTGCGTCATTGCCGTTGCCGACGACCCCGGTATGCATTCCTCCCAAAACGAGCAGGATTCACGCAACTACGCGAAAGCCGCAAAGGTAATGATGCTCGAGCCTTCAGACTCCGCGGAATGCCTTGAATACACAAAAAAAGCCTTTGAGCTTTCCGAAAAATTCGATACACCTGTCATTCTCCGGCTCACTACAAGGGTTTCACATTCGAGGAGCCTTGTCGCTGTCGGCGAGAGGGAGGATGTGCCGCTCAATGAGTATGTAAAAAACCCTGCGAAGTATGTCATGATGCCTGCTATGGCACGCCCGCGGCATGTAATTGTTGAAAAAAGAATTTTAGACCAGACCGCTTTTGCGGAAAATGACGAAATAAACAGAATTGAATATAACGATAAAAAAATCGGAATAATCACCTCCGGTATATCATATTGCTACGCCAAGGAAGCCCTCGGCGACAAGGCTTCATACCTCAAGCTCGGCTGCGTTTATCCTTTACCTGCGGAAAAAATCCGTAAGTTCGCCGCAAGCTGTGAAAAGGTATATGTCCTTGAGGAGCTTGATGATTATTTCGAAACATATTGCAAAAGTCTTGGTATTAATGTCATCGGCAAGGATTTGTTCCCGCGCTGCGGTGAGTATTCGCAGAAGCTCATCGCGAAGCTTATACTACATGAGGAAAACGACTTTGACGCTTTGGGCGAGGAGCTTCCCGGACGACCGCCTGTCCTTTGCCCCGGCTGTCCTCACAGAGGACTGTTTTACGCTCTGAAAAAGCTTGATGTAATTGTCAGCGGCGACATCGGCTGTTACACCCTCGGCGCTTTACCACCGCTCGGGATGATTGACACCGTTATCTGTATGGGCGCTTCTGTGTCAGGGCTACACGGCATGAATAAGGCGAACCCCTTAAACGAAAAAAAGAGTGTCGCGGTTATCGGCGACTCTACCTTTATTCATTCGGGCGTCACAGGGCTTATAAATATCGCATATAATCAGAGCAATTCAACTGTTATCGTGCTTGATAACAGTATCACCGGAATGACCGGGCACCAGCAGAACCCGACTACCGGCAAGACAATTAAGGGAGATCCCACAGTCGCGGTTGACCTTGAAGCTCTCGCGAGAGCTGTCGGCATAAGGCGCGTCAAGGTTGTTGACCCCAACAATCTCAAAGAAACCGAGGACGCGATAAGAGCTGAGCTGGATGCTGAGGAGCCGTCTATGATTATCTCGCGCCGTCCCTGCGCCCTTTTGAAAACAGTCGAGCGCAAGCCATCGCTGAAGGTTGACGCGGACGCTTGCAAAAGCTGTAAGATGTGCATGAAAATCGGCTGCCCGGCTATCAGCATGAAGGATAACAAGGCTGTTATAGACTTTACGCAGTGTGTAGGCTGCGAGGTCTGCTCTCAGTTGTGTAAATTCGGTGCGATAAAAAACAGCTGATGAAAATTAATACAATGCTGCCGGAAAGCGAGTTTAATCGCTTTAAAAAAGATTTGCCGTTTTATAAAAATATCACTTAAAAGGGTGTGACACTTTATGAATAATCAAGTCATGGAAGAAAGCTATATAAATCCGATTTTTAAATTCCGTTACGGCTTTTTGAAAACTCCAACCATATTAACGCTTTTCTAGACTGTGCAGCCCAAAAAACTAAGCTGCCGGTTCAGCATATCATTTCTAAAAAGTAAAAAATCATTATTCTATTGTGAGGTTAAAACATGGATACAAAAAGCATTATGATAGTCGGTGTCGGAGGGCAGGGAACTCTGCTTGCCTCGCGCCTTTTAGGTAACGTTCTAATAAAAAAAGGCTTTGACGTCAAGGTCTCGGAGGTTCACGGCATGAGCCAGAGAGGCGGCTCTGTTGTTACATATGTCAAGTACGGTGAAAGTGTCGCGTCGCCTATTATCGAAACAGGTGAAGCGGACATTATAATTGCTTTTGAGCTGCTTGAAGCCGCCAGATATTTGCCGTATCTGAAAAAAGGCGGGACGATTGTCGTCAATAAGCAGCAGATTGACCCGATGCCTGTTGTCATAGGCTCCGCGGAATACCCCGGGGATTTGACGGCGAAGCTGGCGGAATATAATGTGAATTTAGTTGAGATTGACGCGCTCTCTCTGGCTCTCGAGGCCGGAAGCGCAAAGGCTGTAAATGTTGTTCTTCTTGGAGTGGCGGCTCGATTTATGAGCTTCGACGGCAATGAATGGGTGTCGGTTATAAATGACACTGTGCCGCCGAAGTTTCTCGAAATGAATCAAAAAGCCTTTGATTTAGGACTTAAATCATAATTCAAGAAGAATTGGAGAATAAATTATTATGGATGAAAATAAAAATTACTATCAAAAGGAGTGGGAAACCGCTTCACGGGAAAAGCTTCATGCGATTCAGTCAAAACGGCTCTCGGAAGCCGTTAAACGCTGCTATGAAAATGTGCCATTTTATAAGGCGAAATTTGATGAAGCCGGTATAAAGACTGAGGATATTCAGCTTATCGAGGATATCGAAAAATTGCCCTTCACGAACAAGCAGGACTTGAGAGATAACTATCCTTATGGGCTTTTTGCCGTGCCGAAGGAGGAGCTTGTCAGAATTCACGCGTCCTCAGGTACGACAGGCAAGCAGACAGTTGTCGGCTACACGAAAAATGACATCGAGGTCTGGACCGACGGCTGTGCCCGCGCTCTTGTTGCCGCCGGAGCCTGCGCGTCCGATTACGTCCATGTTTCTTATGGCTACGGTCTTTTCACAGGCGGTCTGGGGCTTCATTACGGCGCGGAAAAAATGGGAGCGACAGTTATTCCGGTATCTTCCGGTAACACCGCCCGCCAGATTCAGATTTTACAGGATTTCCATTCCGACATTATCTGTTGCACTCCTTCCTATGCCATGTTCATCGGCGAAACACTCAAGGAAATGGGTATTTCGCCCGATTCCGTTCCTGTGCGTGCCGGTATTTTCGGCGCGGAGCCATGGAGTGAAAGCATGCGCGAGGAGATTGAAAAAGCCCTCGGTATAAACGCGTATGACATATACGGTCTCTCTGAAATCGCCGGTCCCGGCGTCTCGTACGAGTGCGAATGCAAAAAAGGCTTACATGTGTGCGAGGATTATTTTTACCCTGAAATTCTTGACCCGGAAACGCTGAAACCGGTCAAGGACGGCGTATTCGGCGAGCTTGTTTTTACCTGCATCGGTAAGGAAGCCCTGCCGCTCATTCGTTACAGAACTAGGGATATTTCAGCGATTACTCATGAAAAATGTGAGTGCGGGCGCACGCTTGTGCGTATGATGAAACCGCGCGGACGTACTGACGATATGCTCATTATCAGAGGTGTGAACGTGTTCCCGTCGCAGGTTGAGCATGTGATTATGCAGTTCGGCGCTCAGGCGAATTATCAGATAGTCGTTGAGCGCAAGGATAATCTCGACACCATGCTTGTAAAAATCGAAATGCCGGATAATTTAATCTCAGACACTGTTAAGGATTTATCCGCAATGGAGCATAAAATCAAAGCCGCCCTGCTCTCAACACTGAGCGTTTCAGCAGAAGTCAAGCTTGTCGAGCCGAAATCACTTCCACGTTCGGAGGGCAAGGCTGTCAGAGTAATAGATAACCGGAAAATTTAAAAAAGTAAGGTGAATTAATAGATGTTTATAAATCAAATATCTGTTTTTGTTGAAAATAAACCCGGAAGGCTTGCCGATATTACCGAACTGCTTGCGGCTCATAATATCGATATTCGTGCCCTTTCGATTGCCGACACAACCGATTACGGCATTTTGCGGCTTATTGTTGACGACCCTGACAAGGCTGTCAATGTTCTCAGGGATGCAGGTTCTTCCGTGTCGATGAAGCCGGTTCTAGGCATCTGTGTCGGCGACACTCCCGGTCAGTTCGCAAGAGCTATAAGAATTCTTGCTGACACGGGAATTGACGTCGAATACGCTTATGCCTTCATCACCCCTGATAAGGGCTCAGCCTATGTTATAGTCAGAGTTGCAGACAATGAAAAAGCCGCTGAAGCGCTTAGCGGGCAGGGCATAAAAATTATCGACCAGAAGGATATTTTTGCTTAAAAAATTAAATAAAGAGAAAAAATCAGGGTTATGAAATCAATCATTTCATAACCCTGAAGTAATTATGTAATAAATTATACTATATAACGTTAAAATCATAAATAACTATCGTGCCTTAATCCGAATGCCTTTTTACATTCGGCGGCTCTCCGTTATCTATGTTTTAACCTAAAAATAGTATTATAATGTCTGGAATTCTTCACGTTTTGGTTCAAAAACAAGAGAAATCGGCAGATTGCCGTTTCTGCAGCGCAGCTCGTCAATCATCTTCTTCTCGTCGGTATCCTCAGACATCGTCACTGTATAGACAATTTCATAAAGACTGCCGAGGTCGGTGGTTCTGACCTTAGTGAGATGATAAACAGAAGTGTATTTATCTAAAATGTCATTGAACGCGTTTTTGTAGTTGAAATCCTCAGGAATTTGAATTTTCAGGAGCTTTCTTTCTGTTTTTGAAAATCCGAAGTTAACTAAGTGGAGAATAATTGTAACAAGGCAAAGTACGACCGTTATCACCAGACCGTAAAGCAGGAAGCCCATGCCGCAGGCAAGCCCGATAGCCATGCAGAAAAGCACGAGGGCAATATCCTTCGGGTCACCGGCTACGCTCCTGAAACGAATAATCGCGAAAGCCCCACCCAGACTAAATGCACGCGCGACATTGCTTCCGACAAGCATGATGATAATCGTAACAAGAGCAGGTAGGATTACAAGCGTTAGGGTAAAGCTCTGCGAGGGCATTTTTAGCTTGTCGGTTTTCATATAAGTTAAACCTACCACAAGACCGAAAACAACTGATACCAACACATATAACGCAAATTCCAAAACAGACGGTAAAATATCCGCTGAGGCTGAGAAGCTGCTTAAAAATTCATCAAGCATTAATAATTCATTCCTTTTTCTATTTTTAACCAAAATGGCATTCAGCAAAAAATACTAAATTTTTCAAAATAATTAGTTTAACTAATATTATAAAATTATGGCTGAGGCATATATGTTTTGTCCTCCGCGGCATAATCGAAATTGATGAGATTGTTATGCTCCGCGTAGTACCATCTCATGCCGAAAATTTCCGCTGCGTCACTTACTGGAACATACAGCTGCTCCTTGTGGCGGATTACCTCGCCGGACAGGGGAAATTCGCCGGTCTCGGTTTGCGCCTTTTCGCTGCCTTCTTCAAAGGTGACATTACGCTTATAAATCTGAATATTAACCTTTCCCGGTGTTTTTTCGACTTTTGCGCCGATACCGTGCATCAGATTTCCGAACGCGCAGTACCACTGCTCATTATGTCTGATGCAGTACAAATCGCGGCAGGCAAGCTCAGGAATCTGCCCTTTGAAGCTCATTTTTGTCTGCTTGAAAACAGGCGCCAGCTCATGCGGCAGAATTCGGTCATTATCCTTGTCAATAATATAATCGTCAACAATCCTACCGTCCTCGAGATAGGCGGTCGCATGGAAAACATTGCCGTCCACTTCGATTATCACATAAAGAATCAACGGCTCCTCCTGAGGATAAAAGTAGGGATGCCAGATTTTTCTCATGTTTGTGCAGAATATATTCCGCCCTGCGTTGCCCGCGTTATAATGCACCGTTCCCTGTGAAGGTTTGTCAAACATTTCGTTATGACGCATCGGATATGTTCTCGCGAAGGAGTGCTCGTGACCGCCGAAAAGCACGTCCAGCCTGCCCTCGTCTATACCCTTGCCGAGAAAATGATAGGAGTCCTCGTCGCCTCCCTCAGGCATAACAGGGTAGACAGGGAAGTGATATACACCGAATTTCCAGGCTTTATCACTTTTTTGAAGGTCATCATAAAGCCATGTGTTAATTTTTTCAAACTCATTTATGCCCATTATAGCGAAATGAGAATTGCCGTAGTCGAAGGAATAATTTTCCGTCAATAAGTCTTCAGGACCGTTTCGCGGATATGAAAACTCAAACTGGTCGTCAAAGAAAAAGGCGTGAGGCATATAAAATTTACCCACAGGTTCGGGTAGATACTGCATGAAGCCCCTGTTATCATGGTTTCCTGTGCACATCATGAGAGGCATACTCTCCGCGATACCCTGCATTCCGGAAAAAAATCCGTTCCACTGAATTTCATTCTGCCCGTCGTCGCAGTTATCGCCTCCGGTCAGAATAAATTTGCAATCGGGGTTTTCGGAAAGCACTTTTTTTAGCAAATGGTTAAGGTTTTCATAAGACGGCTTCGGCCAGGGCTGACTTTGCTGGGTGTCGGTTATGAAAAGAAATTTGAACTTGCCGCAGTTTTCCTTTTCTGTCTCAAAGGTAAATTCTTCGCTTCTGTATTTGTCATTGCCGACAGTGTAACGGTACTTTGTCGCGCTTTTAAGCCCGCGAGCCTGCGCCCAGTGTATCATGCTTATGTCGATATCAGATTTAAACTCACGGTTTATTGAATCAACACGCGTTTCTTCAGAGCCGTCCAGCGGTGTAAAGAGCATATACCCATCCGGCACATCGGTACTTGTGCGCCAGGTAACGGCAATTTCGGTTTTCGCGTCGCCGCAGAAGCTCAGCATTATATGGTCAGGCTGAGGGCATGAGCCCTTGTCCGGCTTCGTAAAATTGTTATAGTCAATCATATATTTTCCTTTCAAGGGGACTTCATTGAGAAAATTATAGCATGCAAATTTGACGAGAATTTGAGTATTATTTGGGTTTATGATGAAAATTTAATGAGCGCAGTAAAACACAAATTAAAATCTTAAAGTAAATATAATTTAAGATGTTAATTTGTGTTAAAGTTTATAGTTTTAACATCCGAACATGTTTAAAAATCGCAGACGGCAAAGAAATTTTCCTTCGGTTTTCCGTTAACATCAAATAGCAGCGGCCAATCGGCGCGTTTGCCCTCCCATGTAACTGCTGAATGCGCGTCATCGAGTCCCCAGAAGGTTACGCCCTTGATTATATCCTTGTATTCGCGGAAAATTTCAAAGAATCTCTGATATTTATTCATCTGCCAGTATTTAATCCATTCGGGCATAATTCCATCCGGCCAGCCCTCCTGGTCATTTGTAGTGTAGCAGCGCATATCCATCTCGGTGATTTGCACATCAAGATTTTCCTTTTTCGCTCTTTTTAAAAGGCGCTCGAGGTTGAATTGGCTTTCATTAATGCTGACTGTATCCAGGTGGCATTGAATGCCGATTCCGTCAACTCTCAGACCTTTGGAACGAAGCATTTCAACAGTTTTAAACAAGTTGTTTTCTTTTGTGCGGTTGTTCAAAACCTTGATTTCATTGACATAAAATTTGTCGTCATCGTTGCCGTATTTCTGAGCCAGCTCAAAGGCTTTAACGATATATTCCTCTCCGGCAATTTTATACCAGTCGCTGTTCGGATGATAGGTCTGCCAAGGATAGAAATAAGAAGGCTCGTTTACAATATCCCAGTCATCAATGACAGAGCCGAATTTTTCGAAAACCTCTTTAAAATAAGCATCCATTCGTTCAAAGAGAACATCTTTGGTGCAGAACTCTGAGGAATCCGGGTCGCCGTTTGCCTTAGCCATCCACGTTGAGGAAACAGACCACATCATAGTGTGCCCCCTGAGCTTCATGCCGTTAGCCATTGCGAAATCAATAATTTTTTGTGTGCCGCCTATGTTCCACTCGTTTTCTCTGGGATTAATGGCGATTTGCTTTAACTCCCATTCAAAGGTGATGGAATTGAAATTTTTCTTAATAAAATCCTGAATACCTTCCTCATCGAGCTGACCTGACCAAACTGCGCAGCCAACAGGGAAGTAGTCTTCATATACCTCAGCAATGCCTGTGTAATCATCATTTCCGAGATACTGTGAATACTTATCCAGCTTTTCAGTGCTGGTTCCCGATAACATTAGTACAAGCGGCAGAAAAAATGACATGAATTTATTGAAAGCGCCGGGTATTAGCTGAAACATACGCACTCCTCCAAAATCAAAGCTGAATTAGTTTTGGTATTTAACGCGAAGCTCCTTTTAATCAAAAGTATTAAAATTTTCCTCTCAACAAAAGGAGCGGCATAATTATACCAATAATCAGCTTTGATGTCAATAATGTTTCATGTTTTATTTTACATATAATGTATATATAAAATTATAATTACGATTAAAAGTCACATACAGCGAAAAAGTTTGTTTTGGGTTTGCAATTTTTATCAAAGAGGAAAGGCCAATCCTCGCGTTTTACGCCATTTGTGCCGTCAGCATAGCCCCAGAAGGTTACGCTAGAGACGATATCGTCATTGTCGCGCAGCACCTTAAAGAATCTTTGGAATTTATTAGCCTGCCATGTTTCAATCCACTTCGGAAGAGAATCAAAAGCCGGCTGGTCAGCTTCATCTGCGACATAGGCGGACATTTCAAATTCAGTCAGCTGAACCTCAAGCCCGAGCTTTCTGCAGCGGTCAAGAATTTTTTGCAGTCGATCCGCGGTTTCGGAGGTGCTGATTGCCTGAAGATGGCACTGCAGACCGACACCGTCTATTTTCAAGCCTTCCTTTTTCCATTGCTCAAGATACTTGAAAAGATGCATTTCTTTTGATTTATTGCTAAGAACCTTTGTTTCGTTTACAAAAAACTTATCATTTTCATCAGCATAATCCTTGGCAATAATAAAAGCCATTTTTACACATTCAGAGCCGGCAATAGTGAACATATCGTTATAATCCTTGAATTCAGGTGTGGGGTTATAATGGAAAACTTCGTTGACAACATCCCACTCGTCAATTATGTCGCCGTACCGGGTCATAACATGCTCTATATATTCCCGCATTCTCGCGTAAAGCACTTCCTTGGAAACAAGACTGCCATCCTCATTATAAGGAAGCCATGTATAAAGGGTAGGCCAGATAAGTGTGTGACCTCTGAGCTTCATATTGTTTTCACGGCAATAATCTGCGATTATATCTGCTCCGGTGGTGTTAAACTCACCCGGTGCTGTGTAATAAGTCGGGATTTTAATCTCATTTGCCAGAGTAAAAGAGCTGTAATTTTTCAAAAGGAACTCCTCAAGCTCCTCCTGACCCTCGCCCAGCCAGCCGCTGTTCATTGCGGTACCGATTCTGAAGTGATCCTTGTAAACTTCCTGAAGACCGACATAATCCTCAGTTCCGACCTGCGCGGCATACTTGTCAATAGCGGCTTGAGATGTTCCGGTAACAAGCAGAACGATAGGTAATGCAAGCTTCATTACAAAATAAAATAAATTCGGGATGTACTTAAACATAATTCAGCCTCCTGTTATTTTTTATTTAATATACTATACAGCAAAAGTAGCGGCAGATAATGCCGCTACTAAAAATGTATTAGAAATCACAAACCGCATAGAAATTCTGCTTCGGCTTCATATTTTTATCAAAAAGCATCGGGAAATCGTCGTCAGGGCTGTTGCGTGTGTATCTTGTGTTTGCGTCACAAATGCCCCAGAAGGATACACTGGTAATAAGGTCTTTATATTCGCGGAAAATTTTAAAGAATTGATAGTAATCGTTAATCTGCCATGTCTCAAGCCATTTCGGGATTGTTGGATAGCGTTCCTGGTCGTTTGAGTTATACATGGTCAAATCAAATTCAGTGATTTGAACCTCAAGCCCCAAGTCCTTGCAGCGGTCAAGAATTTTTCTCAGTCTAAAGGGATTTTCGTTTATGCTGACAGTTTCCCAGTGACCTTCAATACCGATACCGTCGATTTTTACGCCTTCCTTAATCCATTTTTCAATGTATTTAAAGGTGTGCCTTTCTTTCGCGGTGTTATTGAGGATTTTTGTCTCGTTTAAAAAGAACTTGTCGTTATCATCCTTGTATTTGCAAGCGATATTAATGATATCTTTGACATAATCCTCACCCCAGATGGTAAAAAGAGGATTATCCTGTTTAAAAGCAGGCGCAGCGTTAAAATTGAAAACCTCATTGGCAATATCCCAATCATCAATTATATCGCCGTATCTGAGCATGACATCCTCAATATAAGCAGTGTAGCGCTCAATAAGCTTTTCTTTGCTGACAAAAGTTACACCGTCATCCTCATAGAAAATCCAGCTGTCGGAAAGTCCCGGCCACGCAAGAGTGTGACCGCGCATTCTGAAATTGTTCGCGCGGCAAAAATCCGCAATTTTATCCATTTCAGTATGAACGAATACTCCGGGAGCAGGGTTATACCACGGCTGTTTCATTTCTGACTCGGGAGTGACTGAATTAAAATTCTTTAATACGAAATCTGTGACCTCGCCGCCGGCAAGCTGCCATGAGCTTGTGCAGGTTCCGATATAAAAATAATCGTCGTATTTTTCCTGTAGTCCGATATAATTCTCGTCGCCGAGCTTATCGGAATAATCGAGATCCTTTGCTGAAACTCCTGTGATTAAAAGCACCAGCGGGAGAAAGATTGACATGATTTTTTGAAAAAACTCCGGGAATAATGCTGCCATTTTTTAGTCCTCCATTCAATACTTAAAAGTCGCAAACGCCGAAAAATTCATTTTTAGGCATTCCGTTTCTGTCAAAAAGCGTTGCGTAATCGGTTCTTTCAACATCGTGATTAGGATAGCTGTGCGCGTCGTCAATTCCCCAGAAGGTGACGCTTGAAACAACATCGGAATTTTTGCGAAGAACCTTAAACATCTGTTGATACATAAAGGTATGCCACTTAAGCATCCAATCCGGAAGAGGTTCATAGCCCGGCTGCTCGAGATCAAAATAAATAGTGTAATCCATTTCCGTAAACTGCACATCAAGGTTCAGTTTTCTGCATTTATTTAAAATCTGCTGAAGCCTGAGCGGGTTCTCGTTGATTGTACCCATTACCCAATGCCCTTGAATACCGATACCGTCAATTTTTACGCCTTCCTTAATCCATTTTTCAATATATTTAAAGGCGTGGTCTTCTTTGGCACCGTTGTTAAGGATTTTTGTTTCGTTGATGTAAAACTTGTCGTTTTCATCTTTATATTTTTCGCAAATCTTAAAGAACCTGTAAAGCCCGTCAACTCCGGCTATATCTATAAAAGGTGAGGGCTTAAATTCCTGAGTGCGGTTATACATAAAAGCCTCGTTCAGGATGTCCCACTCATCGATATAGGAAAATTCGGTCATAACCGTTTTGACATATAGCTCAAAACGCTCAAACATGGTTTCCTCGTCAACAAGATTGCCGTCATCGTCATAATATACCCAAAGGTCATCAATAGGAAGCCAGAGAAGAGTATGACCGCGTACCTTGATATTGTTGGCTTCACAGAAGTCGACAACTGTTCTGACACAGTCGAGATTCCAAACACCTTCACTGGGGTTGAAGGACGGCTGCTTAATGTCGTTTTCAAGAGTAACAGTATTAAAATTTTTCAGCAGCATGTCTCTTGTTGCTGGATTTGTGACAGTTCCGTCACTGACAGCAGTACCTACGCGAAAAAAATCCTCGTACTTATCCTTAAAGCCGATATAGTCCGGTTTTCCAAGCTTGTCAGAATAATCAAGTTTCGCTGCGCTTGTTCCTGAAAACAAATAAACCAAAGGTAAAAACAGTGAAATAACTTTTTGAATTGTTGTACCGATATTCATATTACTCCTCCTTTTTTTTACTACTTGATAATTATATCAATTTTGCAAAAATAAGTCAATAAAAAAAACTATTTCGTTAAAGATTAATAAAAAAAACGGCAATGTTTTGTTAATAATTTATAGTTAATTTTTGCAAATTTAATAAAAAAAAGAGACCGTTACGGTCTCTTAAAAATTAACGAAATCAGGAGGTTGTTGTGTCATCAAACTGAGCGAACAAATCCTTAAACAATGCTATAAGTCTCTCAAAGAAATCTCCAATTGTGTTAAAGAAAGCCTCAACTGTTGCAACGATATTATCTGGCATAAGATTAACTCCTTTCAATAAAAAAATCACAGAAAAGCGCGGTTATAAACAGTTATTATACTGTCGTGTCATCGGTTGTATCGTCTATATTCAACATACCGAACATTCTCTTGACAAATGCGACAAACTGTGTAACGATACCGATGATTTGGTCTAAAAATGTTTTTATAGCTTCCATTCAGTATACACCTCTCTTTGACACATCATATAATGATGCTTATTTTGATTTGATAATAACATAAAACACTAGAAATATCAAGACTTTAATGCAAATATTTCTGAAATTTAAAAAGAATATCACAAAAATAGCAAGATTCAATTAATTATTAGTTGATAATATTACTAAAACGAATAAATATTCCAGTAAGCGTATATTTATCTGATATGATACCATTCAAGCGATTAAGGTTATTTAAGGATAATTTCTATAACTGGTACTACAAAATCAGGTTTCAGTGCCGGAAGCTCAATTATTAGGTCATCATTTTCGTCATAGAACTTCAGCTCGGAATTATCGTGCAGGAACTGAGTGTAAATTACTTTTCCCGCAAGCCCGGGTAGTTTTAGGGAACGGAAAGGATAAGCATAAATATGAGCAAAAAGCCTGTTTCCGTTTTGTGTGTAACGCACATCCGACGGTGCTGAAAACTCCGACTGAGTGCAGTTATATATGCTTTTAGAATTATATTTCATCCATTCGCCGATTGCCTCGAGTGCGCTTATTGCACGCTTGTCAAAATAACCCCTAGCTGTCGGACCGACATTTAAAAGGAGATTTCCTCCGCAGGAAACTGTATTAACGAGCATACGCACCAGAATCTCCGGGGATTTCCAGCTCGTTTCATCTCTGTGATAACCCCAGGAGCCAGAGAAGGTCTGGCATGCTTCCCAAACAACAAGGTTTCCCTCTTCGTCCCTTTGCCATTCGGTTGGCTGCCACTGCTCAGGTGTCCACAAATCCTGGTCAATTTCGGTTCTGTTATCGATAATAATGTCAGGGTTAATTGACCTTGCGGTAGCAATAAGCTCCTCAGCCTCCCACTCGAGCTTACCCTTACCCTTCATGCCTTTATATTCATGTGTTGAATAGGAAAAATCAAACCAGAGAATATCGATTTTACCGTAATTTGTAAGCAGCTCCTTAACCTGATTTCTCATATACAGGGCGTATTTTTTTATATTTCTGCCCTCGTTCAGCTCATCAATATTCTTATCGTCACGCCGCGGGTGCAGACCGTCAATAGTAAAATCCGGATGATGCCAGTCAATTAGCGAATAATAGAAGCCGACTTTAAGCCCCTCAGCGCGGAAGGCATCGACATATTCCTTGACAAGGTCTCTTCCCGCAGGTGTGTTTGTCGATTTATAATCGGTATATTGCGAGTCAAAAAGGCAAAAACCTTCGTGATGCTTAGAGGTGAGCACGGCATATTTCATACCGGCATCTTTAGCCTGCTTCGCCCACTCCTTAGGGTTATATAAATCGGGGTCGAAAAGGTTGAAATACATTTCATAATCCTTTTCGGGGGTACGCTCATTATGCTTAATCCATTCGTGTCTTGCCGGGAGCGCGTATAAGCCCCAGTGAATAAACATCCCGAAGCGGTCTTTTGTGAACCAGGCTGTATTGCCCGGTGTTTTGCGAACATTGAAATCCATAAACAAACTCCTTAATATCGTAAATTTAGCCGATTGTGAAACTTAAAAAACCTTGAAAAACAAGGACTTTTTAAGCAAAAAACTACTGACTTTTCTCCACTTTTATGATATAATGGGATTGTTAAAAAGAACCAAGAACCATAAAAGAGGAGAAAAAATCATGCTG
>JAVBNH010000035.1:0-20717 GCA_031551635.1 Oscillospiraceae bacterium | reverse complement strand
ACAATATCGCTAAATTATAATCGTCATATTATACAAAAAACCAGCTTTTTTATCAGTTACAACAATAATTTCTTGTATAAGTTGATGAAAATAGTTTTAGTTAAAACCTTTTTTCTCACTTTATCAGTGGTTTCGAACCGTTCCCGGAAATGGAAGGAAATATTCATTTTATTGACTATGATTTGAGCTCATGGAAACATGAAGATGATGATATAGAAAATCCCGGAAAATCACAGTTTTTTAATCCTCCACGCAGCCGGAACATGGATGTAATCAAAGGAACAGGCAGCGCATTTGGCGCGGAATATAAAATAGTAGATTTTGATGATTTGCCAGATAATGTGCGTGACACATTTGAAAATTATGATCGTACCGGATGGAAAGGTAACTATCACGGACAGCCTCGAGGTACAAGATCAGGGAAAGTTTATGAAAATGATAACCATATACTTCCGACTAAAGATTCAAGCGGAAAAAGTATTAATTACAAAGAGTATGATGTTAATGGGCGAATTCCCGGGCAATCCCGGGACGGAGAACGTTTTGTAGTTGGCAGTGACGGATCTATATATTATACTGACAGTCATTATGGGGATGGAATAAGCCTGAATGGTTTTTCACCTTTCGCAAGATTAAAATAGTAAAGTATGAAGAAGGTAGAAAAAGCTTATTTTTAATTGATTAATATCTTTTAAGCAAAATAAACTTAGGATATAAAATCTAACTATTAAATTAAAGGAATGGTCAAAAATGAAAAGCGGAATATATTGTATTACTTCAGAACAATTACCTCAGTTAAAAAAACAGATCATTAGCAATACATGGATTGCTGAAATTGACGGAAAAAAGGCACTTACATGGGTAAACTATGCACACCAAATTGAAAAAGCTATGCGATTCCCTACACCTTGTGATAAAGGGATGGATGGTTATTTGGACTGGATTTGTGATTTAGATTGGCTGGAAGCCGATGCCTATGTTATAATAATTAATAATTTTAACGAATTTATGCTGCATGATCTCGAAAGAAAGAAAAAGGTTATAAGTTACTTCGATAAACATATTATCCCGTGGTGGGACGGCGAAGTCGAAAAATTTGTTGTTGAAGGAAAGAAAAAACCTTTTCAAGTTTATTTGGTAAATTAAAATGCTAAATATTGTTAAATCAAACACTCCGGAAAATTATCGTTTTAAAACAATCAGTGATTTTAAGTGGTGTATTGAGCGTGGCGGAGAAGTTGAATTTATATGGAATAATATAGTATATGGTATATTCCCAAAACTAAAGCGTGATAATAATTCATATCAGCAAATATTAATAACACAAACATATACTGAAAAGTGGTGTGATACCGCTGATGAGGTCTTGGAATATATTATTGACGGTGTAAGTTTACGCAGCATTATTACTCATACCGAGGTTACAGACAGAACCGTTTAAACAATGCATATTTTTAATATGCATTATTATCAAACATCTTCTCCACACCCTCACGCAGCAGGATATTTTCATCCTTTTGCAGCTGTGGGTCGGCGGCTATTATTTCGTTAGCGATTTTCCCGGCGGCATACAGGATTTTTGTGTCCTTTGTGAAATTCGCTATCTTCAGCTCCGGCAGACCGTGCTGTTTTGTGCCGAAGAAGTCTCCGGGACCTCTCAATTTTAAGTCCTCATCGGCGATTTTGAAGCCATCATTAGTCTCGCAGAGAACATTCAACCGCTCTGAAGCAACTTTATTTTGCGCATCCGAAACTAAAATACAGAATGACTGATGCCTTCCCCTGCCTATTCTGCCCCTAAGCTGGTGAATCTGTGAAAGCCCGAAACGCTCGGCGTTTTCAATGACCATCACTGACGCGTTCGGCACATCAACACCGACCTCGATAACAACAGTCGCGACCAGCAGCTGAATGCGTCCGTCCGCAAACGCGGTCATGACCCCGTCCTTTTCCTTCGGCTTCATGCGTCCGTGAAGCAGCCCGACATTGTAGTCACTGAAGTAGTCTCTTTTCAGCTCCTCGGAATATTCCGTTGCCGGAACTAGCGGCATATCGCCTTCCTCAACCATCGGGCAGACAATGAAAGCTTGTCTGCCTTCTTTTATCTGCTTTTTTATAAAATTATAAATCCGTCCGCGGTAATCTGTGCTGACGAGATAAGTCATAACCGGTTGTCGTCCCGGCGGAAGCTCGTCCAGAATAGAAATATCGAGGTCGCCGTAGATTATTAGCGCGAGTGTCCGCGGAATCGGGGTGGCGGACATGACAAGGGTATGCGGGTTATCGCCTTTTTTTGTAAGCCGCGCCCTTTGATTCACCCCAAAACGGTGCTGCTCGTCTGTTATCACGAGAGCGAGGTCACGGAACTCGACATTGTCCTCAATGAGAGCGTGAGTGCCTATAAGCAAATCGATTTCCCCTGCTTTAAGCGACTGCAGTATCTCGCGTTTTTGCTTTGCGGTGGCGGAACCGGTCAATAAGGCATGAGTAATACCCGTCCCCTCGAGCATTCCGGAAAAACTCCTGAAATGCTGCTGCGCGAGTACTTCGGTAGGCGCCATAAAAGCGCATTGGTGCGAATTTTTGACTGTGGAGTATATTAGAGCGGCGGCGACTGCGGTTTTTCCGCTTCCGACATCACCCTGTAAAATCCTGTTCATAACATGCGAGCCGCGCATATCGCTCAGAGCTTCAGATATAGCTCGATGCTGGGCCTTTGTCAGCGCAAAAGGCAAACGGGCAAGAAATTCGTCGGTATAATCCCTTTCAAGGATGAATCCGCTTGAAATCGGGCGGCTCTCTCGAAGTCTGAAAAGCCCTAACTGTAAAAAAAGCAGCTCCTCAAAAATCAGCCTGCGTCTTGCTGCTTCAATTTCATTTTCACTTTCCGGAAAATGAATCATTCTCAGTGAGTCAAAGAGCGAGGGAAATCTATATTTTTCATTCATTTCCTGCGGCAAGGTCTCTTTTATGCCGCCGAGATTTTCGAGAGCTGTTTCAACGCATTTTTCGATAATTTTCGAGCTGAGATTCTCGCTTGAGGGGTAAACCGGTCTGATTTTTTCGCCTTTTTCAGCTTTCACATATCGCGGTGAGAGCATTTCACGTCCGCCGTAAATATTTGTCGTCACCTTGCCGAAAAAAAGATACTCCTCGCCCTCAAGAAGAGAAGTAAGAACATATTTATTATTAAAAAATGTCAGATTAAGAAGGGAAATTCCGTCGGTTATCATGGTTTTATAGAGCATTTTGCCGCCGGTTGTTCTGTGTGAGGAGGGAGTGTAGGACACGATACCCTTGATACAGCAATTTTCATCAAACGGCGCCTCTAGAATCGGGCAGATTTTGCTCCAGTCCTCGTATGCGCGGGGGAAAAAATACAGCAAATCCCGCACGCACACAATACCGAGCTTTTTAAAAAGCTTTGCGCGCGCCTCGCCTACACCTTTTAGATATTGTATTTTATCATTAATATCCATTTATTCACATGAAACAATATAGTAATAAACCGGCTGACCGCCGTAAACTACCTCTACCTCCTGAGAGCCGAATTTATTTCTTAATCTGTCCCCAAGATTCATTGCTTCCTCTTCTTTTATTTCTTCTCCGTAATAAACAGTGATGACAGAGGTATTCTTTCCGACCATTCTTTTGACGCAGTTATACGCCGCGCCGCCCGGACTGCCGCCGATTTCGGTGATTTTTCCGTTCTCGAGCCCAAGCACAGCGCCTGTTTTCACTGCCTGCCCGTTAACGAAGCTGTCGCGTGCCGCATAGGTAATCTGAGCGCATTTAACATGCTTTACAGCCTCGAGCATAGTCGCCTTATTCGTTTCGCAGTCAGCCGTCTCGTCAAAATTCAACATAGCGCTGATGCCCTGCGGAATATTCTTTGTCGGAATAACGATTATATTCTTTTCAGCCATACTGACAGCCTGCTGCGCCGCCATAATAATGTTTTTATTGTTAGGCAGCACAAAAATATTTTCAGCTTTTATTTTTTTCGCTGCGTTCAAAATATCTCCTGTACTCGGATTCATCGTCTGACCGCCGCTGACAATTCCGTCCGCGCCGAGACTTGCAAAAAGCTCCTCAATGCCCTGCCCGGAGCAGACCGTCACGAAGCCATAGGGCTTGGCAAACTCGTCCTCAATCTTACGTTTTTCCTTCTGAGCGTCTATGACATCGCCCAGTCCCCATGAAGCGTTTTTGTGCTGCTGGCGCATATTGTCAATCTTTACATTCACCAGCGTGCCATAATCGAGAGCCTTTGTTATGACATTTCCCGGCTCGTTTGAATGCACATGAACCTTAATTATTTCGTTTTCCTCAACCACCACAACGCAGTCGCCGATAGACTCGAGATAGGAGCGCAGCAGCAGAGCGTCAAGAAAAGAATGCTCGTGCTTGTTTATAATGAATTCGGTGCAGTATGCGAAGTTTATTTCCTCATTTTCAAAAAAGGAAGCGGTCGCCGAAAAATCAACCTTCGCTGTTCCGGCGCTTAACTGATCCTGTTGTTCTGTTTTTTCAAGTATTATTCCGTCCTTAAAAACACTGAGCATGCCGTATAGCACATACACAAGCCCCTGTCCGCCCGCGTCAACGACATTCGCGCGGCGAAGAACCGGCAGCATCTCAGGTGTTTTCTTCAAAACCGCCTCAGCAGTCAAGTAGGCTTCCTCAAAAACATTTACCGCGTCTGTGTCAATCAAAGCTTTTTCACTCGAGCGTTCGCCGGAAATGCGGATAACTGTCAAAATCGTGCCCTCAGTCGGGTTCATTACGGATTTATACGCGTTATTCGCTCCAAGCATTAAAGCTGCCGCCACAGCGGGACCCGTCGCCTCGATACTGCCCTTGAAGCCCTCGGCAATACCCCTGAAAATCAACGACAAAATGACTCCCGAATTTCCGCGTGCACCTCGGAGTAAGGCGGTCGCAGCTATATCCGCAACCTGTCCCACTGTTTGCAGGTCGTCGATTTTTTCCATAGCCGCAGCAGCCGACTGCATAGTCAGCGACATGTTTGTACCCGTGTCACCGTCAGGAACGGGAAACACATTCAGCGCGTCGACGGCATCTCTGTTATTGGCGATGTTATTCGAGGCGGAAATAATTGCGTCGCGGAACATTTTGCCGGAAATCACGTATTATACCAATCACTTTCTGAATCTAATTTTCTATCTTTTTAATTATCTCAAATTTACTCTCATCCCTCGGTTTAACAGGAGCTATTTCATCCTTATAGCCCACAGCGACGCAAAGGAGAAAATGCCAGTGCTTCGGAATATTCATCTTTTCCTTCCACTTTTCGCCCTCGTGAGCGTCCATGAGAGAACCTATACTTCCTATCATGCAGGAGCCAAGACCGATAGCCTCAGCGGCTATACAGATATTTTCCGCCATAATTCCCGCCGACATCTGGGCATTATCCTCGGCGTAAATAAACAACACAGTCGGGGCGTTCTGGTAGACGGGATTTGTGTCCCAGCGGGTGTAGGCAGGTGTATCCCAGCCGACAAGATTCTTGAAATCAATATTAATCTCCTTTAAAGCTTCCCTGTCCTGCAGTGCTCTGACGTGACAGGGCTGTGAGTTTCTTCCGCTGGGCGCCCACATCGCGGCGCACAAAAGCGTGTCAAGCTCCTTGTCAGTTATCTGCATGTCCTTATACTCTCTTGTCGTACGGCGATTAATAATCGCGTCAATGGTATCATTATGGATAATATCCCTGTTCATAAGCGCCTCCTAATTTTAGACATTAGATGTTAGACATTGGACATTAGACTGAAGTCGCGTTCAAGCTCTCTAAAAACTCGTCCGCGAACAATTTAAATTATTTTGTTACAATCAATAATGTCCGAAACAATAAAATCACCGCGAGCATAATTAAATAAAAAAACATTTAAGCTACAGCGCGACCAATATCCAGCATCTAGAATCCAGCATCTAGAATCTAGAATCCAGCATCTAGAATCTAGAATCCAGCATCTAGAATCTAGAATCCAGCATCTAGAATTGTATTGTACCTTATTTTAAAATTAATTTCAATGATAATGACACATTTTTTGTTTTATTTTTATTTCGTAATTGTTAACAAAATATTTACACTTCATACCAAATATACGAAAAAATTGAGTTGCTATTGATAAAAAAAAATGATACAATGACATGTATGTGTCTATTAACGTTTTTATGAGTTCAGGAGGCGGTTTGTTGCTCAAGCTCTTAAAATATTTAAAGGAATTCAAAGCAGTCGCGATTATTTCATTGCTTCTGGTTTTTATTCAAAATGTTTTTCAGCTCGTTTTGCCTTGGATTACAAGAGATATGATTAAGGACGGAATTGAAGCGGGAAATCTGCCGTTTATTTATAAAACAGGCGGTATTATGCTCGCAGTTTCGCTGGTGTCGGTCGTTGTTTCGATTTGGAACAGCTACTGCACCTCAAAAACCTCCTCGGGCTACGCTAAGGTTTTGCGAAAAATTGTTTTTGAAAAGGTTTCCTCGCTGTCTCAGAGCGATATAGACAAGTTCGGCGTACCCTCGCTGATTACCCGCTCTTCGGGCGATATACGCAATGTGCAGGACATGATTCTCAATATGCTGCGTATGATTTTTTCACTGCCCTTAATGCTTATCGGCGGTCTTGTTATGGCTTTGTCAATTGACGCGAAAATGACCGGAACCGTTCTTCTTGTTGTCGCACCTTTACTGATAGTGACCTTTTTACTGCTCGCGAAAAAAATTATGCCATGGTTTAAAACAATGCAGAAAAAGGTTGACCACCTCAATCAGGTCATGCGCGAGAAGCTGGGCGGCATCAGGGTTATCCGTGCCTTTAACCGCTCGGAGTATGAAAACACCCGTTTCGCGGAAGCAAATTTTGAGCTGACCTCAATCGCTCTGAAGATTCAAAGGCTTTTCGCCTATATGATGCCTGTAGTAGTGCTGCTTGTTTTCCTGCTGCTCATAGGGCTCATCAGCAACACCGGCAACCGCCTTCAGAGCTATAACCCGGCTGTCGCCTCGGATATGGATAAAATAGTCGGAACGATTGCAAATATGCAGGCTTTTATTACATATCTTTTCATGGTTATAATGTCCATTGCACAGGTCGCATCTATGTTTGTCACGATTCCCAAGGCTCAGATTTCGGCAAAGCGTATTCAAGAGCTGCTCAATACCGTGCCGGATATAAAGGAGTGCGAAAATCCCGTTTTACCTCTGGGAGACAAGAAGGGTGTACTTGAATTCAGGGAGGTCACCTTCGGTTATCCCGGAGCTGAGCACCCGGTTCTCAACAATATCAGCTTCACCTCACACCCCGGTGAGGTCACTGCGATTATCGGCTGCACCGGCAGCGGAAAATCCACGCTGGTGAGCCTTATTCCGCGAATGTACGATATAAGCTTCGGCTCAATTCTAATTGACGGAGTGGACATAAAAGATATGTCAACCCAAACCCTGCACTCAAAAATCTCATTTATCCCTCAGAAAGCCTTCCTTTTCAGCGGAACCGTTGCGGACAACCTTCGCTACGGTAAACCGGACGCGAGCGAGGAGGATATGTACAGAGCTTTGAAAATCGCCCAGGCTGAAAAATTCGTTTCGCATATGACGGACGGCATCGAGAGCCATATTTCGCAGTCCGCCACAAATATTTCAGGCGGTCAGAAGCAGCGGTTGTCAATTGCCCGCGCTATAATTAAGGATGCCGAAATCTGTATTTTTGACGATAGCTTTTCAGCCCTTGACCTCGCCACAGACGCAAGGCTTAGGGCTGCGATTAAGGAAAATATGAAAAATGTCAACACAATAATTGTCGCCCAGAGGGTTGGAACAGTGCTGGACGCCGACAGAATCATCGTCCTCGATGAGGGTAAGGTCGTCGGCATGGGCAGGCATGAGGAGCTTGTTGATACCTGTGAGACCTATCGGGAAATAGTTGTGTCCCAGCTTTCCGCAGAGGAGGCTGAGGCGATATGAGTAAGCAGCTTGAACCGAAAAATCTTATTACCTCGCGTGAAAAGCGTCAGCAGAGATACCAGTCCTACCGCAAAAAGCAGAAGAGCGAGGACAGGGCTGTTAACGCAAAGGATACCCTTAAGCGCTTCATAATGCTCGCAAAGCCATATGCAGGGCTTTTGATTCTTGTGGCAACTGCTTCAATTATCGCGACTATCCTCAATGTCTACGGGCCCAAAATGCTCGGAGAGGTTATTAACGCCCTGAAAATTCAGGTTGAGAACCGGAAAATCGGTATGAATATTGAATATACCGAAATTCATATGGCTTGCTTAAAGCTGTTCATCGTCTATTTCAGCGGGGCTATAATGACCTTTATTCAGCAGTACACCCTCGCAGGTATTTCTCAGAAGTTGGTCTGCTCACTCAGGGACCGCCTGAACGCCAAGCTCTCTCTTTTGCCGCTTAAATATTACGACTCGACAACCAAGGGCGAAATTCTCAGCAAGGTCATGAACGACTGCGATAATATCAGCGGTACTCTTCAAAATAATATTACCACCGTTGTGACCTCCGTGGTGCAGGTCATAGGCGTTTTTGTACTGATGCTCACGACAAACGCGATGATGACCCTGCTCGCCGTGGTTCTCGTGCCCTTCAGCGTGATATGCTCCTATGGCATTTCGAGGATTTCGAGAAAGTATTTCAAGCAGCACTGGGATCGCCTCGGGGAAATCAACGGGCATATAGAGGAGATGTATTCAGGTCATACCATCGTCCGCCTTTTCAATAAGGAAGAGGAGAGCGTTGAGGAATTCAACGATATAAATGACGAGCTCTATCTTGTGACGAGAAAAGCGAATTATATAAGCGGCATAGTCGGTCCTATAATGAAGCTTTTGAGCAATATCAGCTATCTCAGCCTCTGCGTTTACGGCGGAATATTGGTCTTGCGCAGCACCCTGATGATAGGTGATGTTATTTCATTTTTCGCTTACACTGGAATGTTCAGCTCCCCGATTCAAAGTGTCGGAAACATAATAAACCATATTCAGTCCGCGCTTGCTTCTGCTGAGAGAATTTTCGGATTGCTTGACGAGCCTGAGGAGAAGCCCGACGACCCGAAATGCGAAATCAAATCAACTAATGGCAATGTTGAATTTAGAGATGTTTCCTTCAGATATATCGAGGATAAACCTCTCATAGAAAATATGAACATAAAGGTTGAGCACGGTCAGCTCGTCGCGATAGTCGGTCCCACAGGTGCGGGCAAAACCACCTTTGTCAACCTGCTGATGCGTTTTTATGATGTGAACAGCGGTCAGATTCTCATAGACGGTGTCAATATTCAGGATATAACAAGAAATAATCTGCGTACACTTTTCGGAATGGTGCTTCAGGATACATGGCTTTTCAAGGGCACAATCAGGGATAATATAGCCTACGGCAGACGTGAGGCGACAAGCGAGGAAATAATTGAAGCCGCCAAAGCCGCAAAGGTTCACCACTTCATTGAAACCCTGTCCGAAGGTTATGACACAATACTTGACGAGGACGGCACAAACATTTCGCAGGGACAAAGGCAGCTATTGACTATAGCCAGAGCAATTCTCGCGAACCCGGCGATACTTATTCTCGACGAGGCGACAAGCTCGGTTGACACACGCACAGAGCTGCAGATTCAGGAGGCTATGAAAACCCTGATGGAAAACCGAACGAATTTCGTAATCGCTCACCGGCTCTCGACTATAAAAATGGCTGATATAATTCTCGTCATGCGTCAGGGCAGAATCGTTGAGCAGGGTACGCATAGCGGACTGCTCGAAGCGGAAGGCTTCTACGCTCAGCTTTACAAGAGTCAATACACCGGCGGAATACCGCCTGAGGATGTAGATTAAAACCGTACAACCTAACGTGGGCTTGGCTTGCCAAGCCCACAACCCAAGTCTTGTTTTTTATTGAGCTTTCAGCTCACTAAGGTACTATTATATAGCAGTAAACACTCTAAGCGACCAGTCGATTTAAAGTTATTCTTAGCATAAAAAAAGCCCTGAATATAACTCCGTTAAAGAGAGCTTATATTCAGGGCATTATTTATACATTATTGATTCAAATTGCGGTCTTTATTTTTCTCGGTATAGCTGAACTGCTCGTGCGCAAGGGTTGAAAGCTCATCTGCCCCGGCGCTTGTCGCCGCGCTTGACATTGCCGCGCGTCTCTCTAGCAGCTCGGCATACATAAGCTCTCTGGATTTCTTATTCAGATTCCAGAAGAACATAGGAATAACGGACAGTATACTCGAGAGTACCGGCAGCAGCGTCGCGGACATAAAGAGGAAATACTGGGTGGAATCGCTCTGCTTCTGACCCTTGCTGTAAAGCGTCTGGTCATAATTAATCCACTTTTTAACTTGCAAATTCAATATATCAGTGAAAATTCTGCCGATTTTTACCGCAAGCCCCTTCGCCACTGAGGTCATGGCTTCAGTGCGGTAGCCGTTACGCCATTCGCAGTAGTCCATTGACTCGTTATACATCTCCGCATGGACAACCTTGCTCAGCCCGTACTGTGTCATAAAGACAAGCTCTTGAATGGATAATGCTATGCCGATAATCCATTTATTCTTATAGAAACCGTTGACCATGCCGCCGATAGAGCCGATAAAAAACACCGGAATCATCGAAACATTGCTGATTAAGTAGCAATAGAAATACAGGAAGCGAGTGGAGAATTTCCGCCTGAACCAGGGCACAATCGCATAGCTGATGGGGTTAAATATAGCCCCGGGTATGCCAACGAGCATAACCATTGACGCGAGATTCAGAACCTCTATGAAGTAATCCGACTTTCCTCCCGCGCTCACGCTGATGGTGCCGAGGATTTCAGAAGCAGTCAGCAGCAAAACAGGTCTGTTATTTGTAATCGATTTTATACTCTGCTTAATCGAGGGCTTCTCGATGGATTGCATAACTCTCTCTCGCGTGATAACATTAAACCAGAGCGACGCGCCGCCTGCCACAAGAGAGGTAAAAACACCCATTCCGGAATAGAGCTTGCGGTATAGATGCTCCCTGACGCCGTCCTTGGAATTCATTTTGCCGTTGCCGACCATGTCAATCAAAATGGTCATAATCTGCTCGGGCAGCTTCTCGCCGAGAGTCCCCGACCAGAAATTCGCAATGGTAATTATCCGCGTTCGGTCAACAGGGTGAGGGGTGATAGTCGCAAGCAAGCCTGTTTGGGCGATACCCTGAAAAGTTCCTATTCCCTCACGCAATAATTGCAAACCAATATAAAAGAAGAATTTCGGTATGTAGTCCGGCGCGGAATCAGGGAATAGGTAGGACATAAACCAAAAGACTGCCGTACCTATTGTTCCGGGACCCGCAAGAAAAATCAGATAAGGCTTAAATTTTCCCCATCTCGTCCTAGTCCTCTCGACAAATGCCGCGGTAAAAATATCGTTGACAACATCCCAAACGCCGTTAATAGAGGTCGCCACCTGCTGCAGCGAGAGGTCAACCTGAAGAATATTTGTGACATAGCGGCTGGCAAAGGAATTGATGTTGAAGCTCTGCGCCATGTCCCACATGACATAGCCGACAGTCTCCTTTTTGCCTACATAACGCCTGTTTGCGTAGACATAATTTCTTGACTCCTCCGAGACACTGATGTCGTGCGACTTATCGTCACTCATTTTCTAACCACACTCCTTTTGTTTTGATTTTATAACCATTATTGCATTATATATAATTTTCACTAAAAAATCAACCTCTTTTTAGAAATAATTATAAAAAGATACATTCAATAATAAAATGTTACCAATGTCGAAAAAATACGGAGTTGTTACTGTTGGAGGGGTTCTGTATGAGCAACTCGTCACGCGCGGACGAAGGCTTAGAATATGTCATACATAAATATAAACGTATGGTTTTTGCGATAGCCCTTTCCCATACCGGTAACAGAAGCGATGCAGACGATGTTTTTCAGGACGTTTTTTTGACTTATTACAAAAAAAATGTCGCGTTCAATGATGAAGAACACCGGAAGGCATGGCTTATTAAGACTGCAATAAACTGCTCAAAGCGAGTCACCTTCAACCCCTTCAGAAAAAACACGGTTTCGCTAAGCAACGACCTTCCCTGTGAGAATCTTTTCAGCACCGACGAACAGAACACGGTCTTTTCGGCTCTCGGGAATTTACCCCAGAAATACAGGGTGGTTTTGCACCTTTTCTATTTTGAGGACATGGCTGTCAAAGAAATAGCGGATAACCTCGACATTAACGAGGGCGCGGTCAAAATGCGGCTTATGCGAGGAAGAGAACAGCTTCGACAAGAGTTGAAAGGAGATTTTTTTGATGAATAAGAATTTCTTTCACGATATGTATGAGCAGATGGATCCAAGTGAAAAAGCGGAAAATGAATTAATCGCGAAGCTGTCGCAGCCGAAAAAAGCCGCGGTAAACAAAAAAAGAATTGTCTTTGCCGCAAGCGCGTTGAGCTTTGCCGTTTTAGGGTTGTTAGTATATTTTATGTACGCTGACCGCCCCGAAATTAGCTTTGCGCCACCGTTTGAGAGCACCTCACAGACTATCTCATCAGGTATACAATCATCTCAGACTGGTGAGATTACGGTTGAAAGCGGCGAAAATACAGCGGCGGAAACCTCCCTTTCCGCCGGTGAAACAAATGAAACAGGTATACTAGACACAACACTTCCTCCCGGAAAAAGCGAAACACCTTCACCCTCAACTCAGCCGCCAACACAGGAGCAACCAGGAACACAGGGGGAAGCTGAACCGACCCAAAGCGAACCGCCCGCACCGGAGCCTACAGAACAGGAACCGACTGCTAACCCCTCAACAAAGCCCGAGCCGACCTGCACCGAACCTGGCGGGGATACAGAAACAACCGATCCTCCGGAGCCGACCTGCACAGCACAGCCAACACAGACGACTATATATGTCCCCCTGACAAGGGCTACGACCATAACAAGTGAAACCACCACAGAAAAAAACAGCGAAGAAACAGAAGAATATTTAACTTTCCCCGAATGGCTCAGAATGTTTCTTTTCCGCTTTTCGGGCAGCATTGAGGGAAGCTACCGTCCCCCTGCGACAATAAGTTTCGATGGAAAGACATATAGAATCACCTCATCCGCCTGGACTGTTTCATCTCTCCTTATAGACACCGGTGACCCCATAAGCGAAATAACTCTCAGTGATGAGGTAACTGCAAAAATTTATGAAATCAAGGGTATTTTCTTCAAAAAATATGTCGCCGTAAAATTCAGCAAACTCTCAGACTACTACTTGTATATAAAAGCGAATTGAAAGGAAAGAGTAAAATGATGATAAGAAAAGTATTATGCATATTTTTAGCTGTGATTATTTTGAGCGTTTCTCAGCTTGCCGCCGCTCCCCCCGCAAACGCCGAAACCGTGATTACTCAAACGAAATCGGAAGATATAGCAGCTCAAACACCGCTGAGTGTTTTTCTCTCTTATATAAATCAAATCAAAACTATTTTCATCAGCCTGTTCACATATTTTGAGGACTTACGTTCCACCGAGGGCAAAGATATATTGAATAATAAATTCACGCTGAGCTATATAGCGCGGGATGCGTATTTCGATTTGCTTGAAAACCCGGCTCAGGACATTCTGAGCGACAAAACCAACGTTAACTGCAGCGATATTTTTTCAAACTCGAAACAACCCTGGAATATAAAACGCGAATTCACTCAGGAAAACATACTAAAAAGCTATGAGTATCTTAACGGTTACTATACTGTAGGGACATTGCAGATCACAAGATTCCTCGTGAATTTCGCGGGCAACAAAAATGCGCTGACAGGATTTTTAAAAGAAAACGGCGTCAGCGGAAAGGCTCAGGGAGCGGAGCTGTTCTTTTATCCCGCCATGCCGCTTATAATCAGAGTGAGCGTTGAAAACAGCGATTATTATTATATCACTGTCACCGAAAAATCCGAGTTTTATGGTGCAGGCGACTCGCCCTATACTTATTTACTGTATGATTGTGACGCCTTCAGCGAAAAATTTAGCCCGAAGGAAGGAAAGCTCATAATAAACGGTGAGGAACTGACTGACGGAAGCAAGGTCATATTCCACAGCAGGGGCATTGACCTTCCGTTTTTTACCCTGCTTGACGCGCTGGACATTGAAGTTGAATGGCTGCTGACAGAACCCGCGCTTTTCAAAATCAACTATAACGGAATGGAACACACTTTCGGCTACGGCAACTATAGAGAAATAATGTTTCATGCGCAGATAATATCAACTGACGAATACAGGCTGTACAATACTTATTCACAGGCGGCAGTTAGCGGCGACGGCGACGAATTTTATTTATGCGGACGCCTCGCAAACAACGCACTGAGCCTTTTGTTCCGATCATCATACACCATTGATTATGATAGCTTGAGTGTTACAATCAGCTTGTAATACTCACTTAATAAAAAACACCGCGCCGGAGAATCTTGAAAAATTCTCCGGCGTTTCAACTGCTTTTATACTGTATGAAATAGCAACTACTTCAATAGAATAGCAACTTTTCATAATCAAATAGCAACTGTTGCTATTCGTAATATAAGGTGTACTGATATATATCAAAATCATCAACTCAAGCTTGGATTTTCGCAGATACCCGCGAAAAGGGTTGTGCCGTTCTTTGCGGTAATTTTAAACATAAACGGCTTGTCAAGCGTCATTTCAGCAAGATTCTCGTTGGGCAAACCGGCTGATGCTATATTAATGACCGTATAAGCGGCGGCTTCCACCCCGTTCTCATCAATGCCTATTACCGTTTCCTGCTTCACACTGCTGATAAATGTTTTTGTGTCGGAAAGCAGCGAAAAGTCAGCACTCCCTTCAAAAGCCGAAGTAACACCAAGCCTTTTCAACGTATCCGGCAGCTCAAACACTGAGCCAAATCTGAATTTTGGAATCTGCCACACAACCTTGCCGTAATACTCCGTGCCGCCCGAGAAAGCGTCCTCTATTGTCCTTTCCGAAGCAATCAGATCCGCGATATTCGCGCCGTCAGTCGGTAGAATGAACTCCATTTTTCCGCCGTTTTTCAAGTGGATATATGAGCGCAAAAAGTTTTCACCCCTGTAAAAATAATGCGGGTCCTGAGTTTTGATCATAAAATCAGCCTTCACCGAACCACCGCCGCTTAGGTAAAAATCACCGGTTTTATTATCAGTGCTGAAGAAGCCGTAAACCCATTCATCATAAAAATAGACAGTGTTGATTATCGACATTACCGTATCTATGTCAGGCTGAAACTGCGGCTGCAGCTTATTGTTTGTGTTCTGCGCGACCCAATCTGACATTCGCTTAAAGGTAGTAGAATCCTTGAAATCAACACTGAAGGAGGGTGCATAAAAATTCTCGGCGGCATTTGAAACAAAAGCGTCCTTCCAGGCGACACTTCCGTCCATCCAAAGCGAATTTGCGATTTTAAGCTGCGAGATATTGTTGTCGGTGTAAAGCTGCCTGTAAAGCTTCGCACATTGGTTGCTCAGTTCAACGGTGTCCGAAACTCCGAGCAGAGAGAGAAGCTGACTGCGAGTCCCGGTGCCCGCGCCTGTCGTAACCATAGCGAGAGCGAGGTAGAGCGACAGCGGCGAATAATTAACATTTCCGCTGCTGTGAGCGAATAAATCACCGGCGGTTTTATATGAAAACTGATTCAGGCTCGTTTTGAAACTGTCGCTTATCTGATTATCAAGGTAGTTTTCCATAATTTTCATAGTGTCGTTAAAATTTATCCCGTCGGGGTATTTAACAGCGTAAATCGGGTGACCGGGAACAGGCGATTGCCTAGCTGATACCTCAGGCTCGGTTTGGGGGTTGCCCGAATCAGTAATGGCTGAGCTTGTCGGAACGGTGGTTTTTTGTCCGGAGCTCGGTGCAGTAGCGTGAGCCGCTACAGTCGTCTGCGGAATGAGAGATGCTGTATGACTGTCCGATTCCTCACCGCTTATATCCTGGGTATTATCCGAATTTCCCGAAGCTTCGCTGATGCTTTCACCGCTTTGAGCAGTCGGCAATATCTCAGGCTTGTTAATATTGCTCAGAGTAAGCGCCAGAACGCCTGCAAGCAGGGCAACCGCCGCCGCGGCTGAGGTGTAGATATAATGCCTGTTTCTTCTGGTCTTCAGCGCTGTATTTCCGGCTTCTTCAATAAGCTCCTCGCTGACTTGACCTATTGCGTCAAAAAGCTTTCTTTCCTTCATATGTTAACGCCTTCCTTCTGAAGATAAATTTTTAGCTTGGCTCTCAGGCGAAAAAGTCTGCCTGCAAGCTTATTCTCGCTCGTCCCGCATTCACCGGCAAGGGTTTTCAAGCTGTCCGCATAGAAATAACGACGCAGGAACAGCACTCGATCCTCCTTCATGAGTGTCTGCAGCCATGCGCTGATTTGCTCTGACAAATGCATAATCTCAAAATCCTCATCAACCCCTCCGCCCGACGGCAGGCATTCCTCCAGCTCGCTGAGCAAAATATTCTCGCCCGAACTGCGTTTTTGCGCGTGGTTCTCATGGTAGCGGTTGATTGAAAGATTGCGGACAATCCGGCACAAATATGCCGAAAGCTTCTCCGGCTTCTGCGGCGGTATCGACTGCCACGCCTTGATATATGTATCGCTTACACATTCCTCGCTGTCCTCGCGGTTATATAAAATATTATATGAAATCCGTCCCAAAAGCTGCGAATAAGCCTTCCTGCTTTCCGTAATCGCCGTCTCGTCACGCTTCCAATACAGCTCAACTATCTGAGCGTCCTCCATAATTTTATCCGCACCCCCATTTTCTTTTTTAACGGGAAAATTATACCCTTCATCTATAAAGACAGCAAACTCACTCTAATATTCGGAAAAATTGTGTAAAAAATCCAAAATAAATTTAAGAAAGGTAAAAAAAGCATAGACATTTTTATATCTTAATGATAGAATATATTTGATTCATCTGTCAATAGGGAATACAACTGTTGACAAAAATCAATTCAATATTTTTTAATTATGAAAGGTCTGTATTTTTCTATATGGATATTAATTACGATGAAATTCTTTACGGAGCGGGCATGTATAAATACGGGATTGTCGACTCGAAAAGCGTAAAATACTATGACGATGTACGCAAAATGTGCGAGGTCAACACCTGCGGACACTATAACAAAACCTGGGCTTGTCCTCCGGCTGTCGGTACGATTGACGAGTGCCGCGAGCGCTGCCACAGTTACGACAAAATGCTGGTTTTCTGCAGCAAGTACACCCTTGAGGACGCTTATGACTATGAGGCTATGATGGACGCCATGCATGACTTCAAACAAAAAACACGCGCCCTTGAGGACGCGCTGAAGCCGTATTACGATAAGTATCTGATGCTCTCAAACGAGGGCTGTGACCTCTGCGAGGAATGCACTTACCCCGACGCGCCCTGCCGCCACCCGGGACGCGCCCACGGCTCGATTGAGGGCTACGGAATATTTGTCAGCGAGCTTGCGAAATCTGCCGGAATGGAATATAACAACGGCGAAAACACTATTACATATTTCGCCGCGGTGCTGTTTAATGACCAGGGTTAATTTAAAATTAAACAAATATTGACAAAAGCTTGTTTTTAGATTAGTATATCAGTGTGGCAAAGCTGTACGGTAGGCGGTTATGCTTATCTCCGAAAGGAGGTGAAGCGAATGGAGTATGTAATAGTTATACTAATAATTGTATTAATTATCATTATTACCATAAAAAAATAACCGCCCCAAGCATCGCAAGCTGAGCGGTTATATTTGTAACTGACTGTTGTGAGCTAACCGTCTACGGAGATGTATCAGCATCTCCAACGGCTTTGTCACATTTCTATTATAAAACACATCTGATTAAATGTCAAGTCAAATTAGCAGATTTTCATAAAATTGGTTTAATGGTTTAATTTTTAGTATGGAAGGATGAATGTTTTTGAAAAGGAATATTAATGTCGCTCTTGTGGGTTACAAATTCATGGGCAAGGCTCACAGCAACGGTCTCACCCAGCTCCCGATGTTCTTTGATCTTGAGGCAAACATAGTCAAGCATACCCTCTGCGGGCGAGACAGGGAATGGGTCTCCAAATCCGCCGAAAAATTCGGCTGGCGGAATGTCGTCACCGATTATATGGACGCAGTCAGAAATCCGGAAATCGACGCAATTGACATAACCGCTCCAAGCAACGCCCACTGTGAAATTGCACTCGCCGCCGCTGAGAATAAAAAGCATATTTTCTGTGAAAAGCCGCTTGCGCTGAACGTTTCGGACGCGCGTCTGATGAATGAGGCGGCAAAAAAGAATGGCGTAAAAAATCAAATCGGTTTTAATTATCGCTTTGTTCCGGCTCTTGTTTTCGCGAAAAAGATGATACACGAGGGCAGGCTCGGCGAAATTTATCATTTCCGCGGCTCTTATCTTCAGGACTGGATAATCGACCCAGCCTTTCCGCTTGTATGGCGGCTCGATAAGGATGTCTGCGGCTCGGGTTCGCTCGGCGACCTCGGCGCGCACGTTATTGATGCCGCGCGTTTTCTCATCGGAGATATTGCAAGGGTTGTCGGCATTGAAAGAACCTTTGTCAAAAAACGCCCGATAGTCGAAAAAATGATTGGTCTCTCCGGTAGCGCCGCCGCTGATGCCCCGCTCGGTGAGGTCAGGGTTGACGACGCGACCCTCCTGTTGTGCGAATTCGAAAACGGCGCACTCGGAAGCATTGAGGCTACACGCTTCGCGAACGGACACAACAACGATATGAGCTTTGAAATCAACGGCCGCAAGGGCAGCATAAAATTCAGCTTTGAGCGTATGAACGAGCTCGAGTACCAGAACGCTGAAGATGAGGATGGCTTCAAGGGCTTCCGCACGATTTCGACAACTGAGGGCATACACAATTACGCAGGCGTGTGGTGGCCTCCTGGGCATGTTTTAGGCTACGAAAACACCTTTGTTCACGAGTTTTATGAGTTCTACAAGGCAATTATAAACGACACCGCGACCTCCCCAAGCTTTGAGGACGGCGTGAAATGCTCGCAGATAATAGGCGCAGTCGAAGCCTCAATCGCCAACCGCTCGTGGATTGAGGTTAAGGATATTTAAGATAAGTTGATTTTTATGTGTATTAATCACAGTATAAGAAGGATCATTTTGATTTACATAATAATGCTGTTATTGTGTCCGTTTTCGGTACCCTAACTCTTGTAATCCTTCTCCTCCCTCTCACTAATCCGTTCATGCAGCTTGCGCCTTCGGTCGGCGAAAACCGCTGCGCGAAAACGTGCGCCGCCGGACACGCGTGCCCGGCGTGCCTGAGGCGATTCCTTTGCGTTTCGCAAAATATTTGCTTTTCTGTTGTTTTGCTTTTTCATATTATTCCTCATGTTAATTATTTTGATAGTTAGTTTTTGAATCAGAATCATTTCAATCCTGACCTGCTTTAAAATTATAAATGGGCTTTATGTGCTTGACAATCTCCGCTGTCGGCTCAATCTGCGCCAGGATTTCCTCCATCGGCTTATAGGCATATGGCGCTTCATCGAGTGTAGCCTTGCTGAGCGTGGTGGAATAAATCCCCTCCATACCCTTCTTGAACTGCGAGAGGGTGATGCTCTCCTTTGCCGCCGAGCGGCTCATTAAGCGTCCCGCGCCGTGCGGAGCGGACTCGTTCCAGTCCGCATTCCCCTTACCGACGCAAATAAAACTGCCGTCACGCATATTCATCGGAATCAGTACATGTTCTCCCTCTTTAGCCGAGATAGCGCCCTTTCGGAGGATTCCGCTGCTTGAATCAATATAATTATGCACAGTCGTAAAGCTTTCGCTGATTTTAAGCTTGATGCGCTTTTCCAGCTCCCGCGCAATCGCCTTGCGGTTCAGGTCTGCAAACTTCTGAATAATCGATATATCGTGCAGATAATCCTCAAGTAACGCTCCCTCGAGATAAGCCAGCACCCGGTCCGCGCCTTTGCCCTTGCGCCCCAGACTGTCCGCGGCGGCATTCTGATAATACTCCGCCGCCTGTTTGCCGAGATTGCGGCTTCCGGAATGTATGACGAGATACATCTGCCCTTCCTCGTCCTTATCAAGCTCAATGAAATGATTTCCGCCGCCCAGCGTTCCCAATGAAAGCGCGGCGCGGTTTAAATCCATATGCTTCGCACAATGCAAAGCTGTTAAGTCAATTTCGTCGGCATAATGATGCGGCGTATTACGAATGGAAAAACCGGATGGAATAAAGCCGTGTATGGCTTTATCAAGCTGAGGCAAATCAAGATGGTTGTTGCAAAGAATAAGTGTCTCCATACCACAGCCTATGTCAACGCCCACCAGATTCGGCACGACCTTATCGGTGATGGTCATTGTGGTACCAATGGTGCAGCCCATTCCGGCATGAACATCAGGCATGATGCGGATTTTACTGCCGCAGACAAATTCCTGCTCCAGCAAGTGCTCAATCTGCTGAACGGCTGTCGGCTCGGCGTTGTCGGTAAAAATTTTAGCGCTGTTATAGGTTCCTTTTATTGTTATCATATGATCTCCTTAATAATAAATATTAGCCGATTGTGAAACTTAAAAAACCTTGAAAAACAAGGACTTTTTAAGCAAAAAACTACTGACTTTTCTCCACTTTTATGATATAATGGGATTGTTAAAAAGAACCAAGAACCATAAAAGAGGAGAAAAAATCATGCTG
>JAVBNH010000020.1:0-18299 GCA_031551635.1 Oscillospiraceae bacterium | reverse complement strand
ATTTTATGGCATTTACAGAAAAAGCAGAAATGCGTCATGGCAGCTGATATGTGATTTAAAGATAAAATGTCTGCCTGTGAATTTAAATGAAATATGCAAGGCTTTGGGAATAATAATATTACTCAATTCAAATGTTGAGCTTTTAAAAAGCGGGGAATACGCTGCGCTGTTTCATGAAAACAATAAATTCTATATTGTATATGACGATACTGTTTCAAACACCGGAATGCTGCGTTTTACCATCGCTCACGAGATAGGTCACTTTGTTTTGGGACACGCCTTTGAGAATAACAATTCCGCTCAGAGATTTATTGATTCTGTGGAAAACGAGACTGCCGCAAAAATGTTTGCCGCCCGCATTCTCGCCCCCGCCTGCGTCCTGCACGAGCTGAAAATACTTGACCAAAACGGAATCCGCACCCTGTGCAATATCTCGGACACTGCCGCCGCATACCGTGAAAAAAGAATGGCGGAGCTGGAACGTCGCAATAAATGGTACACTGACCCGCTAGAAAGAGAAGTTTATTATATGTTCGAGGATTTCATAAAACATTATGGTAAATAAAAAAAAACCGCCGCCCTTTCCGGTGGAGGTCGGAAGGACGGCAGCTTTAGGAGTATAATTTTGTTACTGTGATATATTAACACGTTTATTTTCAAATTGCAATAGCAAATATGATTTTAGTTTGAAACATTGAGGTGGTACAAATGGCAACCTGCCAGAAGCGCGGAAACAGCTATAAGATAACCGTTTCCTGCGGCTATGATATTAATAACAAACAGATTCGTCCCTCCATGACGTGGACACCTGACCCGAAGCTTTCGGAAAAGCAGGTTGAAAAAGAGCTGGAGCGGCAAAAGGTGCTGTTTGAAGAGCGATGCCATAATGGGCAGTCTGTCACCGGTTCGATTAAGTTCACTGATTTTATAGATTTATGGCTGGAGACCTATGCGAAAAAGCAGCTCCGCCCGAAAACCATTGACCAGTATACCGCGCTTATACCACGAATAAAAGAATCGTTAGGACACCTCAGAATAGACCGCATTCAACCGAATAACCTTCTTAATTTCTACAATGAGCTATCAAAACCCGAAGCTCGCAAGGACATGAAATACAAAGCCTGCGTTGACTTCAAAGCATTGTTGAAAGAACGGGGGATAACGAAGAAAGAATGTGCTGAAAAAGCAGGCATAGGCATTAGTGTTTTAGACTCGGCATGTAAAAATATTAACATATCTTCTGTTGGTGCAAAAGCGATTTGCTCGTTTTTAAACCTCTCTATAAATAAAGCATTCGCACCAGCGGAAATAAAACCCCTTTCCAACAAGACTATTATGCATTATCGGGAAATTATATCAACTGTTTTATCGGCAGCGGTTCAATGGCAGGCGATTCCTTCAAACCCTTCTGTAAGGATTAGACCTCCAAAACAAGGTAAATATTCGGTTGAGTGCCTAGATGAAATTGAGGCTGCAAAAATGTTAGATACACTAGCGGAGGAAAGCGTTCAATATCGAACGATGATTCAAACTCTTTTATTTACCGGGATGAGGCGCGGGGAATTACTAGGTTTGGAATGGCAGGATATTGATTTTGACAACAAAATGATTCACATCTGTCGAAGTTCTCTATATTCACCTGTTCTCGGAATATTTGAGGACGGAACAAAAACAGACAATTCGGCGCGTACCATAAAAGTTGCCGATATAGTCATAGATATTTTAAAGGATTACAGGAGATGGCAATTAGAATACAGGTTAAAAATCGGTGACCAATGGCATAGCACAAACCGTCTTTTTACTAAATGGAACGGAGAACCTTTTTGCCCCGATGTTTTGACTAGTTGGTTCAAAAAGTTTTTAAAGAGAAACAATCTACCGGATGTGACACTTCATAGTCTAAGACATACAAATGCAACTCTGCTTATCGCAAGTGGCGTTCCTATAACAACTGTATCAAACAGATTAGGACATACCAACACCACAACAACTACTAAAATTTATGCCCACGCCATAAGGTCGGCTGATGAAGCAGCGGCTGAGACTCTGCAAAATATACTTGCGCCGTCAGTAAACAGAAAAAAAGCTACTTGATTTGGTGTTTATTTGGTGTTTGTTTATGTTAAAATCAAGAAAAATATTGTATTTTTCTAAACAGCGAAAACCTTAAATATCCTTGATAAATAAGGATTTTAGCTCTATAAAAGGGTATTAGATTAGCTATTTATTAAATCTACGAACCAAAAGGTCGGGGGTTCGAATCCCTTCCGGCGTGCCAGCGGGAAGCCTTATGTATCAAGGCTTCCCGCTTTTTTTATAATTAATACAGCTTATTCAATATACTTCATTGTGTCTCATTGTGCTTTGTATAGCTTTTGCTATAAGTATTGCATGACACGCGGAAATATGGTATAGTATTCATATTAATGTGTACAAGCTTAAAAATGAAGGAATGTGATATTATATGATAACAAAGAAATTTACGACTCCGCTTGACCCCGATTTTACTCCTATGTCTCTGGTTGTTCGCGAAATGAGGGAAAAAACCCTTGAAAACGGACAAGACCTCATTATCGGCTGCGTTAGGAACAACGGACTGACTTATTTATACAAAACCAGGGTTTTTCCCGACAACAGCGGTCATGACGAGGAAAATTTTTCCTTTGTCGAACGCCTTGTTAAAACTCTCATATGGCTTGCCGGAGGATATAAAATTATTATAGCGGGCAGCGAAAGGGTCGGCGGCTACATAAAAGAAGCCTACTCAGGCGGCGGTATTAGAGCTTTTGACAGTGCTTTTATGGCAAAAGTCTATGAAAAGCCTTTTGAATTTGAGCAAAGAGGCCTCGAAAACGCTCCATTGGAAAATTATCATTCCTCCCCTGTCGGACGCCACCTAAACGGCTGCCGTATTGGCTTTGACGCGGGCGGAAGCGATTTGAAAGTCAGTGCGGTTATTGACGGCGAGGCGGTTTATTCCAATGAGGTTGTGTGGAATCCTAAGCTGAACAGTGACCCTGACTACCACTACGCTCACATTCTCGAATGCATGAAGACCGCAGCCGGTAAAATGCCGCGAGTGGACGCAATCGGCATATCAAGCGCGGGAATTTATATTGACAACAAAATCATGGTCGCCTCGCTTTTTATCAAGGTCGCTGAGGCTGATTTTGAAAAAAAGGTCAAAACAATGTATCTCGATGTCGCCGCCGAAATCGGCAGAGATATACCGGTGGAAGTCGCAAACGACGGTGATGTGACGGCGCTCGCGGGTGCGATGGAGCTTAATGACAGCAACATTCTGGGCATTGCGATGGGTACCAGCGAAGCGGGGGGATATATTGACAGTGAGGGGAATATCACCGGCTGGCTTAACGAGCTCGCATTTGTGCCGGTGGATTACTCGAAAAACGCGCTGCGTGACGACTGGTCAAAGGATTATGGCTGCGGCGGCAAATATTTTTCTCAGGACGCTGTAATAAAACTGGCGCCCGCCGCGGGTATCGAGCTTGACGAAAAGCTCACTCCCGCCGAAAAGCTCAAGGTTGTTCAGAATTTGATGCAGGAAGGTGACAGCCGCGCAGCTGCGATTTATGAAACTATCGGAATCTATTTCGGCTATGCTGTCGCTTACTATGCGGAATTTTATGATATAAAGCATGTGCTGATTATGGGACGCGTCACCTCGGGTGAGGGAGGGGTAATCCTACTGAGTAACGCGAAAAAAGTTCTTGAAGAGGAATTTCCTGTGCTAGCTAAAAAAATTACACTGAACATACCAGATGAAGCTGCGAGAAGAGTCGGGCAGTCAATTGCCGCGGCGAGTCTACCGTGTACTAGATTCTAGATGCTAGATTCTAGACGCTAGATGCTAGATGCTGTTGAGTTAACGTCACTAAAATATTTTTACTTGCTAATTATTTTTTTATATGATATAGTTGCTTTATAATAAAAATATAGAAAGGTTAGGAAATTCTTATGAAAAAGACAGCATTCAAACTCATTTCCCTTGCGCTTGTTATGCTCATGCTCTTAAGCGGCGGAGCAATTCAGGCATTGGCAGCACCGTTTTCATTCTCTCTACCCGTTTCTGATAGTGAATGGGACGCAATCTGGGACAAAATCGACGCAACAAATTCTTCGATTGCTCTCACCCCCGGCTCTAATGAAACTGAGCGCAATTTTGCATGGCAAAGCGCTAAAAACGCAGTCAATCCGTCTGTCACCCTAAGCAAATCCGCAGACTTGAGCGACGCGGCGGTTTTCACCGGCAGGCAGGCTCTCAACAAGGGTACCTTAATGCAGACAAACTATGTCAAGGTCACAGGCCTTGAGGCAAACACTGTTTACTACTATAAATACTCAACAACCCTTGACGAGAGCGAAATACTGAGCTTCGAGACAAAGGCTTTTGACGATTTTTCGGTCATTCTTTGCAGTGATATTCACATTGAGAGCACCGAGGACGGCGCGCTCACTGAAAAAACAAGCGGAAAAATCTGGAACAGCTTCCTTGAAAACGCTCTCTCAAGAAATCCTGAAACCGCTTTCATTATGGCTGCGGGTGACAACGCTAACGTCGGAGCCGCAAGAGAATATCTCGGGCTCTATTCACCCCCCGCGCTGCAGAGTATTCCTATGGCAACCTGCATTGGCAACCATGATAAAAAAGCATACAACTACGAATATTACATGAACAACCCAAACAATTTCACCTCACTCGCGGGCAGCATTCAGGGTGATGAATATTGGTTCCGTTACGGCGATGTCCTCTTCCTTGTCATGGATACAACCCACGGCAGCGGTATTGACCACTATAATTTCGCAAAGATTGCCTGCGACGCGAATCCGGATGCAAAATGGCGTATTGTCATGTATCATCATGATTTGCACGGTAGCTCTTACGATAAAACCGCTGAGGATAAAATTCTCCAGTGGATTTTTGACCCGATTATGAGCTTTATTGATGCTGATGTCGTATTCTCCGGTCACAATCACCGTTACGGCAGAACACATCAAATGGACAACGGCAAGGTTGTTTTCGACACCACAGGAATGTCAAAGCTTCTTGACCCGATAGGACTTACCTACATCGGCACAACCTCGATTAACCACATGGCTGATACCCCCAGGGGCGAGGTCACAAATCCTGAGGTAGTTTTTGCCTATAACGAGCCGACAATGACCTACAATGTTCTGACCTTTGAGGGCAACACCTTCAATATGAAGCTCTGCCGTGAAAATGACGGCGCGGTGCTTGATGAAATCACTATTGAAAAATCCGAGGACAATATCCCGAAAACCAGTGAAAAGAACGTCGGGGCATATATCTTCGTTATGATTTTAAGCACAATCTATTCAATCTTTGATAAGCTTGCCGATGTTATTGACATTCAGAAAACTTTTATAAAATAAAAAACCAATACCGGACAGGGAGAACTTCTCCTGTCCGGTATCTTACTTTGCTTTTTAGAATTTTGCATATTATTTAAATTTTGGGGAAAGTTTAAATATAAAATTAAGGAGAAATAAAATGAAAAAGAATTTCAAGGCTATCATTGCGTCAATTTTGGTTTTTTCGATGGTTTTCGCGCTCTCATCCTGCAAACAGGACCCTGAGCCGGAGACAACAACTACAACTGCTTCTGCCGCAACAACCTCAGCCTTAACAACTGTTTCAGCAACAACTGTACAAACCGAAACATTGCAGTCAACCACTGCGGCGACAACAGTGGCAGGGACAACCGCCGGTCCAGCCGAAACCCAATCTACCGCGCCTGTCAACGGAAATATTTCTCAGAGCCTGTTGCCGGATAACTACACAAAGGAACAGGCTCTAGAGCTGTTTAACACTGCTCTCAACAAGGTAAAAACAGAAAAACCGGCTTTCACAAAAGAGCATGTCATCAAGCTTGAAACCTTTGAGACCTCAGTCGCAAATACAATCGTTAACCTGCTTAAACCCGTACTCTTCCCTGAAAAACTCATAACGACAAATGTAAGCAAGGGTGAGAATTGCGATGCTGTTTTTCCCGTTGAAGACAAGACTTTCGCCTCAAGGGTTACAATGAGCGATATTCAGGACATCACCGTGACTAAAGAGGGCGAAAACTATGTACTGACAGTGACAATGCCGGAAACGACAAATCCCGAAAACGGCGATGATGCCTACGGCAGAATTTTCAAATGTAAAACCCGCCAGGACGCTAAGGACGAATACGCGGAAAAGGTCAAAGCCAAAATAGACCTGAACAAAGTCACAATGCGATTTAACAACTGCAGCGCAAAGCTCACGCTGAACCCGCAGGGTCAGGTAATTCACTATTATCAATATATAAAAAGCACATTAAATATAACAGGCGTTGAAGTCATGGGAATTAAAGATATTTCTCTCAGCGGCGACGCTGCTTCGGTTAATGATTATTTGAATTTCGTGTGGTAATATTAAAAAAGGAATACAAAAGAGCCGTTATGCTTTATTGCGTAACGGCTTTTGAAGTATTTGTTTATCAATATTATCTGAATATCCTCCTGAAGCCCTTCCTGAGCTTTTCCATATAAAGGAAAACAAGCTGTGTCAGGGTATAATCATAAAGAATAAACATGATATTCGCGAAAAACATAAAAATCGGAATAGCTATCCAGCCGAATTTTTCCATTTCGTCAAACGGGATTTTTAATACATAGACACTGAGTAAAATAGCACCGGCAAAAGACAAATTGAATATCACAAACTTTAATATATACTCAAGCACCTTGCCGAGCTTGCTCTCAAGCAGCGACTTAAGAATTGGGTAATAGCCAAAAAACGCGGCATACATCAGCGCGACCTCTTTGTTTGGCAGAATAATAAACGAAAGCAGGCTGACTGTAAAAAACGAAGCAAAAGCCCACTTTCTGCTTATCTCTATGACCATTATAACAAGAAGCAGACCCGCAATAGCAGGCAGAGCATATTCAAGAAAAGGAATGACAGTCGTCAGCAGCATTAGCGCAAGTGACAAGGATGAAATCATGCCACCCAATGCTGTTTTAGAGCTTTGTCGCATATTTACCTCCTTAACAACAAGGGATGCAATCCCCGCCAAGGCATTCACAGCAGCAGTCGCAGCAGATAAGCCCCTGACAAATTTCGCAGCCCGAGCAGCCTCGCTTCCCCACATCGGTTCTGCCGTTATTTCTAACGGTTCTGTAGCCGCCCGAGCGATCGTTGCGCAGCTTGTTATACGCTGTCGCGAACTCGAAATTACCGCTGTCCATCTCACAGGCGGTGGAAAAATTCCTTTCCGCGTCGTCAAACCAGCCTCTGTTTTGGGCAATCATGCCCTTGAGATAGTGCCATTCGGCATCCCTAAGGCTCGGCTGAACACCCTCAAGCAGGGTTTCCGCGTCGTCAAGCCGGTTTGAGGATATTTTCGCACGCACATCGGGATAATTCGAACGCGCACTTCCCTGACGTTGATCGTAGCCGGTATATCTGCCGCCTGAAGAAAAAGACGGATTTCGCCCCAGCATTATCGCGTCATATGCCTCGTCAAGTTCCTGCATTTTTTTCATGGATATGTCCGAAAGCGGACCGTAGCCGCCTTCAGACTGATAACGTCGGGCAAGCTGCTTATAAGCTTCCTTAATCTCTTCCTCACTCGCGTCCCTCGGCACGCCCAGAACTATATAGGGATCAACCATTATGATTCTCCTTCTTCAAAACCCTCTCGGATTCATTAAAAATGCCGTCATATATAATATTGGCAATAATATCATCAAATCTCTTGATTTCCATCAACTCATAAGCGCCCGCTGCTCCTGCCGCAGACAGATTCAAGTCGCCGGACATTTTTTCTTTAACCTTGTCATAGGTTTCATTATTCTTAAAATAAAATATATACGGGTTGTAGCAGCCTTTTTTTTTGTCGTCCTCATAGTCATCGCAGGCATCAATAAGATAAATCCATCTGCCAAGGCAATAACCGAATCGCTCAAGCACCCTTTTTTGTTCGGCATCGGTTTCCTTATGCGAAAAAAATCCTGCCAAAAGTCTCGCGGAGGGTTCGCTAGCTTTGTCAATTGAAGCTTCCCGCGCCTTTTCCAGCTGCGCTTGAGCCTGAGTGTATTCCAGTGTCATGCGGCAATATTCAGGGTTCTTTTTTTTCGCACGGCGGAACATAAAATAGAAAAAAGGTAAAACAAAAAGTGTTATTATTTTTTTCAAAATCCCGCTGTCATTTATATTATCTTTTATCTTATAATATGAAAGAATCACGCAAGCATCCGCGGCGTCTTCAAGCTCAGCGGTTATTTTGCTGGTATATTTGCATTTTTTAGAAGGGTTAAAAGGACACCGTCCCTCCTTAAAGCCGCAGCATTCTTCTCTCCTCGCGCTCATCAACAGAGCAAAAAATGACAAATCATAATTAAGAATCATCCGTGAGAGAAAGCCGTAACGCTTTCCGAGAGTTTTACAAAGCGAGCAATAGAGCCCCTTATAAATATCGTAATCCTTCATTTTCAGCTCAGGAGTAAAGGCTTTAATATAACCGAACAAATCGAACCTCCGTTAGAAAACGAATATAGTAAACGAAAACTACTTTATTCTATCATAATTATATGGAAAAAAAAATTAACACTTTGTAAATTTTAAGCTAAACCTGTTGTGAACTAACGTAAAAATATTATAATCATCGTGAAAGGTCGGTGAAGCAGGTATGGAAAAACAGTTTGAAAGAACCGAAATGCTCATTGGCGCGGCTGCGCTTGAAACACTGAAATCCAAGCATGTCGCGGTTTTCGGGCTGGGCGGTGTCGGCTCATATGCTGTCGAAGCACTCGCAAGGTGCGGTGTGGGCAAGCTGACGCTTATAGACAACGACACTGTCGCGCCTTCGAACATAAACCGGCAGCTTTATGCCTTAAATTCAACTGTCGGAATGAAAAAGACTGATGCCGCCAGGAACAGGGTTCTGGATATAAATCCTGAGTGCACCGTCCGGACTATAGCGGAATTTTATTTACCTGACTCCCGCGAATTATTCTTCACTGAAAATTACGATTATATTATTGACGCCATAGATACTGTCACGGCAAAAATAGACCTCGCTCTTGAAGCTGAAAAGCGTAAAATCCCTATTATTTCCTGCATGGGAACAGGCAACAAGCTCGACCCCTCGCGTTTCGAGTTTGCCGACATATATAAAACCTCGGTTTGTCCGCTTTGTCGCGTGATGAGAGCCGAATTACGCAAAAGAAATGTAAAAGCCCTGACAGTATTATTCTCAAAAGAAGAGCCGATAACCTTGCCTAACAAAACAGGCACAAAAAATGTGCCTGCAAGTATCAGTTTTGTACCCTCTGTCGCCGGACTTATGTTAGCTTCAAAGGCAGTCAGGGAAATTGTAAAATAGTCCCTGCGTTTAATCGTTCAAATCCTCAGAAATAACCGTGCAGGGTATAGATGAATCATTCAGCGCGGACGTACAGTGAGGGCAGCGGCTTGCGTCCGCCTTCACCTCCATAAGGCAATAGGGGCAAACCGGAGCAACCGGTACCTCTGTGCCTTTTTTGTTTTTCTTAGTTATAGGATTCGTAAGCTTATTGAGTATTTTAACCAAAAGAAAAATAACAAGCGCCATAATGAAAAAATTTAAGGTCGCGGAAATAAATTTTCCAAAATTTATCACGGCGACTCCGGCATTTTTCGCACTTTCAAGGTTAAGATAAGAGTTGCCGTCAAGAGCGATGAACCAGGAGCTGAAATCAAGTCCCTTGATAAAAAGGCTTATGAAGGGCATAATTAAATCGTTAACCGCGGAATTAACAATTGATTGAAACGCGCCGCCGATAATTACGCCAACCGCGAGATTCATTACGTTTCCCTTCGAAATAAAATCGCGGAATTCAGACACAATCCCCTTTTTTGTGATTTTTTTTACGTCCTCAAGACCTTTTTTCAATTTGCTTTTTTCGCTCATCTGTTTTAACCGTCTGTTTGTCTGTTTAGAGACAAACAACGCAATCCTCTCTTATTTATTAAATAATTTGTCATTTTGACGTATTGATTATAACAAAAAATTTCCCAATCTGTAATAGATAATCAACAGTTTTAAAATACAATTTACAATCTGTTAACAATTCAGGCTTAATTCGTAAATTTTATTATACTATAATTAACTAAAATCAAGGAACGGTACAATAATTAACATATTTCCAAATTGTGTTTATTATTATATTTTGTTTAAATTAGAAGGAAATACTATGAGGCAAATTCAAAAATCATCAAAACTTAATAATGTTTGCTATGATATTCGCGGTCCGATTATGGACAGAGCTAACGAAATGGAGGCTGAGGGTATAAAAATCCTCAAGCTTAACATCGGAAACCCCGCGCCTTTTGGCTTTATAGCTCCTGAAAACATCACCCATTCGATGAGAGACAACCTCTCGATTTCTGAGGGTTACTCCGATTCAAAGGGCATTCTTTCCTCGCGTGAAGCTATAAAAAGATACTGCAATTTTAAAAGCATTCCGAATGTAAGTGTTAACGATATTTACACCGGAAACGGCGTCAGCGAGCTTATAATGATTTCTGTGCAAGCCCTCCTCGATAACGGCGATGAGGTGCTTGTTCCCGCACCGGACTATCCTCTCTGGACAGGCGCTATAACTCTTGCCGGAGGGAATCCCGTGCATTATGTCTGTGATGAGCAAGCCGGGTGGAATCCAGATATAAGCGATATAAAAAACAAAATCACCGCTAAAACAAAGGCTATAGTGATAATTAATCCTAATAATCCTACCGGCGCTCTATACAGCGACGACACTTTGAAAGAAATTGTTGAGGTCGCGAGACAGAACTCCCTCATAATTTTCGCAGACGAAATTTATGACAGAATCATTATGGACGGCGGCAAGCATACCGCAATTGCCTCCTTCGCTCCGGATTTACTCGTTGTTAATCTCAACGGACTCTCGAAATCACACAGAATCGCCGGCTACAGAAGCGGCTGGATGTGCCTGAGCGGCGACAAATCCATGGCAAAGGGTTATATAGAAGGACTGAACATGCTCACCTCGATGCGTATGTGCTCGAATGTTCCTTCACAGCATGTCATAGAAAGTGCATTGTCTGACCCTGAGAATTATGTTGATTCAGATACCTTGCCGGACGGCAGAATCTTTCACCAGCGTCAGCTTGTCTGCGACGCAATCGAAAAAATAGACGGACTGAGCGCGGTTAAGCCCAAAGCTGCCTTCTATATTTTCCCAAAGCTCGACATAAAAAAATTCAATATCACAGACGACAGAAAATTTGTACTTGATTTTCTGAATGATAAAAAGGTGCTCCTTGTGCAGGGTACCGGTTTCAATTACCCCGAATGCGACCATTTCAGGATAGTCCTCCTGCCCGGTGAGGAGCTATTGATGGACGCTGTCAGCCGCCTTGCCGATTTCCTCAGCTACTATAAGCAAAAATAGCATATATAATGTTATAAAATAAGAAGGAGCGATAGTTTGATGCCGGACAGAAGAGTAAAGCGTACCAAAAAGAACATCTACACTGCACTGGTTGATCTGATGCTTGAAAAGAGCATAAACGACATCACCGTGCGGGAGCTATGCGACAAAGCCGATGTTAACAAAAGCACTTTTTACCTGCATTTTATGGACATTTATGATTGCCGTGACACCTGGGCAAATGAACTGCTTGACGACATTTTCTCACGCAGCAGTACAATAACCTATGAGGAGCTTATCAGCAATAAAAACCAATACCTTAACGCTTTTTTCGACTTTTTCGAAAAGGATATGGAGTTTTATCACAAGCTGCTGAACTCCCCCATGGCGGCTAGAGCTATAAAGCTTTTCAAGGATAAAATCAATGAAAACTTTCTGGAAGCGAATAAATCAACTCTGGCGCAGGACTATGAAAAAGCCATTGCTTCTACCTTTATTCTCGGAGGTATGACCGAGGTTTTCGCTCTGACAATAAAGAACAATACATATAATCGCGAAAAAATCAACGCTGTTTTCAACAAATTTATTCAAAGCAGCATGTGACTGCGGTGTTAAATGTAGATTTTTTAAAACTAAGGGATGTTTCATTAATCTGAAACATCCCCTTGTTTTATTTACTTTTTTAATTACAAATCAGGAAAAATCGATGCATACCTGAAAACCTGTAAGCTGACTCCTGAAAATTGTTTTATGCCATGCCGCCAAAGAGTGACTTGAAGAAATCAATAATTCTCTGGAAGAAATCACGAATTCTCATAATCAAAGCGGCGAAGGCTGAAATCGGAGGACTTGATTCCTTTGCCTCCATCAACTTCATAAACATATCTCCGAACTGCGGCGAGCTGATGTTTCCGAGGAAGTCAATGAGGCTGAAATCAACTGTGGGTGCCGAGAAGCGGTCGCCCAGCTCATCTAGAACCGGCACCGCGACAGTCGACAAGAGGTAGACTATCTGAAGCACCCTATCCGGTGCGTCATAGGTCATTGCCAGCTCATACAGAGCGTCAAAAATATCTCTAACCGTTTTCGCGTCGATGACATCAAGCTTTCCGAGGTTGATAAGCAGTTGGGTAACCGCTTCTTTATTCTCCGGCATGAATAGCGTTTCGCCGACATACCTGAGAATTACAGTCACCAAATCTCTGCCTTTGCCGGAATTCAGCTTAACAATCCACTGTCCTGTCTGGGACATATATTCATAAACTGTACCGACGCAAAGTGTGGCAAAATCAAGGTAGGGGAGCTTAATTGTAACGCCTTCGAAGGTGAGAACATTGCCGAGAAGTCCGTCAAGAAGACCGTTAATCATGGTAGTGAGGTCGATGTCGAGCGGAAGCGAAATATTAAGGTCGAGACCTCCCAGATCGATATCTGCCAGCAGCGGCTTGATTACCTTATTTATGTCAACAACAGGTTTAATGATGTCAAATATAACAAGCAACGGGTGCAGCAGGTTATTTAGAATATCATTTATGCCGCCCATATTGAGCACAAACAGCAGGTTTGGCAGCGCTGTCAGAAGAGTTGTTACAGGCGCGGCGACAAGCTTATGCACAAATCCGAGTACAGGATTAACCAAATACTCGACAACCTTCATGTCGCCAATCTTTTTATCAGCCGCACTCAGAGTGGCGTAATTAAGAGACTTTGTTTCCTCATAATAGGTTTTGTAGTTTACCAGTCCGTCTATATTAGTTATGCCGAACATCTCAAACAGTGGAATCAAAGCGTACTGGTAGCCTGCGTAACCCTTGATATTGATAAGATCCAAAAGCTTAATATTCTCATCAAGGAAGAGGTAACGGAATATAAAGGACAGTGGTGAAACAAGAGCTGAGATGCTTCTCGAGAAAATCTGATCCTTTGTCAGCTTCGCGTTTGCAGAGGCGTTAGGCAGCTCTTTATTAATGTCGCGGTCATTGAAACCCCAGTCAAGCGCCATTCCGTCAGCAGTGTAGAAATTATCCTTTGACCAGCTGCCGTCCTCGTCATTAACCATCAGTGAGATAACCTGAGAATCATATGTTGAACCGAAGGCCTGACTGAAAGCATTACCTATCCTTTTCACATCGAGATCAACACCGAGGAAATCATTCAACAGCGGCGTCAGGGATATACCGTCAACAAGAGTATCAAGCATTCCGATCAAATCGCCGTAAATAATGTTACCGAGCATACTCAGAGTTTCGTTTGAATAGATATACTGACCGATAAGGTCACCTAAAGCCTTGTCAAGACTTTCAAAGCCTTCCAGCTTGAGCATGGCCAGCACATCGCCAATCATACCGTCAAGATTTCCGACAACATAGGTGGCATTGTCACGTGTCCAATACGGTGAGTAAGGTACAGCTGGTCCGAATTTTCTAGAAGTCCTGCTGTCAATCAAAACATTCTTATGGTAATTGACATGAGTGAGGTCATAAATAAACTTGCTGTCGCCGGGGCTTGAATCAAAAACGTTCTTATACTCGTTTCCGTTGTCGTTCGGATACAAGAGCTCAACTATAGCGCAGATTACTTCGTCGAAGTTACAGCTGATATTGGTAATCAACGAGCCTATAGTCATACCGCCAACCAGCTCCTGCTCCATGTCCACCCCAAAAAGGTTAGCAAGCATTCCCTCGTCAAACGGCGCCGCCGGATTCCCGTTGAAGTTCCTATACTCAAGGCTTGAGAGCAGGAATCTCAGAAGGTAAAGAAGAATATCTCCCGGATTCTTTACCTGATATAATTTTGTTCTTTCGGGTGAAGCCCCGCCGCCCGGGTATGCTCCGTTAATAGGCGGCACTGTTACGCATCTGGTGTTGGTGTTTGTGTATAGAGTAGCGCAATCCAGTAGCTTCTGCAGCATCAGCTTCGGCAGTTTAACCGGCACCTCCCGAACCATATCCTCGCCGGTATCCGGATCGATTATTGGTTTACCGTCTGCATCCTTAACAGGAATTTTTCCGGTCAGCTTTAATAAATCTGAGCCTAAAATACCGTTCAGTCCCGATTCAAGCATAGCAAATACATCAACGCCGTCAAGCAAATCGCCAACTAGATCGCCAAGGTCGTATAAGTCTGAAATAGTAACTACATCGCCTATCCAAAGCAGTGTAATCTGAACATCCAACTTTAATGAAAAACGTGGGCATGATGATCCGTTAACAGCGGTTCCCTTGAGAAGCCTGACAGGTGAATAAGGTGTTGTAGGGTCGAGATAATGTATAAGGTTCGGTAAAATATTGCATATTGTTTTAACCGGAGCATTTAGAAAATCATTAATAACCCAGTCAAACAGCGGCATAAATATCGCCAGTCCCATGTCGCCGGCATTTAAAGACCAGTAACTCTGGGGGGTTCTTATCTGTGCGTTTGTTAAGCCTAAGACCTCAAAAAGCGGAACAAAAAGGTTTGAGTATGTTTCGCGCCCAGTTGCCTCGACATCAATAAATCCGCCGGCATCAATAACTCTCAGCCTGTTTTCAGCTGTCTGACCGCCCAGAGTGGGTTCGCCAGCCGTCAATGCGCGCCACATAGCGCCAAGACCTCTGAAAACAAGGTAAATTGAGTCATAGAAAAGCTTTTCCCTTTGCTCCATAGTGGTGCAGTCTTCAAAACCCCATTTAACATTATCCCAGTTAAATGTATCCCAGTCAGTGTATCTGGCGCCGTTGGAATAAGAATTATGATTATTACTGGCAGCCATAAAGATTGCTCGTAATGTGGCATGAGCAGAGGTATTGGTTTTGATAGTCGGGTCGGCATAACCTCTGCCGCTATACAAAGTAGGAGAATAGGATTTGGGTGAAGCGTTTGTTCCGAGAATTTGCGTTGTAAAACTACCAGGAAGAGCATAGATTTGATTGTTTCCGTTCTCGATAGCATTCCAAACAATTGAGTCAATAAATTCAGTTCCTACAACCTCAAGCTCATATAAAGCTTTTGAAACTTCAGGATAGAGGAAGCTCATCAGCGTTGTAATAAGTGTATCAGAAAATAATAAATCTTTGATAGTATATTCAAGCAATTCTGTGATGGAATTAAAATTCGCAAAATTCCCTGTAAACTCAGGCAGCAGCATCGGTCCGATAACCGGTATAAGGGGCTTTAGAGCGTCGCCGGTAAGCAATTGGTCAATCTTCGCGATAACATCGTCAAGCTTGTTATAATTAACACTTTGTGTGCCGCCGATATTGGGGTTAGTCACTGAAACGGTGCGGACTGTCTGACCTGTATAATAAGGAACAGGCTGTCCGGAGGTGTTTGTTCTGACATTCGCTCTTTGAGGCTTGAGAGAGATTGGAGTGGTATTCCCCAGAACATGCATTATATCGCCGATATGCTCGCCGAACAGGTGATACTTAACCTCGGAGCTGTAATCTTTGATTAAGTTATATGCGGACATAAAACCGGAACCCGCGCCGTTACGCCAGGCTGATAACTGGGCATCAGTCATATTTACGAATTGATTAGAGTTCCAGAAGGACGCAAATGGGTCAAGCAATATATAAGAAGCGTTTAGAAGGTTAGTTATAGTGAAGTTATCGTTTACCGGTGCAGGGATAACAAGGTCGAGCGCCTTGAAGGAATACAGAGACTTAACTCCGTTTACGTCAAGCTCCTTTTTAAAGGTGAAGGTAGCGGTCAGCTCACGTGTAATCAGGTAAGGGTCGGCGCTTTCAATTTCGTCAATGTCCAGAAGAACACTGTTAATGTCATTGATGGTATGGAAAATATACTTGTGATACCAGTTGCCGGAGTTAACGGCTGTCGCGCCGCCCATAAAAAAGGTTATGACGGATTCGACATTATACCATTCATATGCCTTGACCTGCACGCTCTGCGTAGGTCCGTCCGGGTCGTCCGGGTCAACCGGCTCAACCCTTGTGCCTGCGATATACTGCATCCTCGGCTCAAGGTTATAAAGAATCGTATTTTTCAGAATTTCAGGGTTATAGCTGTCTTTACCGTATTCATAGCTGATGATACTGTTGGCTATGTAAAAAAACTTTTCCGCGGCGGTAAAAATATCGCTTGCGAGATTATCTTTAGCAGTGACTCTGTGCTCGGTCATGAAGGCGTTATTTTCCTCCGACCAGCCGACAGTAGTATAGTCCTGCTTATGCTCAACATCATAATTTGTTTTTTTCGCAACATAATCCTTAGCCAGGTATTCAGCGAGGTAATCGTACTCCTGACTTTCATTTGCCAAAGCTGCCGAAGCGTAAAATCCGACAGACAGCGAAGTTACGAGCATAAGTGCGGCAAGTAGTGTGCTCAGAATTTTCTTCGACAATGTCATAGATACATCTCCTTAAAATAAATTGTATTTGCGGCGTAATTTATGTAAAAAAAAGCAAATACAAATATACACAAATAAATTGCATTTGCGTCCACTTATATTATATAATTTTATAGCACTATTTCAAGCGACAAATTCCGCGATATAGTCTATTATAATACGACGCGTAGCGTATAATCAATCATAATCACCCTTGTACAAAATAAAATAAAAATTTTAGAAATTTCCCCTTGATTTTAAACGTGAATTGTGCTAAACTTATACAAATTATTTTGCCGGTGTGATGGAATTGGCAGACGTGCTGGACTCAAAATCCAGTGGTAGCGATACCGTGCCGGTTCGACCCCGGCCACCGGCACCAAAGCGAAAAATCTGTCGAAGCATTTCGGCAGGTTTTTCGCTTTGTTCTTTTCTCTCTTCCTTCTTCACTAACGAGAATATACTATATTTTTCACAATGTTCGCGGTGATTTATTAAATATTTTATTTTAATATGCATACCTCTTTTTACAGTCATTATAAAAAACCTATCGCCTATCTCCTAACACCTACCTCCTTTTCCAGCCATTTTATTGATTTCCGCAGCCCTTCGATTATTTTGACTTCAAGCACCACGCGGCATTCATGCGTTTTTGCCAAATCAAGATATTTTATCAAATCTAGCTCGCCCTCACCCGGTGGTAGGTGGTCGCCCAGAGTTTTGCTGTAATCATGCAAATGCATATGTGAAAGCCGCTCTATATACCGCTCAATCAGTGTCTGCTGCCGGAAACCGCCGCCCGCATTATGACCGGTATCAAAGGTCAGGGCAAAAACAGGACTTTCAAGTAAAACAGCGACACCTTCCTCGACAAAATCTAAGGTAAAAGAGCTTGTGTTTTCAACGCATATTTTTGTGTCAGCGTCCCCTACAGCCGAAGCACAGGCGTCGCGGAAAGATGTAAGCTTACGCAGAAAATCATCGCGATATTCCTCAAACAAATAAGCTTTCCGGTGAGGTAAAGTGAAATATTCGCCCTGATGAAAATGCATATTCAGCACCGGTATATGCAGCATTTTCGCAAACTCAATCGTCTGCAGAACAGTTTCGGTATAGCCCTGTGCCACACGGGTGTTGAAATTCCACGCATAGACGGTGTCCTCAAGGTGAATTGTGAAAAAAATGCCGTATTTATCCATGGCTTCGGCAAACCTGTTTATGTCAAGTCTGTCAACCTGATACTCCGGCATATCCATATTAAACTCAACAAAATCAAGCCCCAGCTCGCGGCAGAGCGACGCGTTTTCCTCAATCGACCTCAGTTCAATCAGCGTCGGCATTCCGAATTGCATTTCGTGTCCCTCCATAGTATTATCTTTGTATTATAGCCGATTGTGAAACTTAAAAAACCTTGAAAAACAAGGACTTTTTAAGCAAAAAACTACTGACTTTTCTCCACTTTTATGATATAATGGGATTGTTAAAAAGAACCAAGAACCATAAAAGAGGAGAAAAAATCATGCTG